>CAZIBD010000079.1:0-13829 GCA_964536935.1 uncultured bacterium | reverse complement strand
TGGCCGGGTCGCTTCGGTAAGCGACGGCAGCAAGCGCGAGGCCAGCCCCACCAGAATGGCGGTAGCGAGGATCATCGGACACGCTTCCGGGTCATGCCGCGCCCCGCTGGTCCACGTCGTCAGAGGCGCCGGGTAGCCCTTCGCGCACCCAGCGGCTCCCTCCCCTGAACAGGAACTCCGCCGTCGCCCCGGCGAGCACTGGGAACAGCAGGGTGACGACGTAGCGCACCCACGTGACATGGAGCCCGAGCAGTGCCACCTCGATCGGCAGACGGCTGAGCGTCCAGAGGTTCTTGGCGACCACGAAGGTGATGATCGTGCCGATCGTCGCGCCACTCCGGAGGAAGGCGACGGCGATCGGGTAGTACACATAGGGTCCGCCGGGAATCAGGGCTCCCGCCACGCCTCCGATGAGCAGACCGCGCCATCCCGAACCCTCGCCGAGCCACCGGGTGACCGTCTCCTTCGAGATCATCACCTGGATCAGGCCGGCCAGCACGAACGCGGCCACGATCAAGACCGCGACGTCGACCAGCAGCTGGCCCGTACCGCTGAGGCCGGCCAGCACGCGAGACCAGCCCCCGTCGACGTAGGCGACGACAGCGAGAGCCACGCCCGCGGCAAACAGGCCGATGGTCATGCTGCGCTGCATCCGTGTGGGCCCCCTTCCGGCGCGACGGGCGCCGGGGACTGCAGCGGGCGCCCGCGACCGACCCCTCGGTCGCAGGGCTCGGCTCCACCAACCCTACCGCCGGCGGCGTAGCCGCGGCGCCGGCGGCGCCGGACCACGGTTGCGCGACGTCAAGTACGGCCAGTCTAGGCTCCCGTGCGTACGGGGGCCCATGAGCCACGTGAGGTACTCCGAGAATCCTTGGAGTCCCGTGGGCCACGACTACCCTGCGCTGCGGGCTCCTGCGGCACGGGGCTCGCACGCGCGCAACCCAGGGGTAGAAGGCGCACGCCAACGGTCCGGCGACCAGGCAGCCGGACCATGTGCAACCGAGACGCGCTCTGCTCCCGCGGAAATCTCCACGCCGGAGCCAACGTGAAAGGGGCAAGCCGTGGGAGACGTCGTGGTGGTCAACAGCCTCACGTTGGATGGCGTCATGCAGGCACCCGCCAGGTCGGATGAGGACATTGGCGGCGGCTTCGCGCACGGCGGCTGGGCGGTGGCGTACCAGGACGACGTCATCGGCCAGAGGATGGCCCAGATGATGGGGCGCGCCTCCGGGTCGCTGCTGCTAGGCCGACGAACGTACGAGGATCTCTACGCCGTATGGCCGAAACGCACGGACAACCCCTACACCGACCACCTCAACAAGGCCGCCAAGTACGTCTGCTCCAGGACGCTCGAGGAGCCGCTGCCGTGGCAGAACTCCATCCTGCTCCCGGGGGAGGCGGGCGAAGCCGTCGCCGGGCTCAAGGACCAGCACGACGGAGCCCTCACGATCCTGGGTAGTGGCGCGTTGGTTCGGTCGCTCGCTCGACGAGAACTGATCGACCAGTACGTGCTTACGATCGCACCCATCATCCTCGGGTCGGGCCAGCGTCTGTTCCCCGAAGGGATCACGGCGCGCCTTCGCTTGGTGGACAGCCTGGTCGGGCCCAGTGGGGTGATCCTGGCGGTGTACCAACGGGCTTGACGAGGCCGCGACCCGTGGAACGTCCGGGGCGTCACCGCGACCCGAGGTACACCTCCGCTGTCCTGGCTACGTAGGCGTCGTCCCCATGCTTGTGACGGAAGCGCACCGCCCTCTCGGCATCCTCACCAACCAGGTATCGAAGCCGATCCTCGCCATCGGTGACGGCCGCGAACACCGTCTCCGCCACCTGTCTCGGGGGACGCTCCTCCTGGGCCAGCCAGACCTCCCAGAAGCGGTTCCACGCCGGCTCGTACGCCGATAGGTCGTCTCGCGACACGCGGTCCAGCGAACGCCCGCCGACATCGGTCTCGAACCTCCCGGGCTCCACCAGCTTCACCCGGATGCCGAACTCCTTGAGCTCATATGCGACGGCCTCGGAGAACCCTTCCACTGCGAACTTCGAGCTCACGTACAGGCTCAAGAACGGCATCGTGATGCGGCCGGCCGCCGACGACACGTTCACGAACATGCCCGAGCGCCTGTCCCGGAAGTGCGGGAGGAACGCCCTGGTTACCGCCATCACCCCGAGCACGTTGGTGTCGAACTCACGCCGGATCTGCGTCTCCGAAACCGCCTCGAAGGGCCCCGCCAGGGCGTAGCCGGCATTGTTCACGACGACGTCGACGGACCCCGTATCCGTCAAGATCGCGTCCCGTGCCCGCTCGATGCTTTCGATGTCCGTGACGTCCAAACGATACAGGTGCACGTCGCCCCGATCCGCCAGCTCCGCGTGCTCCTCCGGCGTTCGCATGGTCGCGGCCACGCTCCAGCCACGCTCCGCGAAGTATGCGGTCATGGCCCGCCCAAGACCCGACGAACTCCCCGTGATCACGATCGTGCCCATGAAAGCACCCGCCCTCTCCGACCCGCCTCGGCAAACCTACCGTCACGACCGCCGCGCCGTCGTGGTCGCACTCCCTCGCAACGACTCGAGCCACGCATGGCACCACTCCCAGGGAGTGAGGGACGTGCGAGGCCCCACCTTCCGGGAGGTTCCTGCAACGACGATCCTTGCGGGTTGCCGAACTCTAGCACGATCGTCCCCGACGCTTCTCGCTCGGGTCGAAGGGGCGGCGCGGACTCCGACAGCGGAGCCGCGAGCGAAGGCGTGAGCTCAGAGGAGCAACGAGTCCCGCGCGGAGAGTCCATCGTCGCTGGGCTGATGGGCCGCCTCCGAAGCGCCTGGGTCGCTCCCGGTCTCTGACGCTGCGAGAAGCGTGGACGGCCGTTCCTGCGCAGGCACGGCGCCGCTCTCCGGCAGGCGATCGACAACGGCTTGGGTCGCGGCCAGCTGTCGGGCAAGGGACCGCACCTCACCCAGGGCAGCTTCGACCATCTCTTTCGAATCGCTCTCGACCGCTTGCCGTGTCGCGGCATCCAGGGAGGAAAGCGGTCCAAGGAACGCGTCCTCGAGGCCGCGGTCCCGGGCAAGCTGCTGCACGTGAGCCGTGACCGTCTTCAAGCGGGCTACGAGGTGGGCTGGAACGCGGGTCGCCACACCAGAGTGTGGACGACGGCCGCCTACGGAACGCTTACTCGTGTGGGGAGCGATGCCACCGAGCGCGCTGCGCTCTGGCCTCCTCCACGGCGTCGGCCGCACGGAGACTCGCCGTCTGCCGCTTCGACCGTCATTCCGCACTCGTGCGCGTCGATGCCGTCGCAGCCGGTCCCTCGTGAGATGATGGAGACGTGGTTCGCTCCGGCTTCAGGCGCTACCTCCCGGTCGTGGCGCTCGTGACCTCGCTGCTCCTGGCCGCGGGGTTCGCACAGCCGCGCGTGCAGGTGGCCGCGCTCACGGTGAACGCCGGTACGCTGCAGGGCTTCATCACGAGCCATTCCGTGATTCGCTCGGCACCGCGGGCGCCGGGCGCGTACCAGCAGTCGGGCTCGGGGCTGTGCTTCGGTCCCGCATCCGCGCAACGTTCGACGACCTTCGCGTGCTTCCATCGGGTCCTGACCGATAGCGGCCTCGACATGATCTTCGACGACTCCCGCACGTACACCGTGTTCGCTCCTACGGACGCGGCCTTCGCGCACCTGGCGCAAACCATCGGCTCAGGCTGCTTTCGCGACTGGTTGAGCAGACGGGACGCGCTCGTGACGCTCGTGCGGCAGCTCGTCGTGCCCGGCTCGCATCCGCTTGGCAGCCTGGCCTTCGGTGCCCCCGCCGCAGGCCGGGCGCTGACGCTGACGACCCTGTCCGGCCGTGCCCTGCAGCTCGAGATCGGCCCGGGCTCGAGTAGCCTCTCCGCCACGAGGTCCGTCAGTGTGGGGCCGGCGAGCGCCGTGGACGGCCAGGCGTACGTCAGCGACGTGTCGACGCGCTTTCGCGACGGCAGCATCCTCGTTCCCATCAGCCGTGTCCCGCTATGGGGAGGCATGCCTGGAAGGTGCTCATGACGCTGGCGGGGTACGCGTCCGTCGGAGGAGTCGCCACGCGAAGCCTCCTTTGAAGCGACGGGTAGACGGAACGGCGGAGCCCTGCTCGGCGCCGACCCCCGCGTCAACGATGGGCCGAGACCGGTGCGATGCCGGCCTTCCCGGGTGGATCGCCCGGGAAGGTAGACGCTCGAGCCCCGCCCGCGGCTAATGTGGCTACCCCACGATCGTGATGGTGCCCACCATGTGGTGCTTGGTGTAGTGCGCCCCCTTCTCCTCGAAGCAGGCGTAGTGCCAGGTTCCCACCTTGTCGGGCACGACGAACGAGATCGTCAACTGTGGCGTGGGCCCCTTCGGGCTGTCCTTCGCGAGTTCGAACCCGCCGGCCTGCAGGATCTTGTCGGGGCTGGGGTCGAGAGCGGGGACGTCCTTCCCGAATGCGACGTGCCGTACGCCGCACACAACATTCCCGCCAACCCCTGTCACCGAATGGCACGGTAGGGCCAACGCCTAACAGCACCCGTAGCGGAGCCGACCTGCCGCCCACGACGACGGGCGGGTGCCATCGCGAAGAAGTTCGGCACCCGCCCTCGTAGCGCTCTCGTCGATCGGCCACCGGGAGACACGCTCGCGCAAGCCATCCGCGACTCCGATCCCTCGCGCCCACGCGCGCGAGAGGGAGCGCGCTGGAATGCACGACAACTGGAATCCGTAGCGCCGGGGAGGCGATCATGAGGGAACTGACCGCAGACTTGTTCCTGTCCCTGGACGGGTGCGCCGGAGCCAAGGGCTACGGCGCGTACTTCGGGTACGACGGCCCCGAGCTCGAGGCCTGGGTCCGTCACAACTTCGACCCCGGCTACGAGATCCTGATGGGGCGCGTCACCTACCAGGCCCTGGCGGCCCACAGCTCGGCAGACGACGAGGTGTCGAGCCTCATGAGGGCCGCCCCCAAGGCCGTCCTCTCCAACACGCTCCACGAACCGCTGACGTGGGCCAACACCCGTCTGCTGGAGGGTGACGCCGGCACCACCATCGCCGCGATGAAGCGTGAGACCGGAGCGCCCATTCGCACCATCGGCAGCCTCGACCTCGTCAGAAGCCTCCTGAGGCTCGACCTCGTCGACCGACTGCGCCTCCTCGTCTTTCCCCTCATCCTCGGCGACACCGGTCTGGAACCCTTCTTCCGGGAGTTGCCCGCGACCCGGCTACGGCTTCTCGACACGGCCGTTCTCGACGGCAGGTTGCTCCTCCAGGAGTACGGTCCCGTTTGACGGGCGCAGCCGAATCGCGCGGCATTGCCTCACGGAAGCCCTCGCTGCACGCACGTCTCGAACTCGCCGGGAACCGGTCGAACGGCGCTCCCTGCCGGGATTTGCCTACGTTGACGCGGCGGGCACCACGACGGAGGGCGCGGCTTCGGGCTTCCATCCCAGGCGCCCCCGCGTCCCGACGAGGACGGCCAGGCCGAGTACGGCCACGACCACGAAGAGGATCAGGTCGTAGCTTCTGGCTGCGGGCGCCCACATGGTGCCGGCGTTGAACGACGCGTGCGCGAAGGCCAGGAAGAACACGGATGCGCCCGTGCTGTTGTAGAGCCACGTGAACACGAGGGCGAGGGCCGTCGTGCACACGATGAATGCCAGGAACATGGGCGCGATCCCAGCGAAGCCCGCTCCTGCGCCGTTGTAATGCGGCGTATACACGTAGAGCGGCAGGTGCCACAGTCCCCACAACACCCCCAGGACGAGCGTGCCCTTGAGCGGCCCGGCCGCCCGTTGCAAGCGCGGAAGCGCGAAACCACGCCAGCCCGGCTCCTCGTTGAACCCGCCTCCCCCGAACAGGATGGCAACGAGCTGTGCCAGATAGGTCACGACCACGGCCACCGCGGACTGGCCTACGAAGGCGTCGCGACCGTCAGGCAGGACCAGCCCACACGCCAGCACCAGCGCCGGCAGGGCGATGCCCGCGAGCAGGTACCAGCGCAGGCCCACCCTCCACTGCCTGCAGCTGCGGCGCAACCGGCGCACGCCCTCCCTGCCCTCCGTCGCCGACACCACCATGAAGCCGGCGATGGCCGGTCCGAAGGTGCCGGGAATCGCCCACGGCATCACGGGCGCTCGCAGGAGCCCCAACACGACGATGAACCAGATCCACGTCGACCCGAGCGCGATGGCGAAGAACGTCACCAGCGGCGCACGGCGAGCGATACGACGCCAGCCTCCGAATCCCGTGTTGCTTGCGAGCAGACTACGGCTTCCACCCATACGCACCCCTCCCGAACCATCGACAGCCATCGTGGGAGCACCCCACGCCGCTCGCAAGTGTGCTTTGTCCCTGCGACGGGCACGCGAGCAGCGAAGTCTCTTCCGGTCTCTCACGGGAGAGTGGCTCGTCCGCGTGCAGGAGCGAATCGAGTTCGCACCGGTCTAGTCAGCCGATGCTCCCATGACCTGGCGGCGGCACGCCAAGAGAGACGCTGTGCTTGGGGTTGCGTTTATCGTCGTACTCTGCTCTGGCCGCCGGCGTCACCTCCCGAGGCCGGCTCGCGGTTCCGAGGAAGGTGGACATCGAACCGCGTGCAGCCTGGGCGGGAGTCCACGTCCATGCGGCCGCCGTGTCCTTGCACCACGATGCCGTGGCTCACATTCAGGCCGAGGCCCGTCCCTTCGCCGGGGGGCTTGGTGGTGAAGAACGGGTCGAAGATCCGCGCGAGGATCTCCGATTCCATGCCGGGACCGGTGTCTTCGACGCACGACGATCCAATCATCGTCGGAGCGCGTTCTCAACGTGAGCTCGCCCTGGCCGTCCATGGCGTCGATGGCGTTGTCGATGAGCTGCGTCCTGACCTGATTGAGCTGGCTCCCGTACGCTTCGATGGTACGAACATCCGGTGCGTAGGCGCGCCGCAGGGCGATGTGGTCACCGAGCCTGCCGCTCAGCATCACGAGTGTCGTCTCCAGCCCGGCGTGGATGTCCACGTCCTGCACCGGCGCCTGATCCATGGAGCTCTGTACCCCTTGAGGGCCTCGACGATCTTTGGCACGCGCTCATTGCCGCTGAGGATGCCCCGGAGAAGGCGGTGGCTGGACGCCACACTCGCCAGCCAGCGCAACATTCCGTCGAGGTCGCTGCCGGATGCCAGCGTGACGAACCCCGACAGGTCGTCGAGGTCGTAGCCGGCGTCCGCCAGGGTCACGGCAGGACCCCAGGGCCATGGGACGCCAGCATCGGCGCACCGTTCGTCCAGCATGTCGGCGTTGCCCTGGCCGACTGACCACGGCGCTCCGGGATGTGTCCCGGGCACCGTGTCGTCGAGCGCCGTGAGCGGTGCGGTTGGCTACTGCGGCGTTGTCCAATAGTTGACGACCTCGATCTGCTGTCCGTTGACGGGCTGGACGTAGGTGAACAGTCCGAACTGGTAGTAGTTGGCGCTGTAGTCCGCTGCGTCGATGCTGCCGACCGTGCCGGTGTAGGTGGTGGAGGTGCCGCTGGTCACGGTGAGGCCGGCCGACGTGCCGTAGCCGACGTTGAAGCCGAAGACGTGGCCCTCGCCTGTGGTCTGGAAGTCGAAGTTGTAGTCCAGGGCGAGCGTGTTGGATTCGCTGATCTGGTTGCTCACGTCGATGCTGAGCTGTGTGCTGCTGCTGGTGCCCTCGCCGACGGTCTGGGGTCCTTTCTCGAGGTTGGTCGTGTCGGGGTACTGGCTGAGCAGGCTGTCCTTCTGGCTTGCGGTGGGGTAGCTGGTTACGTCGCCGATGGTGTGCTGGAAGACGGTCGAGTCGATCTTCGGCGCCGTCGAGGGGGGCCTTCCATCGGAGAAGGTGTGCTCGGGGATGGGGGCGACGGCGGAGTTGTAGAAGCTGCGTTCGGCGATGAGGGTGATGGGCTGGCGCGGCAGCGATACCACCACCAGCTTGTCGACGAGGCTGGCGTTGGTGGCGGAGACGATCTTGTAGGTGTACTGGTCCTCGGGGATGGTGGTGAAGATGACGCCGTCCTGCATGCTGCCGGTCGAGTAGGTGACGGTCTTGGTGACCGTGTAGGAGGTGCTGATGGAACGCGTTGCCGTGGTCGACATCGTGTTCGTCCATTGTGACGTGAAGGTTCCCACGAAGGGGACGTCGACTTCCGCTTCGACGCCGACGGTGACGCCAGCGGTGACGCTGACGCTGGCGCTGGTGCCGCCACCGGAGCTGGTGCTCTGCCCGAAGGTCGTGACGCAGGCGCTGAGGTTCTGATGGATGCCCTTCTCACAGGGCGCGGCGGCCAGGGCCGCCACCACGATCGGCTGGGTGTACACCAGCCGATGGCTGCCCGCGACGTATTTCATGATTGGCCCGCTGGGTTCGGTCTCGACCGGCACCAGGATGGGCTCCACGTGGTTCCAGGCTAAGTAAGTGGTTGTGGGGATGGACGACAGCTGGTCCCAGCCGTCGGTCCCGACGTTCGTGTCCTGCGATTGTCCCCAGACCTCCACCTGGTTGTGCCATTGCTCGTAGATGAGCACGTTCTGACGTCCGTCGCCGGTGACGTCGCCGACAGCGACGTCGGCCCTGGTCGGAGTGAGGGAACCGGCGTAGTCGTTGACGCCGGCCGGGTTCATGAAGGTCGTGTCGGGTAGCTTCATGGCGTTGTTGCTGCTGTCCAGTCGTGGGCACAGCCCCGTGGGACAGCTGGGGGAGTAGTCGTAGAGGAACTGGTTGGCCATGATGCTGGGCACGCCGTTGCCGGTCAGGTCGACGGTATTGATGAACGCGAAGTACACCTTCCATTGGTTCTTATTGCCGGTGTTGGCATTCGACCAGTCGCAGTAGGCGAACGCAGCGTTCGGCTCGTAGTAAGCGCCCAGCTGGGTGAAGTTGTGCTCGGCGTCATCGAGGGCGACGACGATCTGGCCGTAGGCATTGCAGCTGGTTTCGAACTGCGTGGGGCCGCCCATGACGATCTCGTCAATGCCGTCCCCGTCGAGATCGCCGCTGGCGACGGAACGCAGCGTCTGCGCGTTGGCATCGACGGTCGCCGATGGAGACGATGAACCCGCATCGGCCCAGGGGTAGTCGGTGGTGTCGAAGCTCTGCAGCACGGTTGGCGTGCCGTAGTTGGGCGTGCTGCCGGGCACCGTGGCGCCATCGATGCTGATCAGGTTGGCCGGGTTGCTGGAAGGCCCCGTCGGCCCTACCAGCAGCACTTCCGTCTTCGGGTTGGTGGCGCTCTGGTTGGAGTTTTTCGGCGGGTTGCTGTAGGCCACCGTGGTGCCCAGCGGAGCGTACCCGCTCGGCAAGGTGCCACCGGTGGGTGATTTGCGGCTGGTGGTGGCGTTCGTGGCTACCCCGAGCTTGTTGAGGGCCGTCTTGACGGCATCGCCGGGAGGTGGGGTCGGACCCGGAGCGGCGCTGTTGCAGGCGCTCAACCCCACCACCAGCAACAATGCCAAGATGGGCGGCAGCCCGAGGCGCACGCGAGAACCGATCATGAAACCCCTCCACCAGTGCGTCCGGTGAGCCGCGGTATTCAAGTCGATGTCGCTCGTCGAGCGCGCTGCAAGCCAATGCGGGTGACCGCTAGCTTCGACCAAACGCTCGGGCCTCCCATGTCGATAGGGACAAACGTCCCTGGCAGGGCAGAACACATGGGAGGCTGGCAGTGGTATCGGACAGCCCCGTCTCGTGCCTGACCGGGCTTGCCGTCCACCAACGTTCGAGAAGCGGGCCAGTAGCCGGCGTACCGGGCGCGCCGCCGTTGCCGCGGCCCAGATCGGCAGGTCCCGACAGGTTCGGCTTCGCGTCCCGCTCGCGTAATGGAAGCGCGCCCGCCCGCGCCTCTGGTGGCGGGGCGGGCGCTCTCCGCCACTGGTATCAGGAAGACGCCCTAGGCGCTCCGATGCAGCTCCCAAACGTCAGCGAGTTCTTGGAAGCCGGCCGACCTGTAGGTGGCGACGGCGCAGACGTTGGAGCACTCGGTGCACACGGTCGCGCTCGACGAGCCGAGGCCCCGAAGGACGGCCACCGCCACGGAGATCGCCGTACCGTAGCCGTGTTCGCGATCACGGCCCCAACATCACGGTTGAACACAAGCTCACCGGTCTGGCGAATTCCTCCGGCGACGGAGCCAGGGTTGGGCCGATCCCTACAAGGGGCAACTCGGTGGAAACTCCGAACCGTCTCGGACTTCCAGGTCGCGGCGGTCTTCGTGGTCGTACGCGGTCTGCGGGGAAAAGAGTGGTGACGCTGCCCGGATTCGAACCGAGGTTACCGGGCTGAGAACCCGGCGTCCTAGCCGCTAGACGACAGCGCCAACGCAAAGATCAATCTATCGCTCGCGGGAGCTCGGGGCGGGCCGCTGGGATACGGTCGTCACGCTCTCCACCTCCAACATCGGGCAGTCCCCACCGGACGAAGCGGCGCGAAGCCTACCACCGTTCGCCCAACGGAGCACCGGCGCCGAGAAGGACGGGTCCCCCTCACGCGCATTGCGAGCGCGGGTAGGAGACATATACCCGTGCTCACGAGCTGATGGCGGCCGCCTTCGTACGCCCGGCCCCTATGAAGATCGACGCTACGCCCTCTACCCAGGCCGACGCAACGACCGACCGCGTACACCGTCAGGTGGAGCGTGCCAGCAGTTCTTCACTGCGTTCCCAGAGCCGACGCGCGATACCGCCGTCGACGTCCTTGAACTTGACCGGCATGGGCTTGCTCCTGGCGTAGACCTCGCCGGGCTCCCAATCGACACCCGGCCGTCCCTCGGCAAGCGCCGTGAGCCTGCGGCCGCTGGCCTCGGGGCTGATCATCAGGTACCGCACAGGCGAGTGGTACGCGAACCGCAGGAGGCGGGTGCTCTCGCTGGCGAAGTTGGTGCGCACGACGCCCGGATGGAAAGCCACGGCCGCGATCCCATCCGCCTGGTGGCGCCGATGTAGCTCCCGTGTGAACAGGATGTTCGCGAGCTTGCCGTTCCCGTAGGCGCGTTGTGGGTGGTACGAGCGCTCGCTGTTGAGGTCCGTGACGTCGAACCTGCCTCCGGACGTGTTGGCGGCCGTGCTCGAGGTCTGAATGACCTTCGCGCGGCTCTCGATGAGGCGCTTCAGCAACAGCTTGGTCAGGAGGAACGGCGCAAGGTGGTTGACCTGGAAGGTCATCTCGAAGCCGTCCTCGGTCAGCTGGCGCTCCCCCACGATGCCACCGGCGTTGTTCGCCAGAACATCGATGCGGTCGTAGCGCTCGAGCTCCGAAGCGAGTCGCCGCACGTCGGCCAAGCTGGCGTAGTCGGCCACATGAAAAGGTGCCGCGAGCTCCCGTGCCAGAGCCTCAGTCTTGGTTGGCGAACGCCCAACGAGGACGACCTGGTGCCCCTTGGCCTTCAACTGACGAGCACTTGCCGCGCCAATCCCATCGCTGGCTCCTGTAATGACGACGGTATCCACGTGGGCTCCTTCCCCCTGCCGGCTGACGGATCGCGTATCAACCTGGCGCCGCCTCGCGGCTCAGCCGCACGGCTGCGCCCTTGCGTCGACGGTACTCCGCGGGACGCTTCGCCCTCAAATCGATTCCTGCCGTAGTCGCCGACCTCGCTCGCCGACATCGAACACGCCCTTCCCCCGTGGCCCCCACCAGGGTCGTCTTCACAAAGCGATCATTCGCACCGATATACTTCGCCTCAAGCAAGCGGCCGTGGACCTAGGGCCGGGGGGACTCCCCGCAGGCGATGGAGTCAGCCGAAAAGGACGATCAAGATCGATCTGATGCCGAGGAAGGGACGGAAAATATATGGACGGGTTCGCCAGAGTTCTCGAGGCGTGGGAGTTGGCCATCGCGACCGATCGAGCGGCGGCAGGTGCGGTTGGGAGGCCGTCGTGAGATTCCGCGTGTCCCTTGTCGCCGTCGCCCTTGGAGTAAGCCTTCTGATCGCCGGGTGCAGTCAACAACCCACCTCAGGACCTACGGCGACCACGCCCCCACAAGGCTTGTGGGTCACCGATTGCGCGAACCGCACGGTCGACCTGTTCGCGGCCAGCACCCTGGGCAAGACCTCCGCACCTGCTGCCACGATCTCCAGCACGCAGTTCTGCCCAACCGGCCTGGCGTTCGACGCAAGCGGCAACCTCTGGGTCGCATACGCTTCCAGCGACAAGGTGGTCGAGTACGCAGCAGGGTCCCTGACAAGCAACCCGCTCCCTACACGCACCATCGCGGGCCTGAGCCAGCCGCACGGTCTGGCGTTCGACACCGGAGGGAACCTCTGGATCACGAACTACCTCAGCGGTAGCGTGGTCGAGTACTCCGCCGCGTCTCTGGCAGGGACCCCGAGCGTCAGCAAGAGCTTCACCGTCACCACCCCTCTTGGCCTGGCGTTCGACGCTAGCGGCAACCTCTGGATCGCTGACCACGGCAGCAGCACCGTGACGGAGTACAAGGCCGCGTCACTGGGCTCGACACCCACAGCCGGCACCAAGATCAGCACCGGCCTCAGCAAGCCCGAGTTCCTGGCGTTCGACGCCAGCGGCAACCTCTGGGCCGGCAACCAGACAGGCGGCACGGTCGTGCGCTACTCCGCGAGCAGCCTCACCGCCGCCAGCCCCAGCCCCGCAGCGACCATCAAGACCGGGACGGACAACAACGTCGGCGTGGCGCTGGACAGCAACGGCAACCTCTGGGTCACGCACCAGAGCACGACTCAAGGCGTCACCGCCTTCGCCGCAGCGGACGTCGCCAGCGGCGGCTCCCCGAAGCCCACGGCAACCATCAGCGCGTTCACCAACGCACAGATGGCCGCCTTCAACCCACCTCCCTCCAACCTTCCTCTCCCCTAGCCCCTCGTCACAACCTCGTTGCGGCCAGACCGTCGCCCGGTCTGGCCGCAACGCATGATGAAAAGACGAGTGGGACCTGGCGTCGGAGAAGTAGTGGCGGCTGCAAATTGCTCCACATTGAACCCGCTGGCGAGCGTGCACACGCAAGATCCAGGTGGAACTCTTGACCGTGAGAGCTATGCCCACGGCGAGCAACTGCAAACTACCTCAACTTCGACCTCTGGACGACGCCCACCTCGCCATGACCCGCAGCACAACGCCAACGACTTGCAGCTCGTCCACACGCCATGTATGGACGAGCTGCAAGTTCACGCTCTTGCCCTAGCCGGCGTCAGCGCACCGTCGCCCAAGGGCGCGGACGCGCTAGGCGTGGTGGTGCGTCAGCGACGCGCCCCGCTCCGGCGCAACGTGACCCCAGAGGCCCTGCAGAAACACCAGCAGCGTAGCGAACAGCACCCCGATTCCAATCGCGCTGATGATGTACCCCGCGGAGAACGTGGGCTTTGGCGCCGCAAACACGTACAGCAGCACACCCACGAAGGTAATGAAGCCCCCATCGATGGCTCCCCACGCGATCGTCCGGTGGTGGTCGTGGAGCAGCAAGTTCGCAAACAACAGCAGCACCATCAGACCCGGCAGGATGAAGAACGCGAAGTCCTGATGGGCGAACGTGAACACGGCATCGGCAGCCGCACCAGGCGCCTTCAGGTCCCCCGCCCCGAAGTACACCTCGTTGAGCTCGATGTAGAAACCGGCCACCACCACCGTCAGCACCACCAGGAGCCATGACCATGCCACCGCGGCCAACGTGTAGCGCGCGGCGGGAGTATCGAGCGCTTGCTCATGCTTCGAGCGGTTCAGCAGCAAACCCGCCAACAACAGCAGACCGCCGATCATGACGCCGACCCCCGTGACCAGGTCATCGCCGGCAATCCCAGGTCAAGTCCTGAAGTGTGTGTGACTTCCTCCAAGAGCCTGTCGTTCGTTCAGGCTGC
>CAZIBD010000078.1:0-13952 GCA_964536935.1 uncultured bacterium | reverse complement strand
GGACAACCGGTTTTGGTCCGGTCGGTCGGGGTTCGAATCCCTGTGGGCCAGCCAGATCGCCTCCCGCCCGGGAGGCGATTCTCGTGGACCCCCCGGCGCCCGGCGCCGCACCGGTCTCAATCGTCCTCCCCGTAGTCGTAGAACCCTCGACCCGACTTGCGGCCCAGGTTCCCCGCCTCGACGAGCTTGCGAAGGCTCTGCGGAGGGCGGAAGCGCTCGCCCATGGCGTCGGTCATCGACTCGGCGATGAGCAGCATGGTGTCGAGGCCGATGTAGTCCGAGAGCTCGAGCGGGCCCATCGGGTGGTTGAGGCCCAGGCGCACGGCGGTGTCGATGTCCTCGGCGCTCGCGACCCCCTCCTCGAGCATCCGCACCCCCTCGAGAAGCAACGCAGCGACCGCCCGCGTGGTGACGAAGCCCTGCCGGTCGGCCACGGCCACGGTCGTCTTGCCGCACCGCTCGGCCAGCGCCCTGGTCGTGGCGAGCGTGGCATCGGACGTCTGGACCGCGCGCACGATCTCGACGAGCGCCATGCGCTCCGGCGGGTTGAACCAGTGCATGCCGATGACCTGGTCCGGCCGGTGCGTGACCGCGGCGATGGCGGTGACGGAGAGCTCGCTGGTGTTGGTGGCGAGCACGGCCCGCCCGGGGGCGAGCCGGTCCAGCTCCACGAAGAGCGTCCGCTTGAGATCGAGCTGCTCCGGTGCGGCCTCGATCACGAAGTCGGCGTCCGCAACCGCCTGCTCCAGGTCCCCGGTGAGCTGCAGCCGCGTCGACACCGCGCCGGGCTCGTTGCGCTTGGCGATCCGCCCCTCGGCGCGCCGGCGTGCCTCGTCCGCCACGTCGTAGACCGCGACGTGCAACCCGCTGGCCAGCAACAGCGTGGCGATGCCGCCGCCCATCGTGCCGGCGCCCAGCACGGCCACGTGCTCCACCGTCGACGCCGCCGCCGGCGCCCCGGTCATCCCGTCGTGCTCCATGGTTCCCTCGCTCTCCAGGCCGGCTCGCTGCCGACGGCTCCCAGTCTAGGGGGACGGCCGCCGGGGAGCGTAGAGGTCGTACCGGGTGGTGGTACCCACCACGCTCCCGCTGGGTGGCGGCACGCCGGCCTCGAGCCCGAGCGCCGGCGCCCGCCGCGGGCGTTTGACCACCACGCGACGCCGGGCGACGCCGAGCGCCGCCTCCAGCAGCTCGGTGGCATCGGCATCGCCTCCCAGCAACGCTCGGAACAGCGCCATGCCCTTGTTCGGCAGCGCACGCTTCCCCGTCTCCGGAAACATCGGGTCGACCACGACCACCGCCGGCGGCGGCGCGAGACGACCGAGGACGTCGCGTGCATCGCCCACCAGCAGGTCCATGCGCTCCGCGGCATCGCGCGCCGCCGATCCCTCGGCGCCCTTGTGCGCGCGTTCCAACGCGTCCTGGAGCAGGGCGGCGACCAGCGGCTCGCGCTCGATCATCACCACGTGGACGCCGTGCGCCGCCAGCCGGAACGCATCCGCGCCCAGACCGGCGGTAGCGTCGGCCACCGTGTCCTCCGGCTCGACCCTGCCCACGGCGCGCACCAGGAGGTCGCGGCCCCTCCCCGACTGGCGCGCCAGTGCGCGCGGCACGACGCTCACGCTGGGCCCGTCGGAGAAGCGTAGCGCCAGCCCGGCGGTCCCGACCTCGAGGGCGATCCTGCGGGCCGCTCCGCCCTCTTCCGATGCTCCACGGGCCGGCACCGAGCGGTCGTCCGCCTCCAGCGGCAAGCCCAGCAGCTCGGCCCACCGCGCCGCCGCGCTCCGGGCCTCCGCCCCGAGCGGGCGAACCACGACATCGACGGGGGGCGCAGGCACACGCCATGCTACGCCCGGCGCAGCAACGAGCCGTGCCCCGAGGGGGGGTGCAGACGGGGTTCACGACCCTCCGGCCGGGTGATAGCATGCAAGGGGGATATGCACCCTGCGCTTCAGATCCCTCGGTGCACTACGGCATGTGCCTGCGTTTCGTAAGCACGGGACGTCTCCGACATACGATTCGCAACCCCGCCCGAAGGAGGACGCCCATGAGCAACGCCAGCCTCGCCCAGCGCCGCCAGGCCGCCGTCGCGCCCGCAGCGTACAGCACTCACCCCTTCTACCCGGCGAGGGCCGAAGGGGCGTACGTGTGGGACGCCGACGGCAACCGCTACCTCGACTTCTCCGTCGGCATCGCCGTGATGAACGTGGGCCACTCGCATCCCAAGGTGGTCCGAGCGGTCCAGGAACAGGCGGCGACCTTCCAGCACCTGTGCTTTGCCGTCGCCATGCACGAGAGCTACATCGCGCTCGCCGAGCGCCTGAACGCGCTCGCGCCCGGAGACAGCCCCAAGAAGACCTTCCTGGTGAACTCCGGCGCGGAGGCCGTCGAGAACGCGGTCAAGATCGCGCGCGCCTACACCGGCCGGGCGGGCATCGTGGCGTTCACCCACGCCTTCCACGGACGGACCTACATGGCGATGTCGCTCACGGCCAAGGCGGAGCCGTACAAGGCCCACTTCGCGCCGCGGGCCGGCGAGGTCTACCGCGCGGCGTACCCCTACGTCTACCGCAATCCCTGGGGCCTCGAGGACCCGGAGGAGGTCGGCGTGCGGACCTTGCGTGCCCTGCGCGACCAGGTCAAGACCACCATCGGCGAGAGCGAAGTGGCCGCGTTCATCATCGAGCCGGTGGCCGGCGAGGGGGGCTTCATCCCCGCCCCACGGAGCTTCCTGGAGGGGCTGCGCGCCTATGCCGACGAGATCGGGGCGCTGTGGATCGACGACGAGGTGCAGGCGGGCTTCGGGCGGACGGGCACGCTGTGGGCGGTCGACGCTTTCGCGCTCGAGCCCGACCTGGTGACGAGCGCCAAGGCCCTCTCCTCCGGCTTCCCGCTCTCCGCCGTGATCGGCAAGGCCAGCATCATGGACGCCATCGCTCCGGGCATGCTGGGTTCGACCTTCGGGGGCAACCCCGTGAGCTGCGCCGCCGCACTCGCCACGCTCGACGTGCTCGAGGAGGAGGGGCTGGTCGATCGCGCCGGCGCGATCGGGCGCCGCGCCGTCGAACGGCTCGAGGCGCTGCAGCGGGAGTTCCCGCAGATCGGCGACGTTCGCGGCCGCGGCGCGATGATCGGCATCGAGTTCGTCCAGGCGGGGGGGAAGGAGCCCGACGCGCAGGCCGTGAAGGCCATCGTGGCCTCAGCCCGTGACCAGGGCTTGATGCTGCTCTCGACGGGAACCTACGGGAACGTCATCCGGCTGCTACCCCCGCTCCGGCTCACCGACGCCGAGCTCGACGAGGGGCTCGACATCCTGGCGCGTTCCATTCGCGCAGTGCTGGAACCGGCCCACACCGCCGCATAGCACGGCATGGCCGGCGCCGGCAGCGTTCGCCCGCTGCCGGCGCCGCTTCAGCCCCCTGCTATACTCCCCCGCGTGAGCGCCGTCCGCATCGCCCCGTCCATCCTGGCCGCCGACTTCGCCGACCTCGGCGGCGCCATCGGGCGCGCCCAGGAGGGCGGCGCGGACCTCATCCACGTCGACGTCATGGACGGACACTTCGTGCCGAACATCACGATGGGGCCGGTGGTCGTAGCCGCGGCCCGACGGGCGACCTCGCTACCGCTCGACGTCCATTTGATGATCGAGCAGCCCGAGCGCTACGTGGAGGCGTTCGCCGAGGCAGGTGCCGACATCGTGCACGTCCACGCCGAGGTCGCGCCGCACCTGCATCGCCTGCTCCAGCAGGTGCGGGAGAGCGGCGTCCGCGTCGGCCTGGCGCTGAACCCGCTCACACCGCTCGCCGTGCTCGACGACGCTCTTCCCTACCTCGACGTGGTGCTGCTGATGACGGTGAACCCCGGCTTCGGCGGGCAGGAGTTCATTCCGGCCAGCCTCGAGCGGATCGCCGAGGTGCGGGAGCTCCGCAACCTCCGCAACCCCGAGTGCCTCATCGAGGTCGACGGTGGCATCGCCCGCGGCACCGCACCCCAGGTGCGCGCCGCCGGTGCCCAGGTGCTGGTTGCGGGCAGCTCCATCTTCGGTGGGCACGGGTCGGTGGCCGACAACATCGCCGCTCTGCGAGCGGCTGCGGGTTCCTGACCGGCCGGCTTGAGGCTCAGGCGGCGTCGCGGAAGCGACCGAGGCCCCGGAAGCGGCTCCGACGTTGCTCCTGGAGCCCCTCGGCATCGATCCCGACGAGCGCCGCGACCTCCTCCTGCATCGCTTCCCGCACCCGCTGGATGGTGGCCTCCCGGCTCTTGTGAGCCCCGCCGACCGGCTCGTCGATGACGCGGTCCACCACGCCGAGGTCGAGCAGATCGTAGGCGGTGAGCTTGAGCGCCTCCGCCGCCTTCTCGGCCTCCGCTGCGTCGCGCCACAGGATGGCGGCACACGACTCCGGGCTGATGACCGAGTAGATGGCGTTCTCCAGGATGAGCACGCGGTTGGCGACCCCCACGGCGAGCGCCCCTCCGGAACCCCCCTCGCCGATCACGACGCTGACCGCCGGAACCGTGAGCCGGCTCATCCGGCGGATGCTCTCGGCGATGACCCACGCCTGCCCCTGCTCCTCCGCGGCGATCCCGGGGTAGGCACCGGGCGTGTCGATCAGCGTGAGGACCGGAAGGCCGAACTTGTCGGCGAGGTCGAACATGCGCATGGCCTTGCGGTATCCGCTGGGGTGGGCCATTCCGAAGTTGCGGTGGATGTTCTCCTTGGTATCGCGACCCTTCTGCTGGCCGATCACGACCACGCTTCGCTCGCCCAGACGCGCCAGGCCGGTCACGATCGCGGGATCGTCACCCAGGGTCCGGTCGCCATGCAGCTCGGAGAAGCTGTCGAAGGCCCCCTGCAGGTAGTCCATCGCGGTGGGGCGTCCCGCCGCCCTCGCGACCTGAACGCGCTGCCAGCGTGTGAGGTTGGCGAAGGTGTCGCGCTTGAGGCGCTCCAGGCGCTGCTGCAAGAGCCCGATCTCGTCCGTGAGGTCGATCCCCTGCTCCGAGGCGTAGGAGCGCATCTCCTCGATCTTCGCCTCGAGGTCCTCGATCGGCTTCTCAAACGGCAGCGGCACGCGACTCCCCCTTCGCCTCGCCGCGGCGCGCCGAACCCGTGCGCAGCAGCCGCACGGTCTGCGCCAGGCGTTCCTTCAGGTCCTTCCGGATCACGACGTCGTCGAGCATCCCCTTCTCGAGCAGGAACTCGGCTCGCTGGAAGCCCTCCGGAAGGTCCTGCTTGATGGTCTGTTGGATGACGCGCGGCCCCGCGAAAGAGATGAGGGCGCCCGGCTCCGCGTAGATGACGTCGCCGAGGGTGGCGAAGCTCGCGGTCACGCCACCGGTGGTGGGGTCGGTGAGCACGCTGATGTAGGGTAGGCGTCTCTTCGCCAGCTCCTCCAGCGCCACCGTCGTCTTGGCCATCTGCATCAGCGACAGCGCGCCCTCCTGCATCCGAGCCCCGCCGGAGGCCGTCACCGCGATCAGCGCGCGGTCCTCGACGGCCGCCCGCTCGGCGGCACGAGCGATCTCCTCGCCCACCACCGAACCCATCGAGCCGCCGAGGAAGAAGAAGTCCATCACGATGAGGCCGACGGCCTCGCCGGCCAGCAACGCCCCCCCGGTCTGGATGGCATCGGGCCGGCCGTGCTTCTGCCGGTTCTTCTCGAGTCTCTCCGGGTAGGCCTGCGTATCGACGAACTCGAGCGGGTCCTCCGCCTGGATCTCGCCCGACCAGGGCTCGAAGGTGCCGGCGTCGGCGAGAAGCTCGATGCGCGCCTCCACCGGCATGCGGTAGTGGTGCCCGCACTCCGGACAGACGTAGGCGTTCGCGACCAGGTCCTTGCGGTAGATCTGGGCGCTGCAGGCCTCGCACTTGAGCCAGAGCCCGGCCGGCGCGTTGTCGTCCTCCTTGCGCGTCGGTCGGTTCCGACGGAACCACCGTTCAAGTGCCATGCGGCCTCCTCGCTGTCCCCCACGGGGGGGTTCGCCTGCGCACATCGAAGAGCACGTGCCATTCTACCAGCCGCATGCATCCGCGCCTCAAGGCGTCACGGACGCTCGTCCTCAGCTCCCCGCGCGCTCGGCCTCCTCGAGGACGGTCTCCCCGGACGGCGCGGAGGCTGCGACGTCGGTCTCCGCGTCGGCGTCGTCGCCGAGCGTCGCCGTCGTCTCCTGCTGCAAGGTCGGACGGTTTCCGCCAGCCGCGCTCTCGGGGAGCCGGGGGGCCGCGCGCCCGTTCGCGGTCATCTCGCTGCGCCCCGTGAACGACGCCCCCTCCTCGATGTCCAGCGCCGAGGCACGGACATCCCCCTCGAGCAGTCCGTCCTTCCAGATCTCGATCTTGCCCTTGGCATCGACGTTGGCACGAACCTTACCGAGGATCTTGACCTCGTCGGCTTCGACGCTGTCCCCCTCGATGGTGCCGGCTTCCGCCACCTCCAGGACGCCTGCGACGCGCACATTGCCCATGATGGTGCCGTGCACCCGCACGCGTCCGCTGGCCTCCAGATCGCCGACCAGCCTGGTACCACGGTGGATATAGGTGAACGGCTCGCTGGCCGTCGTCTCCGGTTGCTTCTGCTTCTTGCTGCGTCCGAGCATGCCGTCCTCTCCCTTGTCGCGCTACACGTCCCCGGCGCTTTCGCGACGCATCGCACTTCCGGGGTTCGCCTCGGTTGTACCGCGGCTCCCGGGAGAGCGGTGATAAAAGGCTTCACAGGGGACTCGTTCGTCGTCACGATCCTGGATGCGGCGCGAGGCGCCGTCGTATCCTGGAGCCTATGGAAGCAGCTCGGGTCGTCCTGGTCACCAACGTGGGCCAGGGCTTCGGGCGGGCGGTGGCCCTCGCCTACGGCCAGTCCGACTACGATGTCGTCTGCGCCGACCGCGACGTCGATCTGGCCGCCAAGACGGCCGCTGAGATCGAGGAGCTGGGCGGCCAGGCCATCCCCATCCAGGCGGACATGACGACGCAGATGGACGTCCTGGCTGCCTTCCACAAGGTCTTCGAGATCTTCGGCGCGCTTGGCGGGGTGGTGCACGTCTCCAGCCAGGTGAGCCAGACCCCGTTCGAGGACCTAGGCGAGGGCGAGTTCGCGGAGCTCATCGCGGAGGACCTGCGCAGCGCCTACCTCACGCTGAAGACGGCGGCCCGTCTGCTGGAGAGCGGCTGGGTCGTCATCATCGCTCCTCCCGCCAACCGCCAGCCGCAGATGGCAGCGGTGCTCGGCGCGCTGTCGCGCTTGATGGAGAGCTTCTGTCGCCGCTACGAGGCGCCGCGAGCCAACCTGGTGGTCCCGTCGCGCGACGCCGCCGACCCTCGCCACGACGCCGCCCTCGTCCGAAGCGTTCGCTTCCTTGGGTCGTCATCGGCACTGGGGGTCTCGGGCCAGGAGGTCTTCGTCGAGTTGCCCCCACCTCCGCGCGTCACGGAGACGTTGCTGCCGGAAGTACGTGCCGCCCTCGACGACCGGGTGCGCCAGGACGATCTCGAGGCGAGCCTCTACGACGACGGCGACGCGGACGACGAGGAGCCCGAAGAGGAGCAGGGGTTGGAGGCCTTCGAAGAGGATCCGTTCGACCGTCTGCACGGGACGCCCGCGCTCCGGCGTCACCTGGTCGACGAGGACGAGGCCGATCTCGAGGGCGATCTGGCCGACACCCCCAGGCATCGGCTTCCGTGAGGCCTTGTCGGGGCGCCGTGACGGGGCTAGCGTGAAGCCATGAAGTGCCCCTACTGCTCGTCGGGCGACACGCGCGTCATCAACTCGCGTCCGTCGGACGAGGGCGCTGCCATCCGGCGACGGCGCGAGTGCGCGATCTGTCACCGGCGCTTCACGACCTACGAGCGGGCGCAGTTCGAGGCGCTGATGGTCCGCAAGCGCTCCGGGCGCCACGAGGCCTTCAACCCCGACAAGCTTCTCGACAAGCTGCGAATCGCCTGCAACAAGCGGCCCGTGACCGAGAAGCAGCTTCGCGAGTTCGCCTACAGCTTCGAGGACGAGGTCCAGGCGCCGGAGATCGCCTCGGACGAGATCGGGCGCCGCACCCTGCAGTTCCTCCGGGACCTCGACGACGTCGCCTACATCCGGTTCCTCAGCGTCTACCGCGACTTCGATTCCGTGGACCGCTTCATCGAGGAGATCCAGCACCTGGGCGGGGAGGCCACCGACCTCGAGCCAGAGGTCGAGCGCGAGCCTTGAGCACGCCCGGTCTGCGGTGAGTCGACACGGCGCAGCGGAGCCGCTCCCTCCCCTGCCGGAGGCCTTCCGGCATCGCATGCGGGCGCTGCTGGGGCCGGACGCCGAGGCCCTGCTGGCAGCGCTCGAGCTGCCGCCCGCCCGTGGCCTGCGCGTCAACACGCTGAAGCTCCCCGTCGAAACACTGCGCCAGCGCGTTCCGTGGCACCTGGTGCCCGTCTCCTGGTGCGATGAAGGCTTCCTCCTCACCGCGGCGGAAGCCGCCGAAGCCGCGGCACACCCGCTCCACGCTGCCGGCGCCTACTACCTCCAGGATCCCAGCGCCATGCTTCCGGCGGCGGCCCTCGCGGCCGCACCCGGGGAGAGCGTCTGCGATCTGGCAGCGGCTCCAGGCGGCAAGACTACCCAGCTCGCCGCCTCCATGGCCGGCCGCGGCGTCCTGGTCGCCAACGACACCGACCCGACACGCGTTCGCGCCCTCCTCTCGAACGTCGAGCGCTGGGGCGCTCCCAACGTGGTCGTGACGCAGGCCGATCCGGCTCGCCTGGCACGCGCCTGGCCCGGCCGATTCGATCGCGTCCTGCTCGACGCTCCTTGCTCGGGAGAAGGTATGTTCCGCAAGAGCGTCGAGGCCCGGCGCCAGTGGAGCGAAGGGTTGGTCGCGCGCTGCGCCGGCACCCAGGCACAGCTCCTCGACGCTGCGGCACGCCTGCTGAAGCCAGGCGGCGTGCTCGCGTACAGCACCTGCACCTTCGAGCCGGACGAGAACGAGGGGGTCGTGGCCGCCTTCCTCCAGCGCAATCCCTCGTTCACCTTGGAGCGCATCGAGCCGGCGGGCGCGGACCGGCCTCTCCCTCTGCCCGGCGCGAAACCGGCCGAGGACCCGTCCGAGGCCGCGCCGGCTCGCCTGTGGCCGCACCGCCAGGCAGGCGATGGCCACTTCGTGGCGCTGCTGCGCAAGGGCCCGGCGCCCCCGTCGTTCAGACGTGCTGACGGTGGCGCGCGGGACGTGCGCCCCCGTGGCCCCGGCGCCGGGTACGGACGGGCCACCGCTCCTTCGACCGCGACCGTTCGCGCATGGCGGAGCTTCGCGGACCGGGTCTTGGGATCCGTCCCCTTCGAGGAGGCGGACCTCCTGCTCCACGGCGAACGCCTCCTGGCCGCTCCGCCGGGGCTGCGCCAGAGCGTCGGGGCGGCCGATGGCGTCCATCTGGTGCGCGTCGGCGTACTCCTGGGGCGACTCCGCGGCCGGGTCTTGGAGCCCGCGCATGCGCTGGCGATGGCTGCGCCGCCCGGAGGCGCCTCGGTCGCCCTGGCGCCCGGCGGCCCGCGCGTCGTCCGCTTCGTGGCGGGGCACCCCTTCGACGACGCCGGAGAGGACGGATTCGTGCGCGTGTGCGTCGAGGGCCTCCCCCTCGGGTGGGGGCGCCGTTCGAACGGCACGGTGCGAAGCCTGCTTCCGAGCGGGCTTCGCCGAGCTCCGATGCCCAACGCCGGCTGAGCAGAACGGCATCGCGCCTGCGCCGGCCCGCCGACCGCTATGCTGGGACGCGGGAACCCGAGCCATGCTGAACCCCTTCCTCACCTCCACCCACGCCGGGGACGGCGACGGCAGTCTCGTTGCCACCGTGGCGAGGGTCAAGCAGCGGCTGGTGGTGCAACCTCGGCCCGACGCGCTGGGCGTGAGCCAGGTGGCGCTTCTCCCCCTGCTGCGCGCCTGTGGGGTCGATGTGTTCGACCTCGGCACGCTGCGCGGCACCACGGACGGCGAACGCATGCTCTACCGCATCCAGCTCGACGGCGAGTGGGCGGTCGTGACCGTCCATGCCGTCGGCGTCCCGCTCACACGCGGCGTCGGCCAGGACGGGAGCGTCGACGGCGCGTTCTCCCTGCGGACCAACGGTGGCGACTGGCAACTGCTCACGCGCGGTGAGGAACCGTACGGGTTCAGCCTGTACGACGACGTCTTTCCGAGTGTCCTGGCCCGCCTGTTCCAGATCGGGGGCCCCGACGTGGCCCGCCGTCTCGAGCTCACCCTCTCGCTGCTCCAGCAGGAATGGCTCGCGGACAAGCTGGCCCGACTGTCACGGGATGTCGGAGTCGAGGAGTTGCGGCGCCTTCTGGGCGGGGCCGAGGTCCAACCCGATCGCGTCCTCGACCTGCTCAAGGAGCACCGGCTGATCCGCGACCGACAGCACATCGACGAGCGCGCGGTACGCCGGGCCGTGGCCGTGACGCTCAAGGCCACCGAGCTGGGGCTCGTGCGCGAGGCCGACACGCTGGCGACCATCACCCTCGACGATCTGCTCCTGCATGCCGAGGGCGTCGCCAACCTCAGGGGCCGCCTGCAGGCGACGTTCGACGGGGTGGCGCTCCCGGTGACCTCACGAACCGCGCTCTACTTCGTGCTGGCGGCCGTGGCGGTGCAGTACGGACGCGACGACGCGATCCCGGCGGAAGACCTGGTGGCACCGCCCGAGCGTGTCCCGGCGGGAGTTCGGGCCCGGCCGCTGGGCCGGCCTGGCTGGTACCTGCTGCTCACGCGGGGCAGCGCATCGCTGGCCGAGGCCACCGCCGCCCTGCTCGACGAGCTTGGCCTGCGCCACCGGCTACAGGCCACGCAACGAGGTACCCCCTATCCTCCCCGGCCCGATCGCGATCCTAGCGACGAGCCCGTCGCCGACTAGGACGCCGGCTTCAACGTCAGGGTCCCGACGGCGCCCTTCTGCGCATCGTTCCGCGACAGGCTCATCGGCAGGTACTTCACGTCACGCCAGCGACGCAGGAAGTCCCGGTAGTGGCGCGACAGGACGTTACCCGACTCGCCGGTGGTCTGGATGAACCGGGAGGCATCGAGGTTCGCGAGGTCGTAGACCGCCCGGTAGCCTGGCCCGACGATCTGGCGGTACGGGTGCTGGGCGTCGCCCATGTCGTAGCGACCGACGTCGATCGTGTAGGGGCCCCCGCCGTTGGGGATGAGCAGGTCGAAGAGGCCCCGCAGCGGCGTGCTGGCGAACACCTGGTGGGCGCTGAACGCACGGTGGGCCGCACCCCAGCGCCAGCGCGAGGGGTCCTTGCCGTAGCGTTTCGAGAGCTGGTCGACGGCGTCCTGGAACGCCAGGTTCGCGTCCTGAGCACAGGTCTCCACCCCAGGGGTGGTCACGTTGTCACACCAGCTCGGGTCCTTCGTCAAGACCTCCTGGAGGAAGCGCGGATGGAACCCGAAGAAGGCGTCGAACAGGTTGCCCATCTCGTCAGCGTAGACGCGCTTCGAAAACGCGCGGTACCACGCCGCGAAGATGAGCGGCGCCGCCTTGTCACGGCTCATGTCGCCCTCCCAGCCGACCAGCTGCGCCTGGGCCTTGCGGGCGAGGTCGCTGCTCGGTTGCACCGCGCGCAGCGTCGGCAGGAAGGTGCGCGCGAACAGCGAGGTCTGATCGGCCTGGATGCCCTCCATCGCCTGGACCGTGGCCTTCGGCGTGTCGGCCAGGAGCGACTTGATACGCTCGGCCCGGTAGGGAACGGTCCAGTCGCGGGTCAGGTAGTAGGGGTACCCGTTCGGCACGACCTTGTTGTTGGCCGTGACCACCTCGCCGTTGGCCGGATCGAACCTGTGCGGCAGGGCATCGAACGGGACGGTGCCGACCCAGTCGTAGGCGCCCGTCCAGCCTGGCACCGGGACCATGCCCTCGCCGCTCTTGCGGATCGGTATGCGCCCCGGGGCGTAGTAGCCGATGTTGCCGTCGACGTCGGCGTAGACGATGTTCTGCTCCGGAGTCACGAAGTCGCGGAGGGCGGCCTTGAACTGGTCCCAGTTCTGGGCCGTGTCCATCTTCATGACAGCCTGGATGGTGGTGTCGTCGGGCTCCAAAGCCGTCCACTGCATCGCGAGAACCACATTGCCGCCGTGCTGCTTGGCGACATCGGCGGCGCTCGAGACGACGTCCGAGATGACCGGGCCATGGCGTGTGCTGCGCACCGTCATGACGACGTCGGCGTGCCCCTTGACGTGGATCACCTCGCGACGGGTCTGGAACGGCTCGCTGCCGTTCGGCGTCAGGTAGCGCGTCGGGTCCTTGGGATCGACCTTCTCGATGAACAGGTCCTGCGTGTCGGGGCCGGTGTTCGTGAAGCCCCAGGCGATGCGCTCGTTCCGGCCCAACAGCACCGCCGGCGTGCCGGGAAGCGTGCCCCCGATGACGTTCAGGCCGGGCGCCGAGATCTGTGCCAGGTACCACAGGGAGGGCGCGTCGAGCGCCAGGTGCGGGTCGTTGGCGAGCAGCGGCTTGCCCGACGCAGTGTGCGCCCCCGAGACGACCCAGTCGTTCGAGCCGAGGCCCGGAGGAGGGGGCGCGGGCGCCACGGCGCTCAGCGCGTTCAGCGGGAGCTGCCGGTACAGCGCGCGGAAGTTCGGGAGCACGACCGGGCCGTCCTTGGGGTATCCGGGCCATAGCGTCGTGATGAGCTTCTGAGCGTCGGCGGGCTTGAGCTTGTCGATCAGGCGCGCCCGCAGCAGCTCGGTGTTCCAGTTGCCCGACAGATCCCAGGACATCATCTTCGCCCAGGCGATGACGTCGGCCGCGTGGAAGGGCTGCGGCTTCACGCCGAGGATGACGTACTCCGGAGGCCAGGCGCCGTGGTGATGGTCGATATAGGCATTGATGCCCGCCACGTAGGCATCCAGCAGCTTGCGGGTCTCCGGATCCAGGTACGCCAGCGCCTCCTGGGATGCCCGGTACACCCCGAGGGTCCGCAAGAACTTGTCGGTGTCGAGGGTGGCCGGTCCAAGCACCTCGGAGAGGCGGCCCTCGCCCACGCGTCGTTGGAAGTCCATCTGCCACAGGCGGTCCTGCGCGTGCACGTAGCCCAGGGCGAACAGGGCGTCCGCCTTGTCCTTGGCGAAGATGTGCGGCACGTCGTTCTTGTCGCGAACGATGGTGACGCTGTCCTGAAGGCCCGCCAGCGTGACGGTGCCCCGCGTCTTGGGGAGCGATGTTCGAAGGTAGAGCCAGCCGCCGGCGGCGACGAGCACCAGCAGCACGACCACCACGCCGAGGATCCGCAACGCAAGCTTCATGGGTCTCCTCCCCAGATGCTGCGGCATTGTACCGTCGCCCACCGGCCCGAACGCCCGTGTCTTTCCGAACGGGACAACCGCTGTTCGGCTTCGAGCAGGCCGACGCGGCCGTGGGGTTGGCGACCTCCGTGCGCCTGGCGCTGCGCGCTGCTTGCCGCCCCGAGCGCGGCTGTGCTAAGCTCGCGTTTGGCTTCGCGCATTGTCGGCCCCGATCGACCCCGGCAAGCCTCCGAAGGACGTGACGAGTGTGAAGACGATCTTCCCCAAGGAGACCCACAACGACTGGGTCGTGATCGACGCGGCTGGCCAGACGGTCGGCCGCCTCGCCACCCGGATCGCTACGGTGCTCCGCGGCAAGCACAAGCCCGACTACACGCCCTCCCAGGCAGGCGGCGACTACGTGATCGTGGTCAACGCCGAGAAGGTCGTGTTCACGGGACGCAAGCTCGACCAGAAGGTCTACACCCGGTACAGCGGGTACCAGGGTGGCCTCAAGACCACGACGGCACGGGTGATGCTCGACCGGCATCCCGACCGGGTGATCCGCCACGCGGTGTGGGGCATGCTCCCCAAGAACCGGCTGGGGCGCAAGTTGATCCGCCGTCTCAAGGTGTACGCCGGCGACGCGCACCCGCATCAGGCGCAGCAGCCGAAGGAGTTGGAGGTCGCCTGATGGACCA
>CAZIBD010000077.1:0-13960 GCA_964536935.1 uncultured bacterium | reverse complement strand
ACGACGCCGCGTGGTCGTCACCACATGAGCTCCCGAACCACGAACAGGCATGCCCAACCCTACCACGCCGCAACACACCACGACAAGGCATGTTAGTTACTACACAGACACGACCAGAAAGCCGTCTCCCCCCACCCCCACGCCAACACCGCCCTAACTACGAACGGAACTCCGGGCTAAGTACCCAGCCAGAAACGGGCTTCGGCTGGGACTTCCTTGCCACGGCATTCGCCACCCCCGCAACCAGTGTCCGGATGGCATGACCAGTCGCCTTGACCTGCCGATTACAAGTCGCGCCAGGAGCGTTCCGGAGCGTCCCGCCGCTTCCCAAGATGTCCATTCCTGGTCAGGCCTTTTCGTCTTGACGTTGCGACTTCGTTTCCGTCGCGAGGGTCTCTTTTCGGAGCCATAGGGTGCAGATAGGGTGCACCACTGGCTACCTGCCGACTGTATCGGGCGGCAGACCCAGGGGCGACCGCTGCGTGAGAGAAGAGCCGCTACTAGACCCAGGACGATTCAGCAAGTGCGGTGAGCGAGCTTCAGTGAGCCGTGCAAGCCGACGCTGAGCGCTCGTGCGGCCCGGCGGTAACACGTCGCAAGTATGGTGCGGACTCGCCGTGTGCACCACGCGTCCGGGGGGTTAATCCGCCCGCCGAATGACGATCATATAGAACGCGACGGTCAGCGCAAGTACCACTATGAGTAGCCCGAAGGAGGAGGCAGCGGCCTCGTTGATGTTGAGCCCGAGGAAGGCCGTGCGGTAGATGAAGTAGCTGAGAACATCCGTCGACACGCCTGGTCCGCCCTTGGTCAGCACATAGAACAGATCGTAGGCGCGAAACTCGTTGATGAGCTGGATGATCACAGCCACCGTTGCAACGGGCCTGATGAGAGGCAAGGTTAGGTAGAAGAAGCGTTGCGGGGTCGACGCCCCGTCGATCGCCGCAGCCTCGTACGGTTCGACGGGAAGCGCCGACAGACCGGCAGTTAGGATTAGCACGACGAAAGACACCTGCTGCCAGATGTCGACCAACACCACACTCCAGAAGGCTAGCCGGGTCGATCCGAGCCAGTCTGGCTGCGGAAGGCCGATGATCCCCAGCACGTGATTGACGATCCCGACGTTCGGTTGCAGCAACATGTGCCAGATAAGTGCGACGCTCACTGGTGCCATCGCCATGGGGACGGTAAGTATGGCGTAGTAGATACCTTTGCCGCGGAGCTCCTGGTTCAGGAGTAGAGCGATGGCCATACCGAGCAGGATTTCACCTGCGACGGTTACCACCGAATACGCTACCGTCAGCCACATCGAGTGCCAGAAATAAGGGTTGTTGACGCTCTCTGCGATGTTGGCCAGGCCCAGGAAGGGCGGCAATCTGGTGTGGAGGAATGTGTAGCTGGAGAACGCGAGGAGGAAGGCGAGGACGAGGGGTACAGCCACGACGAGCAGCAATACGACCAAGCCCGGCCCCGCAAAACTCCAGCCCGCGAGCCGCTGTCGCAGTGCCAGAGTCATCCGAGCGCGCGCGGCGGGCCGCGTCTGTGACATCATCTCACGTCCACTTCGGGTCGGGGGTTGCGCTCGGAGAGCGGGAAGGCCGCTCTCCGAGCGAAAGATGTGTGTTCCGCGTTACTGGTTCTTCGCCTTCGTCAAGAGTTGCTGGAGGCCGTCGGCGGCGGCCTTCAGTGCGTCGGCGGGCTTGGCCTGGCCCGCCGCTGCGAGTGAGAGCTGTCGGCCAAGCACGTCCTCGTACTGTGCCGTGTATGTGAACACGGGGAACGACTCGCCGCTCTGGACGACCTGCTCAGCTTGCTTGTAGTACGGGTACTTGGCGAGAACGGAAGGATCCTCGAACACGTCGCTACGCACAGGCGCGTGGCCCTGAAGCGCGCGTTCGACGGCGACCTTCTTCGACTGCACCCAACTGATGAACTGCCAGGCAGCGTCCTTGAGCTGCGGGCTCTCGTTGTGCGGGATTGCCCAGCCCCAGCCGCCGCTTTCGCCGTGACCGCCCGGCATAACGCCCAGAGCAACTTTGCCGGCTACATTCGGGCAAGACTTGGCATTGTCGAGCTGTGGCAGCATCCACCAGTAGGTGACCATGCTCCACGCCTTGCCCTGACACATCAGCTGGAAGGTGTCGTCGAGCGTGGCCGAGAGCGCGCCCTTCTGAGCGGCGTTCTGGATGTTGTCGACGTAGAGATTGAGGGCGTCCAGGGCTTGCGGTGAATTCAAGGTCACATTTCCGCTGGAGTCCAGGTAGTGTCCGCCCGCCGAGAACAGGTAGTTCGAGAACTCCATGCTGTCGGGGTCGCCGCGCTGACCCTGCATCGCTGCGCCCGCTACCCCGGCATGCTGGTTCATGAACTTGCTGACCTGCACGTATTCCTTGAGCGTCTTGGGTACCTCCAGCTGGCTGCCGTATTGCGTCTGGTACGCGCTCTGCAGTGATGGGTCAGAAAGCAGGTCCTTACGGTAGATCAGACCCATCGAGTAGTTGTACATGGGGATCATGTACAGCTTCCCGTTGTAGTTGCCTACGAGGTCCAGCATCGACGGGATGAAGGGTTTGAGGTCGAAGTTGCTCTTGTCAACGTACGGCTGGAGTGGCTCGAGCCATCCGGCGGCCGGGAACTCGCCCGCCCACAGAAAGTCGACCTCGAGAACGTTGTATGAGCTGGATGAACTCACGAGCTGCGTCACTAGCTTGTTGTGCATCTCTGAGTAGACGAGCTTCTGGATGTCGACCTTGATGCCGGTCTGTTGTTCGAACTGCGGCAGCAGGTTCTCGACGATGGTGGTCTCGGGAACGTCCTCCATCAGGATGTTGAGCGTGATCCCTTGCGCGTCGGCGTTCGAGGCCAGGAAGAACAGCCCGAGCAGCACCGATGCGACGGCAACCAGCCAGCTTCTGCGATTTCTCAACATCTTTGCCTCCCCTTCGACAGTGGTGCGCGAATGGCCCAACGTTCGGGCCCACTCTCTGGCTTGGGTTCTTTGGCACCTCCTCACTTGACTGCCCCGAATGTCAAGCCACGAACGAGATAACGCTGGATGAACCGCGAGGCGATGACCAAGGGGAGCACCCCGAGGATGACCCCAGCCGAGATTTCAGCGATGAGCACGCCGTTTTGCGATTGGAGGCCTGATAGCGTTACAGGAATCGTTGCCGTGTGCGGCCCGCTCAAGATCAGAGCGAACAGGAACTCGTTCCAGGCCAGGATGAACCCCAAGACTGCCGCGGCAGCGATACCTGGGGCTGCCACCGGTACCACCACCCTCCAGAAGGCCGCCCAACGCGTGGCGCCATCGACGAGTCCCGCCCATTCCAACTCCACCGGAACTCCCTCAAAGAACCCCATCAGGATCCACGTCATGAACGGGAAGTTGAGGCCCACGTATGCCAGGCCGATCCCGAAGACGGAGTTCGTCAGACCGATGCCACGGAAGATCGTGAAGATGGGCAGAGCGAGCGCCACCGGCGGGAGCATCTGGGTAGCGAGGACCATGAAGCGGGTTGGCTGCCCACCGGTGCCGAAGCGGGCAAAGGCATAGCCAGTCATCGCCGCTAGCGGGACGCCGAAGGCTGTGGAGCCTGCCGCAGCAAGAAAGCTATTGAGGTAGGTCCTGCCGAAATCGTGCGCTTCGAAAAGCCGGACGTAGTTGCTGAAGGTGAGCGAGGGCACAATGGAAGCGCTGTAGGCCCTCGCCTCCGGAACAAGGCTGGTTCGAAGTACCCACAGCAGCGGCAACAGGATGTACAGGGAGAACACGATCAGGGCCACGTGGGCCAGGACCTTCCCCCAGCGGATCCGCCTGCGCCGTCTCGGCCGTGCCTGAGCCTGCACCTTACGAACCTCCCGATCTACGCATCAGAAGATGAATGCACCGCCATTGATCTCAATCGATTCGCCTGTCAGGAAGTCGGAGTCCGGACCTGCCAGGAAGGACACAACCGCGGCCACGTCCTCCGGGTCCTCCAGTCTTCCCAGCGGTGTCTGACGAACGTAGTCGGCGAGCACCTCGTCTGGCGACATGCCTCGCAGAGTCCCCTCCCACCGGACTTCCCGCTCCTGCATCGAGGTGCGCACGTAACCCGGGTTGATCGCGTTGACTGTGACGGCATGGGGGGCGAGCTCCTTGGCGACCGCGTGCACGAGGCCTGTCACCGCGAACTTGGACGCGGAGTAGTGTGCTAGGAACGGCGCACCTTGCCGGGCCGCCATCGACGCGGTGGCAATGACCTTGCCTCGCAAAGGCCGGCCCGGTCGTGGTTCCTGCCGGATCATCCGCCTCGTCGCTACCTGCATCGTCAAGAAGGTGCCCTTCGCGTTGACAGCGAGGTTCCGGTCCCACTCCTCCTCGGTAAGCTCCAGGAAAGACTGCATCGATGAGACACCGGCATTGGCGCACAACACGTCGATACGGCCGTCTTCGCCGAAGACGGTGTCGATGAGGGCGTCGAGATTACGCCGGTTGGTCACATCGCACGCAAGCGCGCGCGTCCGACCACCGGCACCCAGCTCGGAAGCCACGGCGCGCGCGCCCGCCTCGTCGAGATCGGCGATCCATACCTTCATTCCGTCGGCGTGCAGCCGACGCGCGATCGCTCGACCGATGCCCGACGCACCACCGGTAACCAGTGCGTTTGGGAAGTCATGCACGAGCTGCCTCCAAGAGTTTGGGGTAGAGATCCTTCAAACGGACGTAGAGGTCGCGGTAGACGGTGTACAGCTCGTCGTACCTGGCGACGGCGTGTGCTGACGGTTCCGCAACGCCCTCCTGATGAACGAAGCTGGGAATGTCCTCGAACCCCCATTGGCCGGCAGTGACACCTGCCAGGAAAGCCACACCGAGAGCGCTGCCGCTCTCCCCGCCACGCAGGTATGTCACATCATGGTTCAGGACCGACGCCAGGATACCTCTCCAGAGCGCACTCCGCGCCCCACCGTCCATCATGAAGATGCGCCGGACCGGATAGCTGGCTTGCTTGAGCACCTCGAGGTGGTGCCGGAAGGCATAGGCGACTCCTTCGAGTACCGCTCGGTAGACGTGTGCCGGCGTGTGCGACAGCGTCAATCCGATGAGGGTGCCTCGCGCGAAAGGATCGTGGAGCGGTGTCTTTTCGCCTAGGAAGTATGGGAGCAAGACGAGTCCCTCGGCTCCCGGTTCCAGCAGTGCTGCTTCATCATCGAGCGCCGCGAAGGTCTTACTAGGCGCGAAGTAGGATTGAAACCACTTGACCAGCGAGCCCGAGGATGCCATGCAGCCGTTGATCACGAACCGGCCCGGGACGTCGTGATAGTCCACGAACAGCTCTCGTACGGACTCGAAGGTGTCGGTTGCGTATAGGAAGTCGCCGGCACCGCCGAACTTCATGACGACGTCGCCGGGGTGCTGAAGGCCGGCAGCGAACGCGGCTGCGATGTGGTCCGCGCTGCCCGCGATGAGTGGCGTGCCGGCTGCAAGGCCTGTTGCGTCGGCCGCTTCACGGCTAACCTCGCCCACGACCTCGTGCGGCCATTTCACTGAACGGAGCCACGCTATCGTTCCGCCCGCTGCCTCGAGGATCGGCCCCGACCAGGAGCGCTCGCGGACGTTCCAAAGGCCCGACTCGAGCGCCCAGTTGCACTCCGTGTACGGTTCGGCCCCCAGCTTCTCGGTTACGTACTCGTAGGAGCCGACGATCCGCTCCACGTTTACCCACTCGGCGCCTTCGTGCCGGTGAAGCCACAGCAGCTTCGGCGCCACCAGTTGTTGGTTCCAGGTGGCGCCCGTGTCCGCGAACAACCGGTCCTCGTCGAAGCGCTCGGCGAACCAGCGGACCTCCTCGTGGGCCCGCGCATCATTCTGCTGGATCGACGGCCTGACCGGCACGCCACTTCTATCGAGGCCCACCACCGCTGGCACCATGCCGGAGACGCCGACGGCTTGGACGAGCGCTGGGTCGCGACCAGAAAGCAGCGATCTCAAGACTTCTACGGTGCCGCGCCACCAGTCGTCGGGGGATTCCTCCGCCCAGGTTGGATGGGGACTACTTAGGTCGTGGGCGTGCTCGGCCGTTGCGAGCACACGGGCGTCCTCACCGAGAAGGATTCCCTTCACGGCGGTCGTTCCGACGTCCACTCCCACCACCATCGTTAGTTCTGCCGCACCTTCCGCGCGATGCGCATGAACTCCACTGCCCGCTCCCGGTCAACCGGGTTCCAGGTGTTGCCGTCGACCTTGAGTGAGGTGCCGACCACGCAGCCGTCGGTGAGCTTCAGGATGTCAGCGACGTTCTCGTGCTTGACACCGGTGTTTGCCAGGACTGGTACGTCCCGCACTTCCTGTCTCACGCTCTCCAGATGCTCGAGTGGTGCCGCTTGTCCAGTCATCGGCCCAGACACCAGAATCGCGTCCGCAAGGCTGGAGAACACCACGCTCTTCGCTCGCTGTGCCACGTTACGAGCGTCGAGCGGGGAGGCGAACTCGGCAGTGACGTTGAAGAGCAGGAACAGATCGTCGCGGGCGACCTGGCGCCGGTAACGCAATGCGGTCGCGGCGCTGCGCTGCCACAACCCCATGTCCGACCCGTAGACACCCGTGAATATCTCACGCGCGAAACGGGCGCCGGTGGCGGCGGCCAGCCCCACGGTGCTCAGCGGGTCCCAGAGCACGTCGACGCCGAATGGGACCCTGATCTCGCCCTGGAGCCTACCGATCACATAGGCCATGCCGGCCGTGGAAGCTACGTCGACATCGAGTTGGTACGGCCTATCGTTCTCGTTTCCGAACATGATCGCATCGACGCCGGCCTCCTGCAAGGCCGAGATGTCCTTGCGCGCAGATTCGACGAGGGCATCCATGCCGCCTGAAGCGTCATAGCGCGGCGTGCCCGGCAGCGCCGGGATGTGAACCATTGCGATCACCGGCTTGTCATCACCGAAGATGCGCCGGAGCGCTCCCAAACGGGCCTCTTTCTGAGCTTGTGTCCGGTCATTTGTGGTCATCCAGACCTCCGAGATTGGCCGACGGCCGTCACACGTACTCGACGTGGACGGACTCGTGGTCGATGTCGGCGAGCGCCGCGCGGGACGCCTCGTCGGTGATGAGAGTGCCGATCGCGCTGAGGGGACAAACGCGCGCAAACGAGCGTTTACCTAACTTGGAGCTGTCGGCGAGAAGCACGGTCGTGCGAGCACAGCCGATTGCGAGCCGCTTCACCTCCGCCTCTTCCACGGTGCTGTTCGAGACCCCCACACTGTCGATCGCGTCCGCGCCCATGAAGAAGACATCCACCGCAAGCGTCCGCAGGCTTCCTTCGACCCACGGACCAACCAAGCTGTACAACCCGTTGCGAACCCGGCCGCCGGGTGTCCACACCTCGACCCCTTCCCCCGAGGCAAGAGCCATTGCGGATGGCAGGTCCAGAGCGATTACCGTGACCGGCTTACCAATAAGGCGACGGGCGAGTTCGAGGACCGTCGTCCCGGAATCCAGCACGATGGTTGCGCCGTCCGGAACGAAGTCAAGGCCCCGTTGGGCTATCCGCCCCTTCTCTGTATGCATGCGCAGCGCCTTCTCCTCGTACGGCGCCTCCTTCGCGGTGCTGGAGCGTAGGATCACGGCACCACCGTGTGTTCGGTCGACCGAACCACGTGCGGCGAGTTCTTCCAGATCGCGACGGATCGTCGCGGCGGACACGCCGAGCTCGCCTGCCAACTCGTTCGTCCTCGCGCCACCACGCTGATTCAGAAGCTGCACGATGCGCTCGAGCCGCTCCGGCCTCAGGTCCATCCGATCCCCACCTCACTCTTCGTGTATCAAGCATTATTGCCGTTTGTGCGCGTATGTGTCAATACGTGAGCGTTTGTGTCTGGACATAAGGGCGCCGTGCACACCATCTTTGGCTGCCTACGGGGCTCAAACGATTGTCCACAATCTATGTCAGGGCATGTCGGCAGAGGAAATTGGTGCCTCGAAGGGAATTCGTGAGCAGCTTCGTGACTAGAAGCGAAAGGTCTTGGCTGCAAACGAGTGGCACCAAATAATGGCCAGTGTCCTCATGCGGGCGGAGCCTCTGACAACGCTCCTTGTCATGACGAGGCCGCGCTGTGCTGTGGTGCCTCTCGTGGGGTCGCCCGCTGCGGCTTCATTCTGGGTGTCCTGCGCGCACCTTGGCGATCGCCTGCTGGAGTGCCCGAAGGTCGTCCCGCGACAGGTGACGGCCGAAGTGCCTGTTGAGGTCGCGGTGGTAACCGGTGGCGAGCCGGCGGTAGGCCTCTCGGCCTCGTTCCGTTAGCACGGCGTAGGCGCCGCGGCGATCGTCCTCATCGCGACCGCGCCGCACCAGCTCCCGCGCCTCCAGGCGGTCGACGAGCCGCGTCAGGCCGCCACGGGTCAGGATCACGTCGTCCGCCAGCTGCTGCATGCGGAGGCGCCCGCCCGGGGCGGCGGCGAGCCGGCTGAGCACCTGGTACCAGCTCAGCACGTACCCCTCGGCCTTCATGCCGTCCTCGAGGGTCCGGGTCAGCCGTTGCACCGTCTGGAGCAACTCCTCCCATACGGCGTCGGGCTGGGCGCCGACAGGGTGCGGCGCGGTACTGGTGGGGCCACGTCCGGCGTCACCCTGCGGGCCTCTCGGTGGTCGCGTCTTCATCGTGTGAACAGCTATACCGCAACGTGCTTGCTTGCGCAACCTTTTACCGTTCACCAGTTGACTAGTTAACAGTCTTCTGCTATACTTCTTCTTGCACCTCCTCTCGCCTACAGCCCGACAACAGCCCTGTGCATTGCTCAACCCGGCGTACCTCGCCGGCGAAGGTCGCGCCTGTCGCGCCCCGGTCGGTTCCGCTGACTGCCGCGTAACGCGCGAAGGGAGTACCACGCCATGACCTACCTGAACGTCAGACACAACGTGAAGAACTTCGGCACCTGGAAGACCGCCTTCGAGAGTGACGCCGGCCGGCGCCGCGCCGAAGGCTCCAAGAGCGCTCAGCTCTTCCACGACTCCGAGCACCCCAACTCCGTGTCCGTGCTGATGGAGTTCGAGACCGCCGACAAGGCACGGAAGTTCGCCAACGACCCGGCCCTCAAGGAGGCCATGGAACGGGCCGGCGTGCTCGGCAATCCCGAGATCACCTACCTCGATCTCGTGCAACGCCTGGACAACTGAGCCTGCCGGCTCGGAAGCCGACGAACATCCCGGGGACGGCCTCGACGGCCGTCCCCGCGCTCATGGTTCGGCGCGCCGACATCGACAGCAGCGAGGGCCGCCATCGGGTCGCGTGCCCGGGGTTACGCGGGGCATGATCTGTTCGAAGCGGGCGGGACTGCGCAGACCGCGGTGCTGAGCTCGCGGAAACCGAACGGCTTGCACCGGGAGCCCGCCATGGCGACCACGATTGAACCAGGCAGGTGCGGGCGGACAACAGTCGGATAACGTCCTTGGGCTCAAGGGGTCGCTGCAACACTTCATGATGGACTCTCTCAGTGGCGAGAGGGGGCGGTGGTGCCCTGGGGTCAGGTAATCGTCTCGTGGGTGCTTGCTGCGGTCGCCGCCGCAGGCACGGGGACGTTGGCATGGGTTGGCTACGAGCAGCACCGGCGCGAGAAGACGCCGCACCTTCTGCTTACGGGCGCACGTGCCGGTCGAGGAGGACAGCCGGGCCCCTACCGGGCCGAACTCGCCAACCTCTCGCCGCACAACCTCTGGATCGATGGCGTCTACGCCGATTGGTGGACGCAGGGCGATGGCCGCATCGCCTTCGGCACCGAGCGGCGAGAAGACCGCTACACAAACCACCGAACTCCCCTCGTGCCCGGTAAGTGGGTGACGCTGGCGCAGGTGTTCCCGGCGGACGAGGGGGAGCAGGCCACGAGCGAAGAGCGGCAAGCCGTCATCGCCGCCGTGTTCCATTACGCCCCTACGGGCACGAAGCTTCACAAGCGCGCCTGGCGCGTCCGGGGCGGGCTACACACGTTTGAAGCGGAGGAAATCCCCGCGCCCGCATGGCTCAACGAGCGACGCCGAGGAGGCTGATGCATGGAAACCCTGCAACGAGGTGCCGAGCGGTTCCCCTTCCCTTGCCGCGCACGTCCCCGGCCCTACCGCCCAGCTTGGCGCTAGCTGCCGTTGGCCGGAGCGCCTGGAGCTGCACACGCTGACATTAGCGATTGGCCAAGGACGCTCAAGAAGACGCCCTCAGAGATACGTGACGCTATGTGCTCCGCTTCATGGGGCTCCACGTCGAAATTGCCCGCGACAAGGCCGAGGTTCTCGAGGTGCTGGAAGGCCGCGAGAAACGCGGTGTCTTCAGGGCCCCACGGGGTCCGCAAGGCCAACTGCGGAAGCTCAGCGCCCTGTTCCGCCGAGGGGGCAATTTCGGCAGCAAGGTACTGGAGGATCTTTGCCTGAGAAGGAGAGAGCTGGCGAAGAACGGCGGCGTATTGCACGGAGGAGACATCGGTGTGTGGATCTAGGGCGTTTGTGAGCAACCGAGACCACAGCGCGTGGAGGGTCGGATCGTCGTCGTCGCTCGCGCCCTCGAGGATGGGGAGGATGTCGCGCAGTTGACTTGGAAGCCGGTCAGGCGGAATGCCACGCCTAGCCAGTTCCTGTTGCGCCCACTGCATCGCGGCGAGGGCATTTCTGAAGCGCCAGCGTGCCGTAGTGCCTAGCCGCACACTCTCAGTAAGGTCCTCGAGATACGGCTTGAAGGGTCTCGCGTACTCGCCTAGTTGCCTTGCAATCACCACAAGTCCGCTTGCCGTTTCCGGATTCACCGATACCCCCAGGTCAGTACGACACCCGATACGTTGGGCTGTCCTCTGGCCGGTCGTTGCGCCGGTCGTAGATGCGGGTGGTGCTGATGTTGGCGTGTCCGAGCCAGGTCTGCACCTTGGCGATGTCGGCGCCGTTGAGCAGGGCGTTGGTGGCGGCGGTGGCCCTGAGGGAGTGCACCCCCACGCCGCTGGCGTCGATGCCGGCCTTCTTGGCGTAGTGCCGCACCACGCTCTGGTAGATCGATTCGGGGTGCAGGTGCTTGTCCAGGGTCCCCGTCCGGTTGTTCTTGACGGGCCGGAACAGCGCCCCTCCCCCGTCGCCGGCGTGCCCGGCCGCCTCGAGGTACGCGCTGATGAGCCGCAGCGCGACGGGCGCGGCGGGTAGGTGCCGGGTCTTGCCGCGTTTGCCGCGGATCCGCAGGTGCGGCACGCCCTCCCTCTCGTGCACGTCCTTGACGCGCAGCTTGGCGAGCTCTTCGCGGCGGATGCCGTGGTAGAGGAGCGTGGCGAGGATGGCGCGGTCCCTCTTCCCTTTCAGGGTGTTCGGATCCGGTGCCTCGAGCAGGGCGCGAGCCTGGGCGGCGCTGATGGCGGGGGTGCTGCCCTCTCCTGTCGCGGTGGCGCTGGTGGGCCGGGCGACGCCGGCGACGGGGTTGCCCTCGACCGCGTTGCGGTCGCACAGGTAGGCGTACAGCGAGCTCAACGCGGCGAGCTTGCGTCGGACGGTGGCGGACCCGAGCTCGCGCTGCACGAGGTGGTCGCGCCAGGCGATGACGTGCGCGCGGGTGATCCGCCGGAAGTCCTCAGGCTCACGGATGCCGGTGTAGGTGGTGAAGTCGCGGATGTCGGCCTGGTAGGCCTTGCGGGTGTTGGGGTTGCGGAGGTTGGCGAACCACTCGACCTCGGGCGGGACGGCGGCGAGCTGCCGGAAGGCGTTGTCGTTGAGGGATTGCGGAGCCGGGGCTGCATGGTTGGCGAGTGTCATGAGCGGGGCGCGCGGCTGGTGGCCCGCCCGGGTCAGCCGGGGCGCTCCAGCGCCGCCTCGTCACGCAGCGGCTCGAAGAGCTCGACCGGATTGCCCGAGGGGTCCTCCACGAGGGCCTGCCGAACGCCGACGCCCGCGACCACGCCGCCGCGGAGCGTCGCGCCCGATGCCTTCAGCCGCTCTACCGCAGCGTCAAGGTTGTCCACCTGCACGGCGAAGCGGTTCCACCCTCCGGGCTCGGGCACACGCCCGTCGGCAAGGGGTGCCCCGCCCCCAGGCGAGGGGTTCGGTGCGCTCAGCACCAGCCTAAGGTCGCCCCGTTGCAGCATGGCGAAGGAAGGCGCGGGGTGCATGACGAGCTCGAAACCGAGTTGAGCGCTGTAGAACGCAATCGCAGCATCGACGTCGCGAACGATGTAGCGGACCTGAACGGTGGCCATACGCATCTCCTTTCAGTCGCGGTCGCGAGCAGGCGCCAGGAGCGGACGACGACCTAAATGCGAAGAGCGTCGCGGCGTTGCCGGACTCTACCCTGGATAGAAGCCATTATCCAAGGTAAGCATGGCCGGCCCTGGAACCGCTCAAAGGACGTTGCAACGAACCCTTGAATCAGCCAGAAACACTCTGACTCGGCGCTTCATGGTGCCCCCCAACTGCGCCGGTAGCCTACGGCGGCGCGCACAGCCTTCTTGAGCAGGGTAATCCAGACGATGGCCTCAGTGTCGGCGAGCCCAGCATTACAGGGCCAACGGCCGGCCGTGCAAGCCCTGCCGTGTGGAAGGGTTCCGGCCGCTCCACGAACCGCCCGGTCGCTCAGGCGATGCCTAGCCCGTGCGCGGTCATAACGGCGGCGACGGTCAACAGCCAGCCGTGGATGTCGAGCGCGAAGAGCCGCTCGGCCAGCCCGAACACGCGTCGCAGGGGCGGGACGAGGAAGCACACGGCTACGACCGCCAGCAGCGGGGACGCCAGCCCGGCGAGCGCGGTGAGAACGGGCGCGACCGCGTGCCAGCCGGGAGCGGGGTTGAGTCTCCCGGTGAGCGCCTGCAGCGCAACGACCGACACCACGAAGTTCGCCATGGCTAGGAGCACGTGGGCCCGGCCGCGTCCCGTTGGGCGTGTCCCAGGCGCGTCCATCGGCAGCGCGCGCGTTCCCAGCCGCGTGAGCGCCATCAGGGTCAGGGGCGCCAGGCCACGGGGCGTAAGCGGCGGCGCATCCACCCCCGTCGCGAGCGCCGCCGTAAGCAGCGCGAGAGCAACGATGTTGGCCGTGCCCGCGACAGCGGCGGGACGGGGACGCGCGCCCGAGGCGTACTGGCTGAGGGCATGCCTAACGGGGTCGAGGCCGGTCGGGAGGACGTGCGAGGCGACGACGGCGCCGGCGTACGTTACGAGGGCCAGTAGCGCCAGCATTGGGAGCAGCGTCAGCACGCGGAGGCCGGCGCCGTCGGGGAGTGGCGCGGAAAGCGGGGCGTTGGGGCACAAGACGATGGCAACGCTAACCGGATCATGATGCCGCGGCCCGACGAACGTCAAGCTCAGCACCTCAACACCCGACCCCGCCAGACCCTCGCCTACCAAACTCCAAGCGATATGCTCGACGAAGCCATCATTGCAGCCACCCCTTGAATCCGCCATGATTGTCCGACGCCGCCGACACTCGATGGGCACTTTGATCCCCGTTCCGCGCCGAGGGTCATGGGAGGTTCCGGAGTGCCGGCGCGCTGGGCGGGCTCTCACCTGGTCGCCGCGCGAATTGGCATGCTTCCCCGTGTCGGGATCTCCACCTAGGCCGCGCCGCCGTCCGGGCTCGCAGTCTCGTTTGCCTTGGAGTAGCGAGGCAGGAAGGTGATGGCGAGAAGGGCGCCGGCGAGCGCGATGGCGGCGCAAACGACGAGCGTGGTGTCCATACCTCCCATGAATGCTGCCCTGACGGCGTCCAGAAGCGCCGCCGAATGGGTCTGCTGCGCGACACGGATGCCACCGAAGACGCTTTGACGGATCGTGCCCGCAGCGGCCGGCGGCAACGCCACGCCGCTGAGATGGGCCTTGTATCCGGCATTGAGAATGGACCCCAGAATGGCCACGCCGAAGGTGCCACCGACCATGCGCCCGGTCGTGAGGAGCGCCGAGCCAGAGCCAGCCCATTCTCTGGGCAGGGCAGCCAGGGCGACGGCGTTGGCCGCAGGCATCACGAACCCGACGGC
>CAZIBD010000076.1:0-13987 GCA_964536935.1 uncultured bacterium | reverse complement strand
ACAACCCGTTCGTGTCCACCATGATCTCGACCGGCCAGGTCGTGGCCCTGAGCGATCTGAGCGGCTTCAGCACGGAGGGGTACTACAAGGCCGTGATCGATGAGGGCCTGTCCAACGGCAAGTACTACAGCCTGCCGGTCGCGGGCGCCAACTCGATCGCCCTCATCTACAACATCCAGATGCTGCAGGCGGCCAACGTCCAACCTCCCAAGACGTGGGCCGAGCTCGTGTCCGCCGCCAAGGCCCTCACGACCCCGGACCACTACGGGATCGCCTTGACCTGTGAGGCCGCCGAAGACACCACCTGGCAGTGGGAACCGTTCTTCTGGAGCAACGGCGGCAGCTTCAAGTTCGACAACATCGCGTCTGCGCCGGGCGTGCAGGCCCTGAACCTGTGGAAGCAGCTCATAACCGACGGTTCGGCGTCCAAGTCCTGCCTCAACTGGAGCCAGACGCCCGCCGCGTCCAGTCAGTTCATCGCTGGCAAGGCCGCCATGATGGTCAACGGCCCCTGGAACTTCCCGACGCTCAACCAGAACGGCATGTACTACGGCAAGCAGTTCGGCATCGTCCCCGTCCCCGTCCGCGACCCCAGCCAGCACGTGATCGTGCCGTTGGGCGGCGAGGACTGGATGGTCAGCAAGAGCGGTAGCAGCGAAGCGCAGCAGATGGCGTTCGAGTACATCCAGGGGATGCAGACGCCTGCCATGGAGCTGCAGCTCGCGAAGCTGTTCGGTTACCTGCCGGCCAAGCCCGACGTGGCGAAGCAATACCTGCAAGAGGCAGGCCCCGAGTGGGAGGTGTACATCAACCAGACCGTCAACGCGCACCCGCGCACGCTGGGCCTGGGCGTGAAGTACCCGAAGGTCTCCCAGGCGGTGTGGACCGCGATCCAGTCGGCACTGTCCGGCGCCCAATCCGTGCAGGACGCGCTGAACACGGCGCAGTCCCAGATCACGAACATCTTGAGCCAGTAGCCTCCTAGGCACGGCTGGACGTGGCGTCGCGAGCCGACCCCACGTCGAAGAACGAACCAACCACGTCACGGGCCGACGCCCGGTACCGCCTGCCTGAACGACCTTGGGCAGCGGTACCGGGCGCTACATCGTAGGGCACCGGACACACCACCTCCCGGCGACGCCCGCGTCCCGAGAAGGACGCCCGGCCTCGCTCGCCGTGTCTCTGCCATGGCGTATGACGGCTCGCCGCGCTGCATTGTCTCTCATCAATTTTTGATTTAAAATCCAACTTCATGGCGAACCTGCGATCCCCGCAACGCGACCGTCCCTCGCGCCAGGCCGTCGAGCCTGCCCGCGCGGCCGTGCTGGACCGCTCGCTTCGCGCGCGCGGTCGTGCAGGCCGGACCGCGCGTGGCCGACCTCGTCCTCTCTCATGAGCTCGCCTCCCCCGGCCGACGCCGCCGCGAGCGCCGACGTGGCCGACCGCGGCGCCGCCCTGCTCGACGACCTCTACCGCCGCCACGACCCGCAGTGGATCAAGGTCATCGACCACACCCGCTGCGTCGGCTGCCACGCGTGCACCGTCGCGTGCAAAAGCGAGAACGAGGTGCCGGTCGGCGTGACCCGCACCTTCGTGAAGCAGGTGGAGAAGGGTACCTTTCCGAACACCCGCCGCAGCTTCCAGGTCACCCGCTGCAATCAGTGCGAGGACCCGCCCTGCGTCGCATCGTGCCCGGTCACCGCCATGTACCAGCGGCCCGACGGCATCGTCGACTTCGACAAGGACGTCTGCATCGGCTGCAAGGCGTGCATCGCCGCCTGCCCCTACGACGCCATCTTCATCAACCCCGACGACGGCAGCGCCGAGAAGTGCAACATGTGCAGCCACCGGCTCGACGACGGGCTCGAGCCTGCCTGCGTCTCGGTCTGCCCGGCCGAGGCCATCCTCGTGGGCGACCTCCACCAGCCCGACAGCAAGGTCGCCAGGCTGGTCGCGCGGGAGCAGGTCGCCGTACGCCGCCCCGAGAAGCACACCCGACCCAAGCTCTACTACATGGGCATCGACCAGGCGACCCTCGACCCGCTGTCCGCGGCCACGCCGCCGGGCGGGCTGCATCAGTGGAGCGAGCAACCGCATGACCTCGCCGGTCACGGCGGCAGCCGACTGCCGCCGGGCTGGAGCACCAGCAACACCGCCGCCGCCATGGTCACCTACGACGTCGCCCACAAGCGTCCGTGGGACCAGCGCGTGAGCCTCTACACCTGGACGAAGTCGATCGCCGCCGGCGTCTTCCTGATGGCGGCCCTGGCCGTCGCCGCCGGCTGGCTCGATCCCGCCGCGCCCCTCGCGCGCTGGGTGGTTCCGCTCACGGCCGGCGTCTTCCTGGCCGCCACCGGCGCGCTGCTGGTGTGGGACCTCTCGCACCCGCTGCGCTTCTACCGCATCTTCACCCGCCCGCAGTGGCGATCGTGGCTGGTCCGGGGCGCGTTCATCATCGGCGCCTTCGGGACCCTCATCGTGCTCTGGCTGGCGGCCTCGCTGGCGAGCGCGAGCGGCCTGCAGCGGGTGCTGGGCTGGCTCGTGATGCCCACCGCGCTGGCGACCGCCATCTACACCGCCTACCTGTTCGCGCAGGCGAAGGCGCGCGACCTCTGGCAGAGCCCGCTGCTCCCCAGCCACATGGCGGTCCAGGCGGTGCTCGCCGGCAGCGCGACGCTCCTCATCGCCGCCGGCCTGGCCGGCGCCGCCGGCCTGCTGACCCCGCTACGCTGGTTCCTGTTCGCCGCGGCGGCCGCGCACGGCCTCATGGTGGCGAGCGAGCTCGCCCTCCCCAAGGGAACCGCGCACGCCCGCGCCGCGGAGCACCAGCTCACCCACGGCGCCTTCCGTACCTACTTCTGGTGGGGCCTCGGCCTCGGCACCGTGCTCCCCGCGGTGCTGTGCCTGGCCGGCGGCGGCGCGCTGCTCCTGGCGCTGGCCTCGTTGTTCGCCCTCGGCGGCCTGCTGGCCTTCGAGCACGCCTTCGTCCAGGCCGGTCAGGCCGTACCACTCGCGTAAGGAGGTCGGCGATGCCCGCTCCGAACCGATCCCGATCCGACCGGCCGCTCGGCGCCCGGCTGCTCGACGCCCTGCGCGGCCGTCCGCGGCGTCTGGTCAGCGACGCCGGACCCCGCTACGCGTCTCCCGACGGGCACCGGACCTCGTTCCCGGGTCCCAGCGAGATCGGGCTCGACAGCCACCCGCCCTCGACGCGCTGGGACGACTGGCAGGAGCCCGCAGCGCCGGGCACCGCGACCGGACGCCGCTACGACCTGGTGCCGACCCTGTGCTTCAACTGCGAGTCGGCGTGCGGACTGCTGGCCTACATCGACCACGACAGCGGCGTCATCCGGAAGCTGGAAGGCAACCCGCTGCACCCCGGCTCGCGCGGCCGCAACTGCGCCAAGGGGCCCGCGACCCGCAACCAGATCACCGACCCCGACCGCCTCCTCTACCCGCTCAAGCGCAGCGGCGCGCGCGGCGCCGGCGAGTGGACGCGCGTGTCGTGGGACGAGGCGCTCGACGACATCGCCGGACGCATCCGCAAGGACCTTCTCCAACACGAGGGTAGGCACGTCGTCTACCACGTCGGCCGACCCGGCGAAGACGGCTTCACCAGCCGCGTCCTGCAGGCCTGGGGCATCGACGGCCACAACAGCCACACCAACATCTGCTCCTCGAACGCCCGCGCCGGCTACGCCTTCTGGAGCGGCATCGACCGGCCGTCCCCCGACTTCGCGGGGGCCGACTTCATCCTGCTGCTCTCGGCCCACCTCGAGACCGGTCACTACTTCAATCCGCACGCCCAGCGGATCGTGGAGGCGAGGGCACGCGGCGCGAAGGTGGCGGTGTTCGATCCGCGCCTGAGCAACACCGCCTCGGGCGCCGACGTGTGGCTGCCCAGCTACCCCGGCACCGAGGCGGCGGTGCTGCTGGCGGTGGCCCGCCACCTCATCGTCAGTGGCGCCTGGGATCGCACGTTCGTGCGGCGATGGTGGAACTGGGAGGCGTACCTGCGGGCCGAGCGACCCGAGCTCGAACCCACCTTCGAGGCGTTCGAGAGCGTCCTCCACGACCTCTACCGCGACTACACCTTCGCCTTCGCGGCCGAGGAGTCGGGGGTCCCGCAGGAGCGCATCGAGGAGCTGGCGCACCTGGTGGCCCGGGCCGGCACGCGCTTCGCCAGCTACAACTGGCGCAGCGCCGGCGCCGGCAACGAAGGCGGCTGGCAGGTCGCGCGATGCCTGATGCTGCTGCATGCGCTCACCGGCTCCATCGGTACGCCCGGCGGGTTCTGGCCCAACAGCTGGACCAAGCACGTGCCCGCACCGCCGAATCCGGCCCCGGGGCCGAGCTGGTGGCAAGAGTTGCACATGCCGCGGGAGTACCCGCTGGCCTTCTTCGAGATGAGCTACCTCCTCCCGCACCTGCTGCGCGAAGGGCGCGGCACCATCGACGTCTACTTCACGCGGGTCTACAACCCGGTGTGGACCAACCCGGATGGCTTCAGCTGGCTCGAGGCCCTCACCGACGAGAGCAAGGTCGGCTGCCACGTGGCCCTGACGCCGACGTGGAACGAGACCGCCTGGTACGCCGACTACGTCCTGCCCATGGGGCACGCCAGCGAGCGCCACGACGTCCAGTCGCAGGAGACCGGCCGCGCCCAGTGGATCGGCTTCCGCCAGCCCGTCATGCGCGCCCACTACGAGCGCACCGGCCGCGCCTTCCGCGACACGCGCGACGTCAACCCGGGCGAGGTGTGGGAGGAGAACGAGTTCTGGATCGAGTTGTCGTGGCGCATCGACCCCGACGGCTCGCTCGGGATCCGCCGCTACTTCGAGGTCCCCGCGGACACGCCGGACGGTGCCTCCCGACCCGAGACCGGGCCCGACGCCGCAGCGGACGGCGCGCCACCCGTTGCGGTCGACCATCAGGCCGGGCGCTCCACCGTGCGCAAGATGACCGTCGACGACTACTACGGCTACCTGTTCGACCACGGCGTCCCCGGGCTCCCGGAAGCGGCCGCGCGCGAAGAGCTCACGCCGCTGGCCTACATGCGCCGCTACGGCGCCTTCGAGGTCACGACCGAACCAAGCGCTCGCTACCTCGAGGAGGTTCCCGAGGCGGAGCTCGTCGACCGCGTCGTTCGCGACGGGATCGTCTACGCCCGCAGCGGCGGCACCTCCTACGGGCCCAAGGCCGACTCGCTGCCCGACGGCCGCAGCCCCGTGGGCGTGGACGTCGACGGCCGCGCCCTGCGCGGCTGGCCCACGCCCAGCGGCAAGCTGGAGTTCTACTCGACGACGCTCCGCGACTGGGGCTGGCCCGAGGTCGCGCTACCCACCTACCTCAAGAGTCACATCCACAAGGACCGCCTGGGACCGGGCGAGATCGCGCTGCTGCCCAACTTCCGGCTGCCGGTACAGATCCACACCCGCAGCGCCAACAGCAAGTGGCTCGACGAGATCGCCCACACCAACCCGTTGTGGATCCATCCCCGGCGCGCCGCCGAGCTGGGCGTGCAGACCGGCGACCTGGTGCGCGTGCGCACCCACATCGGCTGGTTCGTTCTGCCCGCCTGGGTCACCGAGGGGATCCGCCCCGACATCGTGGCCTGCTCGCACCACTTCGGGCGCTGGCGGCTCGACGACGCCGGCGGCGGGAACCGCGCCATGTCGTCGGTGGTGGGGCTCGAACGTGACGGCTCGACCTGGCGCATGACGCGCAAGCACGGCGCGCGCCCGTTCGCTTCCAGCGACCCGGACACGCGCCGGATCTGGTGGAGCGACGTCGGCGTGCACCAGAACATCGCCTTCGAGGTCCACCCGGACCCGATCTCGGGGCAGCACTGCTGGCACCAGGCCGTGGTGCTCGAGCGTGCCCAGCCGAGCGACCGGAGCGGCGACATCCACGTCGACACCGATCTCGCCCACGAGACCTACCGGACCTGGCTCGCCAAGACCCGCGGCGCGCACGGCCACAGTCCGGACGGCACGCGCCGGCCCCGCTGGCTGCCACGGCCGCTCCACCCCACCGCGGAGGCCTATGAGCTCCCGATGGAGGGAGACAGGGTGGCCGTCGATGATTGAGCCGCGTCTCCCCCCCGATCGGAGCGAGGCACGGCGCGACGGGGCATCGGAGAGCGCGGGCTACCTTCGCTTGCTGGCGGAGCTCTTCGCTCGCGAGCCCGACGCCGAGCTGCTGGCGCTGGTAGCCACGGTACCGGCGCTGGCCGACCACGCGACCCCGCAGGGGGCCGCGCGCTACACGCACGTGTTCGTTCTCAACGCCTACCCGTACGCCTCGGTCTTCCTCGAGCCCGACGCGTCGATCGAGGGGGAGTGGGCGGGGTTCACGCGCGGCGTGCTCGAAGCGCTGGGGCTCGAGCCGGAGCCCGGTCTCGCCGCCGACCACGTGGCCGTGCTGCTCGACGCCCTCGCCGCGCTGCTGGAACGGGAGGCCGAAGCGGACGCCGGGACCGTCGACGCCGAACGCGCCCGCCATGCCCAACGCTTCCTGCTGGCCGAGCACCTGCTGCCCTGGCTGCCGTCCTTCCTCCACGCGGTCGAACGTGTCGACGACGGCCTGTACAGGGCCGCGGCGGAGCTCGCGGCGCAGGTCCTGGCAACCCGCGCCGGCGCGCTGTTCCCGACGGCGCCGGCAACCGCAACGACCCTCCCGTCGGACCCCGGAGCGCCGGATGAGGCGCGCGGCACCGAAGCTTCGGTCCTCGACGACCTGACCGTGCCGGCGCGCTCCGGCCTCTTCCTCTGCCGCACCGACCTGGCCCGGTTGGGCGCGGATCTGGACCTGGCGGTGCGCTTCGGCGGGCGACGCTTCATGCTCGAGAGCCTCGTCGACGCCGCCGTCGAGCAGGGCGGCGCCGAGGCCCTGACGGCGGGTCTGTCGCGCCTGGCGCAGGCCCAGCGGGCCGTTTTGGTCCGGTGGTCGGAAGGGCTTCCGTCGCTGGAGGCTTGGTGGCGGCCGTGGATCGGCCGGCTCGACGACCTTCTCGCCGTGCTCGAGACAAGCGGGTTGGAGAGCACCGAGCTGCAGACAACCGGGCTCGAACCGATGGCCGCCGGAACGGATGCCCTGAGCGAGAACGCCGGTGCGGGCGGCGATTCACGCCGCAGCCGGACGGCCCGGGGACCGGGCCCGGACCGCTCCGAGCAGACGCGGCCGCTGGAGGGGGAAGCCCCATGAGCATCCTGCTCGCACTCTTCGGCACCGGTCTGCTCGCAGGCGCCGTGGGGGCGCTGCTGGGGCTGGGCGGCGGCATCTTCCTGGTACCCGCCCTGACGCTGGCGTTCCACCTGCCGGTTCGCATCGCGGTCGGAACGAGCCTGGTGAGCGTGATCGCCACCTCGGCGGGGGTCGCAGCGAGCGCCAACGAGGACAGCGGCGCCGACGTCATGCTGGCGCTCCGCCTGGAGATCGCGACCGCTGCAGGCGCAGTCATCGGCGGGTTGGTGGCGGGGCTCGTCTCGGCCAGCTTCTTGAGCATCCTGTTCGCGGTGGTGGTGTTCGCGACCGCCGGCTACACCCTCGCCAAGAGCTTGAGTCGTTCGGGCGAGGAGGCGATGTACCGCCGCGACTACACGCCGCGACGGTGGGTGGCAGGGTCCAGCACGGCCGGGCTGGCCGGCATGGTCTCCGGCCTGCTGGGGGTCGGCGGCGGGTTCATCAAGGTCCCCACCATGTACGCCGTGATGGGCGTCCCGCTCGGAATCGCCACGGCCACCAGCAACTTCATGGTCGGGATCACCGCCGCGGCCAGTGTCTTCGTCTACATCGGCCGCGGCGACGTGCGGCCGTTCATCGCCGTGCCTACCGCCACCGGCGTGTTCCTGGGCGCCGTGCTGGGGAGCCTGGTCCAGTCACGGATCAAGGTCGGCGCGCTGCGCTGGGCGCTCATCGTGCTGCTCCTCGGTATCGGGGTCCAGATGCTGCTGCGCGGCCTGCAAGGGGGCGCATGAAAACGCCGGAGCAGAAGCGGGAGGGGCGCCAGGAGGCCGAGATCGGTCGGAGCATGCGGCGCGTGTCGCGCGGCCTTTCGGCCTTCGCCTTCGCTCTCATGGTCGTCGGCCTGGCCCTGGCCCTGACGTCCGCCCCGCACCCCTTCGACCCACGCGCCATCGACCTCTCCGCCCGTGGCCAACGTCTCATGCTGAGCGGCATCGTGGTGCTGTGCCTGCTCCCGGGGGTGCGGGTGCTGACGGCCGGGGCCCACTACGTGGCGGCGCGACGGCTGGCGCAGGCCGTGGTAGCGCTGGTGGTGCTGCTCGAGCTCATCTCCTCGATCATCACCGGGTAGCCGGAGCGCGCAGGAAAGTGGCCCATCCACCATGACCGCACCCGCCTTCCGGGGTAGGCTCCGAGGCATGGATCTCGCCCCCGCGCGTGCGGCGAGGCCGTCCCGAAGCGCCCAACTTCCTGCTCTGCCACGTCACCACCGCGCCGTCGACCGGTCCGCGCTGCTGTTCCGGAGCCGCCCATGAGCCGTTCGCTCGGGTGGGCCCTCGCCCTGCTCGCCGTCCTCGGTCTGGCGGCGTGCTCGCAATCGTCGCCCCCGGGCCTTCGCACACTGTCGCTCGCGGGGAGCCACGGGCGGATCAGCGTCGACGGCACTCCCCACGCCCTTCCCTACCACCAGAGCTTCCCGGAGGGCGCCGACATCACCCTCCGAGCGCTCCCAGACAGCGGCTACAGCTTCGGGCCCTGGAGCGGCGCTCTGAGCGGCGGCACCAACCCCACCACCCTCACCATGAACGCGAACAAGAACGTCACCGCCACGTTCACGGTGGCTTCCGCATCCGACACCCAGCCACCTTCCGTGACCGTCACGAGCCCGGCCAACGGCACCACGCTCGCCTCCTCGAACCTCACCATCACCGGGACCGCCTCCGACAACGTGGGCGTGCACCTCGTGCAGGCGAGGCTGAACGGCGGCTCCTGGCAGAGTTGCTCGGGCCTGAGCACGTTCCAGTGCTCGCTGGGGCCGTTGAGTCAGGGGGCCAACACCGTCACCGTCGCCGCCGCCGACGCGGCCGGCAACCAGGGTACGGCCACGCTCGCCATCACCTACACCCCGGCGTCCACGTCCAGTCCCTACACCATCACGCTGGACATCGAGTCGTCGCTCACCACGGCCGAGCGATCCGCCTTCGAGAACGCCGCGTCGCGTTGGTCGTCCATCATCACGCAGGGCCTGCCCAGCATCACCGCGTCGATCGCGCAGGGTGCGTGCAGCGGCCTGCCGACCACCGCCTTCAACGGCGTCATCAACGATCTCCGGATCGCCGTCGAGGTGATCCCGATGGACGGCCCGGGCGGCATCCTGGGCCAGGGCGGGCCGTGCCTGGTACGCAGCTCCGACGGCCTTCCGGCCTTCGGGATCATGGAGTTCGACTCCGCCGACCTCGCCACGCTCCAGAGCCAGGGGTTGTTGCAGGATACGATCCTGCACGAGATGGGCCATGTGCTCGGTTTCGGAACGCTGTGGGGAACGCTGCTGACCGGCAAGGGAACGACCAACCCGCGGTTCGTGGGAGCGCAAGCCGAGCAAGCGTGGCATGCCCTGGGAGGCAGTGGTGGCGTACCCGTGGAGAACTGCCTCGACGCGAACAACAACCCCATCCCGAACTGCGGGGCCGGCACCGAGGACGGCCACTGGCGTGAGGCGATCTTCGGCAACGAGCTCATGACCGGCTTCCTGAACAGCGGGGTCAACCCGCTCAGCCGCGTCACGATCGGCTCCCTCGCCGATCTCGGCTACAGCGTCGACGAGAGCAAGGCCGATCCCTACAGCCTGCCCGCCGGGGTCACGACGCAAGACCTGAACGCCGTCACCCGTTTGCGCTTCAAACTGATCCAACCTTCCGGAACGCTCCCCTGAGGCTGGGCGCCTGGGAACCGATCTCGTCAGCAACGGCCGTGCGAACGTTTGTAGCACCCGTTGTCCCGGTACCGGTATCGGATCCTGTGGCGCTCAGAACCACCCACGCGGCCCCGCCATGCCCTGAAATGACGGTACGTCGTGGGGTGACGGCCCGACGACGCCACACCGGAAAGGGAGTGGATGATGATGTTGAGCCATCGAAAGCAGCGAGGCGTCCTCTTCGCGGCGCTTGCCTTCGCCGTCATCCTCGGAACGGCGTTTGCCTCCGACCCCGTCGTCAACGTCGACATCGGTGCCGTGACCATGGCAAACGGCACACTCAGCCAGTACGTGACCGCCCGCTCCGTCGGCGGCATCACCGGGCTCTGCTATCAGAACCACGCTACGAAGCCGAGCTATGCCTGCTTCCGGCGCGCCTTGCAGGTGAGCGGGCTCTCGGATCTGCTGAGCGGCCCGGAACCGGTCACCGTGCTGGCACCTACCGATGAGGCGTTCGCTCATCTCGACGACACCGTCGGGCGCGGGGCCTTCAACACCTTCATGAGAAGCCCGTCGGCGACGGCAGCCCTCATCCGTAGCTCGGTCGTGCAAGGCTCGACCACGCTCAGGAACCTGGCCATGGGCGCTTCGCTGGTGACGAGCGCCACCGCGGTGACGACGGCGGCAGGCACGGCCCTGGGCGTGACGTTCGGCGACCTCGGATACGACGCCACCACCACCACCGAGGTGAAGATCGGCTCGTCGGATGCCGTTGACGGGCAAAGCTACGTGGTCCACACGTCCGCCCTCTTCCCGGATGGCAGCGTGCTCATCCCCCTCGGCCGCCTGACCCTCCTGTCGCTGACGGATTGAGGGTCTCGAAGCCCCCATGCCCTTGACCGTCCGCGACGTCATCCACGTGGACGCCGGCCCGTAGGGGCCGGCGCCCACATCCACGGACGGCCATCTCCCGACCAACCGCCCGGGAAGCGAGGGGACCCCAGCGAAGGCTGGGCGCCCTCGAAGCGACAAGACGTCGAGCCTTGCTGCACCCCGGGGCCGTTCAGGGAATCCTCACATCCACACTCATCGACCCCGACCAGAAGGGTGCCATGGCCTCTGCCAGGGCCACGCGGGTCGTCTGGTAGGGCGGCCCTCGCATCTGGCGGCGAACGGCGGGCAACCCCGTCGCGTGCGTGAGCGACGTTCTATCTCGGGGCTGTCCGACGGGGCAGTTCGCGGCGCACCATGCCGCCCCCGCGAAGGCAGCCTGCGGCTTCGACGGCCCCTGCCTTCCGGAGGCGCCGCACCTCGGCTTCTTGTTGCGGAAGCGTGTTACGTTGCCCCACGAACGGCGCACGACACGCTACAATGGGGTAGGCGCTTGACCTGCTGCCCCCCACGGCAGGTCGAGCGCCGTGTTCTTGGTGTCTGAACGATTCGACGGCTCGTGTGGACCGCCCGCGCGTTCAGTCGTCTCCGCCGAAGAACCCTCCCCCGGACGCCCCGGGGAGCGTGCGCAGGTAGGCGAGCAGATCCTGGATCTGCTGGTCGGTCGGCGTCTTGGCGTTGCCCAGGTAGCCGTTGGATCCCAGCGAGCCGAGGTTGTTCGAGGTCGACAAGCCGGTCTTGATATAGCCGGGCATCCGTTCTCGCCCGTACAGGATCAAGGACTTGAAGCGCGAGAGGCTGATTCGGTCCATCCCGCGGATACCGCGGTACTTCCCACCCGTGCCGTTCTTCCCGTGACAGGTCTGGCAGTTCGCAGCGTAGAGCTGCGCGCCGATCTGTACCGGCGTCGCCGCGTTACCGCTCATCGGGGCCGACGAGGAAGGGCTATTCGCAGCGGCCGACGAGGGAGCGGCGTGGCTGCTCACGGTGGCGCCACCACCGTGCCCCAAGGCGATCGCGACCCCCAGTGCGGCCAGGAACAGCACGGCGCCCCACAGCGGCAGCAGGCGCATCAAGCGCACCTCGACGAACCGTGGGCGGCAACCGGCGAGCGGTCCCGGCGGGCATGGTCGCGCGGCGCGTCCGTGCGACTCGCGTCTGCAGGTAGGGCGGCGTCGCCGGCTCGAGTGCTAGGTGTGGGGCGGTCTGGATCGTGCATGCATGGCCTCCACCGGCAACGCTAGTCGTGCACGGTTAACCGGCTGCAAGGACGGCCGGCGCCCCGGCCCGCACGTTCGTGCCGCGGGAAGCGAAGGAACGCTGCCGCGCGGCCCGCTCGGGCCGTGTCGCCCCCGCACGATCCAATCAGGACAGCAGCTCGCCCGCCGCCTCCACCATCGCCTTCACCTCGGCGAGCTCCGCGTCCGAGAGCTGCCACGTTCCCGCCCGGGCGTTGCGCTGAACCTGCGAAGGCGACGTGGCTCCTGCGATGACGCTCGCCACCGGCCGGTGGGCCAGCAGGTAGGCGAACGCCAGGTCGATGAGCTCGCGGCCGTGCTTTGCCGCGTAGTCCACCAGCTTCTCTACGAGGTCGAGCACCCCGTCCGTGAGCATCGCCTCCCAACGCTCGCTGCCGGTGACCCGGGTGCCCTGGGGCAGCGGTTGCCCCTTCCTGTACTTGCCGGTGAGGATCCCACTGAGCAACGGGAAGTACGGGAGGAAGGCGATGCCCAGCCGTTCGCAGGTGGGCAGCACCTCGGCTTCCGGCGCACGCTTCAGCATGCTGTACTCGTTCTGCACGCTCACGAAACGCGGCGCGCCGGACGCGACCGCGTCCTCGGCCTCCTGGAGCTGCGCGGCGCTGAAGTTGGAGCACCCGATCTCTCGGACCTGCCCCCGGGCCACGGCCTCGGCGAGGGCGCCGAGCGTCTCGGCGATCGGCACGTCCGCGTCCGGCATGTGGAGCTGGTAGAGGTCGACGTGATCGGTCCCGAGCCGCTGCAGGCTGGCATCGAGCGCGGCACGCACGTCCTCGGGCCGTGCCCCGGTGGGCGCCTGCCGGTTGGCCGGATGGCCGAACTTGGTGGCGATCACCACCTGGTCGCGCCGACCCTTCAGCGCCTGGCCCAAGAAGCGCTCGCTGTCGGTGCCGCCGTAGAGGTCGGCTGTGTCGAGGAAGGTGACGCCGGCGTCGATGGCCGCGTCGAGCACGCTCTTGGTGCCGGCCAGATCGAGCCGGCGCCCGAAGTTGTTGCAGCCGAGTCCGACGACGGAAGCGTTCAAGGAACCGATGGGACGCGTACGCATGGGATTCTCCTCATGGATGGGGAACGACGGGGATCGGGATGCCAGGGTCCGGGGCGACGAGACCGGGTAGGGCCGTCCGGGCGTTGCCGGACGGCCGGTTCGTTGCCTCCAGCCTATCCTCCCGCGACAGGGTTCCTGCGTCAGATGGACCATCGCCGCACCGGCTCGAGGCGCCGGGCCCCACGACGCAGCCCCGGGTGTGGCCCGGGGCGTGACAGGGGCGTGACAGGGGCGCGGGGGCGCGTGCGCGGATCGATCGCACCCCCGCGTGCCAGGTCTCACGCAGTGCGCAGGGCCCGGTTCTCCCAGCGAGCGACGTTGACGCCACGGACGAGAAGCCACCCCATCAACAACAGCTCGCCGATGAAGGTGTACTCGCTCACGGTTACGCCGAACCCGGGCGCCAGGAAGAAGGTCGCGACATCGGTCAGGTACCCGAAGCAGGCGATCATGAGCAGCACACCGATGAGCTTCGGAATGAACCCCGAACGGACGATGAGGTAGCCGAGCGGCAGCAACCACAGGCCGAAGAAGACCTGCGCGATCATGTAGCCGGCCTGGTGAAGGTCGAGGAACGACAGAACCAGGGCGTCGAGCTGGCCCGCATCGAAGGCCGCCAGGTGGTTTCCTCCGTTCACCAGGTACAGCGCGGCGAACTGGTTGAGCATGTTCAGGGAGGTGATCGTCACGGCGACCAGGACGAACGCCACCATCGCCCTGGCGTGCTGGCGCTGAACCGGCTTGAGCACGCGGTACAGCGCCAGGACCAGCAGAACGAACGCCACCTGGCCCACGAGCTCGGCCACGATGCCGAGTCGGAACAGCGGCTGAGCGGAAAGGATGTTGCCGATGGTGGCCGCCGCGTCGCCCCTCACGATGAGGCTCTGACGGACGAAGAACTCGGCGAAG
>CAZIBD010000075.1:10171-14044 GCA_964536935.1 uncultured bacterium | reverse complement strand
CGCGGTTCAACATCTCGATGCCGAGCCGCACCACCTCCGACTTGGAGACGAGGCGTTCCGGGTTGGAGAGCTGGTAGGCCGTCTTGGTGAGCAAGGAGTCCTGGGCCTCGGTGATGACGACCTGTAGTCGCTTGCTTTTCTCCCTCTTGGGCACGGCACTCCTCCCCGTACGATTGCCTGTGGCAAGCAACTATAGCATCTGACGCATTTTCTTGACAATGTGGCCATGCCATCCTAGACTACGGGTGCAGCGGGTGTGTAAGTTGCACATGATGTGGTAAATCTCACACGGGCCCGCAGGGCGCCGGGCGAAGGACGGGGATGACCGACCACAACGATCTCCTGATCATCCAAGGCGGCAGACCCTTATCGGGCCACCTTCGCATCTTCAGCGCGAAGAACTCCGCTCTCTACCTGATGCTTGCCTCGCTGCTCACCAACGAGCCAGTGGTGTTGGAGGACGTGCCACGCCTCAGCGACGTCCTGGTGACCGAGGAGATCCTGCGCCACATCGGAGTCGAGACGCGCTGGGAAGGGCGCGACCTGCACCTTCACGCGCGCACCATCACCACATGCCACGCGCCGTACCGTCTCGTCAGCAAGATGCGAGCCAGCTTCGTTGCGATGGGCGCCCTGCTGGGCCGCTGTGGCGAGGCCCGCATCCCGATGCCGGGAGGGTGCGCCTTCGGCCCTCGGCCGGTGGACCGCCACATCCAGGCGTTCCGCGACCTGGGGGTTGCCGTCGATGAGATCGACGGCGATTTCGTGGCGCGGCGCGACGGTCCCCTCGGGGGGCACGTGAGCTTCGAGGTCTCGACCGTAGGGGGCACCCAGAACGTCCTTCTGGCGGCCGCGCTCTCCGGACGCGAGGTGGTCATCGAGAACGCCGCCCTCGAGCCCGAGGTGCCGGACCTGGCGCGCATGCTCACGGCCATGGGAGCCACGGTCGAAGGGGCCGGGACCTCCGTCATCCGCGTGCGCGGAGCCGAGAGGCTCCACGGCGTGCGGTACCGGCCGATCCCCGACCGCATCGAGGCGGGAACGTACCTGCTGGCCGCTGCGGCCAGCCGCGGCCGGGCTCGCCTGGACAACGTCCTCCCCGATCACCTCCAGGCCACGTTGGAGGCGCTCGCACGTACCGGCGTACAGGTGAGCACGGGATCCGACCACGTCGATCTGGACGCGACCGCCCCGCTGAGCCCCACCGACATCGTCGCCAGGCCGTTCCCCGGGCTGCCCACCGACCTGCAAGCGCCCTTCGGCGCCTTCCTCGCCACCGTCGCGGGGACGAGCACGGTGCGCGATGAGATCTACCCCTACCGCTTCACGCATGTCGAGGCGCTGGCGCGCGCCGGCGCGCGCATGGAGCTGGAGGACCGCGTGCTTCGCATCGAGGGCACGCCGTTGGCGGGAGCCTCGATGCACGCCGCCGACATCCGGGCCGGCGGCGCCCTCATCGTGGCGGCGCTTGCGGCGCGCGGCCGCTCCGAGATCAGCGGCATCGGCTTCATCGACCGCGGCTACGAGGACGTCGCCGGCCGCCTTGCCGCGCTCGGTGCCGACGTGACGCGCACCCGGAGCCCCGCCCCAGGGCCGGAGCTGCCCGAGCTCGTCGTCACCGGCACCTACGGTCGCTGACGACCGGATCTGGCCGCCCCGCCGTCACCCCACGCGCACCTTGACCTGCTGGTAGCCGGTCGCCCCATCGGGGAGCGGCTGGCTCCGCCGGGCCGTCTGAAGCTGACCACGTCCATCGACCGCGCGCACGAGCACGTCGTACTCGCCCGGGCCCGCCTGCCATTCGAACCCCCAGAGGGTCCACGAGTACGGGTTGTCGGCCGGCCTGAGGGTAGCCGGCTGCCAGCTCTTGCCGCCGTCGACCGACACCTGCACCGCCTTCACGCCACGCAGCCCAGCGAACGCAATCCCTCCGATGGCGGCGTCGCCACCCAGGACGGTCGCGGTGGGCGTATCGATGCGGCTCATCGTCTGCACGACGGCCTTCTGGCTCCAGCCGCGCTGCTCCCAGTAGCCGGTGAAGTCGCGGTCGACCACCTCGATGTCCATCAGCCACTTGACGTTCTTCATGCCGTAGAGGCCGGGGGCGAGGACCCTCGCCGGGAAGCCGTGTGCGCGCACCAGCGGCTCGCCATCCTGCAGGTAGGCGACCATGGTGCCGTCGCGCCGGCCGACGTCGAGCGGGAAGGAGTCGGCGTAGTTGTCGGCCGCGCGCAGGACGAGGTGGGTGGCCCCGGCCCTCACGCCGGCCATCTCCAGCAGGTCGCGCATCGGCACGCCCGTCCACAGGCTGTTGCCCACCAGATGACCCCCGACCTCGTTGGAGATGCAGATCAGGGTCGTGCTCCGGGTGACGGAAGGCAGCGACCGCAGGTCTGAAAGGCCGAGCTCGAGCGGATGGTCGACCAGGCCGTGCAGCTTGAGCTTCCAGCGGGCGCCGTCGACCCTCGGGTCGACGAAGTTCTTCGAGACGACGTAGTGGTCCTTCACGGGGGTGATGACGGGTCCCAGGCCGCGGATGCGCGCCAGGAAGCCCAGGAGCTGCGCCTCGGCCCGGGCGAACGCGCCGAGTGCGACGCGCGCCAGGCTGGCCCCCGCCGCCACCACGAGAAGCGCCCGTAGGCTCCGCCCCAGTGCCTCACGGCGTCCCGGGTCGTGCCCGGGAGCCGTGCCGGCCCTGCGGGGACGGCGGGCCCATGCCAGCACGACCCCGTAGACGGCGCCAAACGCGGCCGCCCACAGGTGGGTCGTCAGCGGCGGATAGAAGTAGTTGTCCGGCCGCAGGCCAAAGGGCCCGAGTCCCTGCAAAGGAAGCAGGACCAGCCCCACGAGGACCGGCGTGGCCACGACTGGGAGCGCGACGCGCCACCCGCGCCCGACCCTCGTGAGCGGCAGCGCGGCCACCGTCCATAGGGCGACGTAGGCGAGCGCGATGACCGTGAAGAGCCCGTACTTGGCGTAGTCACCGAGGCCGGCGGGCAGGGCGTGGATGACGTTGAACACGGCCGGTACCCCCAGGAGGTGACCGGTCAGGTCGAAGAGCATGTCGACGGGCGTGCGAGCCGAGAGCAGGATGCGACTCGCCACCATCGCCCCGCCCGACAGGAGCGCGGCTGCGAGACCGATCGCCAGCCTTCCGCGGAGGGCCGGTGCGGTATCGGCGGCGGAAGGAACGCTGCCGTGTGCCATGCCCCGGTATAGCGCGAACCTCACAGCGAGTCGTCACGCCGGCGTCACGATGCGACGACCCCCCGTGTGGGTCAGCCTTTCTGGCGGGCTCCGTCCCCAAGCTCCTCTTCGGGACCGCCGTCGCCGTCCGGGTCACCGCCCGGGTCACCGTCCGTGTCAACGTCCCCAGCGCTGCCCTCCCGCGCGGTGGCCGCCTCGTCGCCGTCGGTGGCGGCCCGCTCGTCCCGGGCGGCGATGCCCTCACCGGCGTCCGGAGTTCGCCTGGCGCCGGCCGGCTCCTCTCCACCGGGCTCCGCGGCGGCGGCGTCCTGTCCGCCGGATTCCGAAGGCTCAGCCGACGCCGTCGTCGCGTCGCCCTCGCCCGGAGCGGCCTGGCTCGGCTTCTGCCGAACCACCTCATCGTCAACCGCCTGCACTTCAATCGGATCGGCCCGGCCCGCCTCGGTACGGACCGCCTCGTCATCGGCCGCCTGCTCCGCGGCCGTCGGAGCCTCGGCGGCCGCCAGGGCACGCTTGACGCTGCCGTCGGCGTCCGGCCACAGCGTGGCTTCCTCCGTCTCGTCCAGGAAGCGCTCGTAGACTTCCGGCCGTTGCTCGCCGCCGTTGACGCCGGTGGGCGGGGCCCTGGTGTCGGCGTCGGCGGTGGGCGCGGCGGTGGGCGCGGCG
>CAZIBD010000075.1:0-10071 GCA_964536935.1 uncultured bacterium | reverse complement strand
GGTGGGCGGGGCCCTGGTGTCGGCGTCGGCGGTGGGCGCGGCGGTGGGCGCGGCGCTGGCCGCGACGCGCTCCGGCGCATGGACGCGCCGCCGGATCACCAGACCGGCTGCCGCCGTGATCAGCCCAAGCGCCATCAACAAGAGCCACCCGATGCCGTGCGTCGGCGAACGATAGGGCGCGAGGACCCCAGTGTCGATCTGCCGTCGCTGCGAGGCCTGGGTGGCGGCAAGCAGGTCCACGACCGGAACCCGTTGCTTGGGGCTCGAGAACGCCCAGGGCGACACGCTCGTCGTGAGCGGGCGCCAGCCGTCCTTGGTGAACGGGTCGTACACCCCGGTCAGGGCATAGACCTCTGCATGCTGCGGCCGCTTCAGGTTGGTGTGCAAGGTGATGGTGTTGCCCTGCACGTCGACGGACACGGGTTCGCGCGGCCAGCTCGCGGGCGAGCCCTGCTTCTTCGCCACGACCGCGTAGGCCTCGTCGCCGGTCGCCCGCAGGGCGATGTTCCAACCGTGCTTGGCCGGCATCGCCATGCCCGACCCGGGCAGCAGCTGCTCGGCGCCCCCGCGACCGGTATCGAGGTAGACCTCGATGATCGGGTTGGAGAAACCGTTGGGGAGCTTGCCCGGGTCGGGCAAGGACCCCATCGTCACGCGCACCGTCAGCTCGGGAGCGTCGGTCACGCTCACCGACTGCAGGTCGAAGGCGGAGCTGTTGGCGTAGACGGGAGCGGTCGGAGGGGTCAGCGTACCGTCGCCGACGGCGTCGCCGGCCGGATCCTGGAGATGGAGCGCGGCCACGGCAAGGACGAGGAGGTGGATCATGGTCGTAGGCCTGCCTTTCGAACGGTCGCGCGGCTTCGCGCGAGCTCGGTGAGCCACGCAGCCAGTCGCTCGCTGTCGTGCTGGGCCACCGGCCCGAGACCCAGCAGTGGAAGGTGGAGAACCTCGACGCCCATCTCGCCGAACCGTGCCAGCGACGGGTCGACGACCGCGGCTCCCTCGGCCCGGTAGGCCTCCAGGCGCGCCTCGTCCACCGGCGTGCTGTTGAGAACCACCCGGTCGGGGGGCCGCTCGAGGTGGCGGGTCAGGGCGTCGACGTGGGCGTAGGCATCGAAGCCATCGGTCTCGCCGGCCTCGGTCATGATGTTGCACACGTAGACGATCTCGGCTTCGGCGCCGCGCAGGGCGTCGCGCACGGCGGGCACCAGGATGGGCGGGAGGGTGCTGGTGAAGAGGCTGCCGGGACCCAGGACGATGAGGTCGGCTCGTTGGAGCGCGTCGATCACCTCTGGCACGGCCTCGGGCGCGTCGGGCTCGAGGGCGACCGAGCGAGCCGGCCCCGCGCACTGGCGCGTGCGACTCTCACCACGGATGACGTCACCGCTGATCTTGGTGACCAGCAACGTCACCGGGCGGTCCGTGACGGGGTAGACCGCTCCCGACAGGTTGAGCAGTCGGTTGAGGACACGGATGGCCTGGCCGAAGTCTCCCTCGACCTCGGTCAGGGTGGCGATAAAGAGGTTCCCGAAGGTATGCCCCTTGAGCTCCTCGCCGCGCGCGAAGCGGTACTGCAGTAACCGGCTCACCTCGAGCTCGTTGTCGCTCAGGGCGGCCAGGCAATCGGTCAGGTCGCCGGGCGGTGGCATGTCGAAGGCGGCGCGCAACCGCCCCGACGAGCCACCGTCGTCGCTGACCGTCACCACCGCCGTCAGGTTCGAGGTGTAGTCGCGCAAGCCGCGCAGGAGGTTGCTGAGGCCCGTGCCGCCGCCCAGCGCGACGATGCGCGGACCCCGCGCCAGCGACAGCCGGCGGTGCAGCAGCACGGCCGCCTGGCTGGGACTGGGCATCCAGTTCGACAGCAGCGACCGGTTGAGACGGCCGATCGCGACGACCGCCACCAGCACGCCGATGAGGGCCAGGACCACCGACAGGTAGCCACCTGCTGCCCGCCAGGCCCCGCTGACCAGCACGTGCTCGATCGGGCTGGACAGCTCCCGGCGGCGCCCGTTCAGGCCCCACAGAACCGCCCCTACCACGCCGATCACCAGCAGCAGGGCGCCGCCCATCGCCACCAGGACGTGTCGCTTGACGCCCATACCGGGCGTCAGCCAGAAACGCCACGTCAGCACCGTGGCGATCCGATCCCGCAGACGACTCACGCGTGCTCCCGCAGGGCCTCGTCCAGGTCGCGGTGGCGGGCACGCGTGCGGAAGGTGTCCGCCAGGTCGTGGGTCAGGCGTTCGGCCACGGCGACCGAGCGGTGCTGACCGCCCGTGCAGCCGATGGCCACGCTGTAGCTCGACCGTCCTTCCGAGCGCGCGCCCGACGCCAGCGCGCGTACCAGCTCGCGAAGCCTGGTGTAGAGATCGAGCGAGGTGGGTGTGAAGACAAACGCCTGGACCTCCTGTGCGGTCCCGGGCAGCGGCTTCAGCGCCGGGTCGTAGTAGGGATTGGGTAGCGCCCGTACATCCAGCACCGTGTCCACGTCCGTCGGAACGCCCCGCTTGTAGCCGAACGAAAGCACCTGCAGCAGGAACTCGCTGTCGCTCCCGAAGCGGTCCCACAGTTCTTGCGTCAGGTCGCGCGCCGACTTGGCCGTGGTGTCGATGACGACGTCGGCCAGCGAACGCATGCCCTCGAGTGCGCGCCGCTCCTGGGCGAGATCCGCGGTGAGGGTACCCTCGGCCAACGGGTGCGTGCGCCGCGTGAAGTTGTACCGCCGCACCAGCGTAGGGTCGCTGGCGTCGAGGAACACCACCGTGGTCACCAGGCCCGTGGCGCGCAGCGCGGCCAGCGCGCGCGGCGCCGCGTCGAGGAAGGTACGCGTCCGGATGTCCACGCCGATGGCGATACCGCTGCCGGAGCCGCTTGCAGTACGCACCAGTCCCTCCCACAGGGCGGGCGGCAGGTTGTCGACCGTGTAGAAGCCGATGTCCTCAAGCGCATGGAGCGCGGTCGTCTTGCCTGAGCCGCTGAGCCCGGTCAGGACGACGAGGCGTCCGCTCACGGACTCCCACCCTTGGCGAGGGTCGCCGGCACCGCCGCGAACTGGCACGCCACCACCTCGCCCGGGCGCTCCACGATCGCGGCATCGCCGGCGTGGCCTACGAGCTTGCCGGGGCAGAGCAGCCGCGTGCCGCCCGGCGTCTCCTGGGCCACCCACGGCACGCCGCCGGGATGCGCGGTGACGAAGGCCGGGCCGGTGAGGGCGGCCGAAACCGGCCGCGGCGAGCCGTCCTGCACCACCACCCAGCGCCTGCCGTTGTACACGACGTCGGCACTCTGCCCACCGAGCTTCACGTGGAACGTCGGAAGGCCGTCCGCGGCATCGATCCGCTGCCAATGCGCGGGCGTCAGGAATCCGATGTCCTCGCGCACGCAGCGCGCGACCTTGGCGCGGGGCGAAAGCGTCGCGACCACGGCCTGCTCCGTGACGTGCTTCGCCAATGCGTCCGCGACCGCCTGGGCCGCGGCCCGGTCGGTGTAGCACCCCACCCGCACGCGGACGAACTGCTTGCCATCGTGCATGGCGAACCCGTCGTAGGCGTCGAAGCCCAGGTTCTTCAGCTCCGCCACGACCGTGTCGGCCTGCCGCAGGTCGCGAAGGGCCACCGTCTGGACCGTCCACGCCGAGGCCGGCGCTTGTGGTGATGCCTGTGCCGATGCCAGCGTCGCCAGCAACGCGGCCACCAGCACCACCCCTCCCCGAAGCCGCCGCCACACGCGCCCCACGCTAGGCCGCCACCGTCTCGGACGCCAGTCGCGCGAAGTTGGCGAGTACGCGGAGCCCGACCCGTTGGCTCTTCTCCGGGTGGAACTGCGTGGCATGGAGCGACCCGCGGGAGATGGCGCTCTTGAAGACGACCGGGCCGTACTCGGTCACGGCGCCCGGCACGTCGAGGTCATCGAAGGCGACATAGTACGAGTGCGCGAAGTAGACGAAGGCCCCGTCCCCGATCCCTTCGAGCAACGCGGGCTGCCGGTGCCGCACGATCTGGTTCCAGCCCATATGGGGAACACTCACACCGGCCGCCGGGAAGCGGCGGGCGGTGCCGGGGAGGAGTCCGAGGCCGGGAAGCTCCGGCGCCTCCTCGGAAGCCTCAAGTAGCAACTGCAACCCCACGCAGATGCCGAGAAACGGTCGGCCGGCGCGGATGTGGTCACGTACCAACGGCTCGAAGCCCGAGCTCCGGAACGCCGTCATGACCTGCCCGAAGTGGCCCTGCCCCGGCAAGACCAGCACCTCGGCGCCGGCAGCGTCGCCGGGCAGGTCGCATCGGTCGACGGTCAGCCCCGCACCCTCGAGGGCGCGCTCCACGCTGTGCAGGTTGCCGGCCCCATAGTCGATGAGCACGGTGCGCACGGCTAGAGCAACCCCTTCGTCGAGGGAACGCCTTCGTGCGTGACGCGCGTGGCGTCGCGGAGAGCCCGCGCGAACGCTTTGACGATCGCCTCCACCACGTGGTGCGTTTCCTCGCCCGCAAGCACGCGTACGTGCAGCGTCGCGCCGGCGTGGTTGGCGAAGCCCCGCAGGAACTCCCGCAGGTGGTAGGCGTTGAAGCCGCCGACGTCGCCGACGAAGCCACCGGGCTCGAACGCCAGCGCGGGCCGGCCCGAGAGGTCGAGCACCACGTGCGCGAGCGTCTCGTCCATCGGCACGAAGGCGTCGGCATAGCGCTCGATGCCGGCGCGGTCGCCGAGAGCCTGCGCGATCGCCTGCCCGAGGGTGATGCCGCAGTCCTCTACCAGGTGATGGACATCCACGTGCAGGTCCCCTTCGGCGGCGATCTCGAGCTTGAAGCGCCCGTGCCGCACGATCTGCTCCAGCATGTGATCGAAGAAGCCGTGTCCGGTGGCGGCCCCGCCCCCAGCAGCGGCATCGAGGTCGAGGCTCACCCGGACCCGCGTTTCCCCGGTCGCGCGCTCCACGGACGCCCGCCTAGCCACCGACGACCTCCGTGGCGGCGACCTCGCGCATGGCGTCGAGGAAGGCGTCGGTCTCGTCGGGCGCTCCGGCGGTGACGCGAAGGCACCCCTCCAGGCCCGGCAGGTGGTCCTGACGACGAATCGCCACGTCACGCTCCAGGAGTCCGCGGTGGACGCGCTCGGCGTTGGGCGCGCGGAACAGCACGAAGTTGGTGCGCGAGGGGAACGGCTCCACTCCAGGCACCGCCGCAAGCCCCTCGACCAGCCGGTCCCGCTCACGGCGCGCCAGCGCTACGCGCTCCTCGATATACCTTGGATGGTCCAGAGCGGCCAGCGCCACCGCCGTCTGCAGCGACGACAACGAGAAGGGAAGGAGTCCCTTGCGAACCTCGGAGGCCAGCTCCGCTCGCATCAGGCCGTACCCCACGCGCGCACCGGCCAGACCGAATGCCTTGCTGAGCGTCCGAACGATCAGCGCCTGCGGGTATCGCGCCACGAGGTCGCGGTGGTCCACACCGGCGAAGTCGGCATAGGCCTCATCGATGACCACGAGCCAGTCGCTTCCGGCGCGGTCGAGCAAGGCTTGCAGCGCCTCGCTAGGGTGGACGTTCCCGGTCGGGGCGGCCGGGTTGGCGACGAACACGACGCCTCGCCGCCCGGACATGGCATCGAGCAGCGGCCGTACCGGCAGCGCGAACGCATCGTCGAGTGGCAGCTCGATCAACTCCGCACCCAGCAACCGCGCCTGCATGCCGTACACCTGGAAGGTGGGCGTCACCGTGAGCACGGCCTGTCCTATCCCCGCCACGATCACCAGCGCCTGCAGCAGCACGTTGGAGCCGTTGGTCACCACCACACCGTCCGGGTCCCAGTCGTGCCGCTGCGCCAGCGCCTCTTCGAGGCTGCGCGGATGCAGCTCGGGGTAGCGCTGCCACGCGGTGGAGCGCAGCCGCTCCAGCGCCGCGGCCTTGACGGCGTCGGGGAGGTCGAACGGGCTCTCGTTCTGGTCTAGCTTGACCGACGAAGTCCGCGGGGTGAAGTGGTAGCGCGCCAGGGCGCGCACGCTGGCCCGGATGCTCATGGCGTCATGCTAGCGCACAGGGCGAGCTTACTGCCCCCCGGCCTTCTGCTGCGCCTGCTTGCGAACCTGCGCCACCGAGGACTGTAGGTTGGGATCGAGCTTGACCGCCTGGTCGAACTCCTGGATGGCCTCCTTGTAGCGGCTCAGGGCGTAGTACGTGAGCCCGAGGTTGAGGTGGGCCTGGGCGTTGTTCGGATTGGCCTTGATGGCGTCGCTGAACTCCGGCAGGGCCAGGTCGTAGCGGCCGAGCTGCAGGTGGGCATAGCCCAGATCGTTGAGGACGATGTCGCTGTTGGGGAACGCCTTCAGGGCCGTCTGGAAGTTGACCACGGCCGAGCGCGGGTCGCCGTTGAGCTGCTGTGCATACCCTTCGAAGAAGGCGGACAGGCCGTTGTCGTCGAGCTTGCGTGCCCGCTGGAAGGCCTGCAGGGCGGTCTGGTAGTCCTGGACCTCCAGTGCGTAGATGCCCTGCTGGAAGGCGGCGCCGGCCTCCGCCGTGAACGCCACCTGCTGACCGCCGGTGAGCTGCCGTTGCTGCTTGAGGAAGCTCAGACCCCGCTGGGCCACCGCGAGGTTGGGCTGCGCCTTGAGCGCCTTCTCCAGCTCCGCCTGCGCCTGGTCGAGCTTGCCGATGCGACCCAGCGCCAGGCCGTAGTAGGCGAGGGTAGCCGCGTCGGGCTTCGCTCCGGGGCCGTTGACGAGGGGCTCGAGCAGCTTGAGAGCGGACTCCGCCCTGCCTGCTGCCAGGTAGATGCGGGCCAGATCGCTCTGGGCGGTCGGTCCCGTGCCGGCGACGCTCTCGAACGTCTGACGCGCGGCGTCGATCTGACCCTGCCGGGCCTGAGCCACCGCCAGCAGGTTGGCGATGCCGCTGTCCTTGGGATGGGCCGTGTGCAGCGGCCCCAGCACGCCTGCGGCACCGGCGTAGTCGCCCTGACGCACCAGCAACTCACCCTCGGTCGCCTTCAGGAGCGTGGCATCCGGATAGGCCTTCTCGCCCTGACGCACCAGCGCCAGGGCACCGTCGGTCACGTCGGCAGGAAGCAGGCGCGCCAGCGCGTAGAGCCCGACGGACGACGCCATCGGGTCCTGAACCGCCTGTTGGAGGTAGGCCAGCGCCCCCTTGTCATCCCCCATCTTGATGACCTGTTGAACGATGTCGCGGTGCAGCGCCAACGACTCCGGCAGCGCGTTCTCGGCGTTGCGCAGCACCTGCAACGTCCGCTGGTTGGTGGTCTGCAATCCGGCCAGCTGCACGTAGGCGTCCAGCATGCGCGGGTACGCCTGGATGGCGGCCTGGAGGTCCTTGGTGGCTTTGGCCTGATCGGTCTCGAGACGGGCCCGTCCCGTGAGGGCGACGGCATCGGCGGGATTGAGGTCCAGCGCCTTCTGGTACGCGGCCATCGCCGCCTTGTTCTGGTTGTCGGCCTGCAGCACCACGCCGAGGACCACCTGCGCCTCGACGTCGTCGGGCTGCGCCTTCACCGCCTCCTGGGCGATCTTCACGCCGGTCTTGGTGTCTCCGTTCAGCGCCAGCAGTCGCGCGTACTCCACCTTGACCCAGGCCGAGTTGGGATCGAGCTGGGCCGCTGTCGACAGGTCGTTGACGTTGGCGCCGGGCAACCGCGAGGCGGCCAGCGCCACCGGCCCCAGGCTGGGGAGCGACGGCGTCTGCGCGGCGGCGGCGTCGATCCGGCCAAGCACCGTTGCGCCGAGATCGGACCGCAGCGCCTGCGCGAGCACCTTGGCGGCCGCCTGGGCCAGCGACGCCGGCTTTCCGTCCGCGATCTGCGCGGTGAGCGTCTGCTTGTGCCCCCCCTGATCGAGCGTCATGGTGACGCCGACGTTGGCGCCGGCACCGGTTACCGTGCCCTGTACCACCGCGTCCGGGCGAAACAGCGTCCGCACCTCGGACTGCTCGTTCTTGCCGGCCTGGTTGGCCTTCTGCATGACGAGGGCTACGTCGCCCACGGCGGGAACGTAGACGTTGGGGATCTCGTTGAGAGCGCGTTGAAGGGCGGCCGGCAGACCGAGCTGGTAGGTCGAGGCGGCGGAATTGGCGTCGAAGGGCATCACGACCACGCGGGTAGGTGCCGTCTGGCCGTACGCCAGGGCCGACACCGCCACGAGAAGCGGCAGCAAGAACCGTAGGGATTTCATCATCAGGGGGGAGGATACCACCGGAGGGGTGAGAAGCCTAAGGCTCGACCTCGGCGGCCTTCAGGCGGAATCCGAGGGGCAGCAGGTCGGCCACCGTCAGCACCTCACAGGCACCGGCGTCGTTCACCAGATAGACCGTGGCGTCGGGCGCGAACTCGAACAGGATCTGGCGACACGCACCACACGGGCTGGCCGGGGGGTCGGCCTGCGTGAAGACCACCAGCTCGCTGAAGTGGCGCCCGCCGGCCGTCGCGAGGGCCTGCACCGCCGACTGCTCGGCGCAGCGCGACAGCCCGAAGCTGGCATTCTCGACGTTGGCGCCGGCGACGACGGCACCGTCGTCGGCGCGGAGCGCGGCGCCGACGCGGAAGCCCGAGTAGGGAGCGTAGGCGTGGGCGTGCGCCGTCCGGGCGGCCGCCAGGAGATCGGCCGGCACCTCGGTGCTCAATGGAGCACCCCCAGCCGAATCAGCAACGGGGGACCGAGCACCGCCAACCCCACCAGCAGCGCGAACGTCGAGGCGATCAGCACGCCACCCGCTGCCATGTCCTTGGCCGTCGCGGCGAGATCGTGCCGGTCGGGGGAAGCGAGGTCGACGACGGACTCGATGGCGCTGTTGAACAGCTCGGCGCTGAGCACCATGCCCGCCGCCAGCAGCACCGGGACCAGCGGGGCACCGAGCCACCACGCCAGCACCAGCGCCAGGACGCCGATGGCGAGCTCGATCCGGAAGTTCGTCTCGCGGCGCAGCGCCCGCCACACGCCTCGCGCGGCGTATCCGAAGGCGGCCGGTAGGCCGGAGCGGCTCACGTCTCCGCCTCCGCAGCGGCGGCGCCGTCCACCAGGGCGAGGATGCGCCGCTCGGCGGCACGGAACGGCTCCCAACGCTCGTCGCTCGGGTGATCGAAGCCGCGGAGGTGGGTGAGACCGTGGGCGGCCAGCACCAGCACCTCCTGCTCCACGCCGACGCCGCGCTCCGCGGCCTGGCGGGTGGCGGTGTCGATGCTGATGAAGATGTCACCGAGGTGGTCGACGGTGGGGAAGCCCTCATCGTCGGGCTCGCCGGTAGGGTAGGAGAGGACGTCCGTGGGCGCGTCGACGCCGCGATCTAGAAGATTGCGGCGATGGATGGTGGCGTCGTCCACGAGCACCACGGTCACGTCGCGACCTTCCGTTCCGAGGTCGGCCAACAGCGCCTCCAACGCCTGCTGCAACCGCTCAGCCGGTCGGTACCGCTGCGTCTCGTCGAGGATCTCCACTGCCACGGCGAAGCCCCTTGACCTCCTCCGGGGAAGGATAGCTGATCCGACGGTGGAGGATGGCCGTGAGCATGCGCTCGAAGGTGTTGGCGATCACCTCCAGGTCGTGGTAGTTGAGCGGGCTCTCCGACAGCTGCTCGTCCTGCAGGCGTTGCTCGAAGAGCCGGTCGATCATCGCCCGGATGCTCGACTGCGTCGGCTCGGTGAGCGTGCGCGAGGCCGACTCGACGGTGTCCGCCAGCATCAGCACGGCGGTCTCCTTCGTGTGTGGCTTCGGGCCTGGATAGCGGAAGTTCAGTTCGTCGATGTTGGCCGCGTCCTCGAGCGCTCGCTTGTAGAAGTAGCTGAGGACCGTGGTGCCGTGGTGCTCGGCCACGTACGGAGCAAGCTCGCGCGGCATCTTGAACTCGCGCAGGAGTTCCAGCCCGTCCCGGACGTGGCTGGTGATGATCAGGTAGCTCAGGTGCGGACTGAGCTGGTCGTGCGGGTTCTCGCCGCTGAACTGGTTCTCCACGAAGAAGTGGGGCCTGCGCATCTTGCCGACGTCGTGGTACAGCGACCCCACCCGCGCCAGTAGCGCGTTCCCGCCGATGTTCTGCACCGCCTGCTCGACCAGGTTGCTGATGATCAGGCTGTGCTGGT
>CAZIBD010000074.1:0-14811 GCA_964536935.1 uncultured bacterium | reverse complement strand
CTCGTGGTGGCGGCGATCCCGGTGGCGATGCCGGCGGTGCTGTCGGTCACGATGGCGATCGGGGCCAGGGCCCTGGCCGGGATGAAGGCCATCGTCACGCGCCTCGAATCGATCGAAGAGATGGCCGGCATGGACATCCTGTGCTCCGACAAGACGGGCACCCTGACGCAGAACCGCCTGACCCTGGGCGAGCCCGTCGTTTTCGGCGCGAGCGATGCACAAGAGCTGATCCTGGCCGCGGCGCTGGCGTCGGTGGCGGAGGATCAGGACGCCATCGACCTCGCGGTGCTGGGCGGCCTGGCCGACGCGTCCGCAACGGACGCCTACCGTCAGCGTTCGTTCACGCCGTTCGACCCGGTCGGCAAGCGCACGGAGGCGACGATCGAAGACGCGGCCGGCGCCTCGTTCCGGGTCACCAAGGGAGCGCCCCAGGTGATCCTCGACCTGTGCCGGCCCTCCCAGCAGGCCCGGGCCCGGGCCGACACTTCGATCGCCGAGCTGGCCTCGAAGGGGTTTCGCACCCTGGGCGTGGCGCGGTCGTCCGAGGAAGGCACGTGGACCTTCCTGGGCATCCTTCCGCTGTTCGATCCGCCTCGGGAGGACTCGCCCGAAACGATCCAGCGGGCGCGCGAGCACGGCGTCCAGGTCAAGATGGTCACCGGGGACAACGTGGCGATCGCTCGCGAGATCAGCGGCCGTCTGGGACTGGGTCAGAACATCCGGGCGGCGGGCGAGCTGTCCGCCGATGACGAGGACGGCGGCTTCGACGGCGCTGCGGTCGAGTCCGCCGACGGCTTCGCGGAGGTCTTTCCCGAGCACAAGTACCGCATCGTGAAGCGGCTGCAATCGTTGGGTCACATCGTCGGCATGACAGGCGACGGGGTGAACGACGCACCGGCGCTCAAGCAGGCCGACACCGGCGTGGCGGTGAGCGGAGCCACCGACGCCGCCCGCGCGGCCTCCGACCTGGTGCTGGTCGCACCCGGGCTGTCGGTGATCGTGCGCGCCATCGAAGAGGCGCGCAGGATCTTCGAGCGCATGAACAGCTATGCCATCTACCGCATCACCGAGACGATCCGCATCATGGTGTTCGTCGTTCTCGCCATGACGGTGTTCAACTTCTACCCGATCACGGCGATCATGATCATCCTGCTGGCGTTCTTCAACGACGTGCCCATCATGTCCATCGCCTACGACAACACGTGGCTCGACCCCAAGCCGGTGCGCTGGGACATGCGGCGCATCCTGACCGTGTCGACCGTCCTGGGCCTGATCGGCGTCATCGAGACGTTCGGCTTGCTGGTCCTCGGGCACGTGTGGCTCCACCTCGACCATGCCCAGATCCAGAGCTTCATCTTCCTGAAGCTGGCGGTCGCCGGGCACCTCACGCTGTTCGTGGCGCGGACGCGGAAGCCCTTCCTGAGCCGCCCGCACCCTGCGCCGGTGGTGCTCTGGTCCGCCATCGTGACCAAGGTGATGGCCACGCTGCTGGTCGCGTTCGGGCTGGGACTGGTCGCGCCCATCTCGTGGCTCGATATCGGCCTGATCTGGGGCTACTGCCTGGTGTGGATCTTCATCGAGGACTGGGCGAAGCTCGCGACCTACCATCACATGGACCTCAGCGGGCCCCGGCATCGGTCCTTCCTGGACCGGCTGCAGGCGCCTCTCCATGCCTACGGCAAGGCCCACGGCGGCCGCTCGGCGTCCGGCGACTAGATTCTCCAAGCCTTGTCGGGCGCTTCGGGTGATCCCAAGGACTTCGTCGTGGGCGTACGCGGCGTTGGTTGGGGCGTCGAGCCCGTTTGACGGCGTGGGTCGAGGACGTGTGGGGCTTGTTAGGGTTGTCGACAAGCCGAGTTATCAAATCGCTAGAGCGCTGCCGGAACCGCTACGGGCGGCCGGGCAAACCGTGTCGCATCTTCGACCATTCGTGAGCCCCGTTGCGCCGAGAGTAGCGTCTAGGACAGGATTTCCTCTTGAGATAGAGTGATCTGTATTGTACTGCTTCGGTTCGGGCAGAAGAGTCTGCCTCCCGGCTCCTGGGCCCGGAAGCGCGGGTCGTTTCACGGGACGCGGTCGGGCGCACGCCCGCAGGGCGGACGCCCACGCACGGGAGCTGACAGGGGCCTGGCCGTCCATGGGCGGCCCCTGGGGCAATCCGGCTGGGTAGCCTGGCTCGGTAGCCTGACTGGGTAGCCTGACTGGGCGATCTGATTGCTGGGGTGATCGTTGCGCGACGGCGCGGTGGCTGGTGTGCGTACCGGGTCGAGAGCGGGACGCGGCGCCAGCGATCGGCCCCCGGGTTCGGGGGCGACTCGAGGTGGAGTCCGGACGCCGGACCGCGGGCAGCCTTCTTGAGACGCCTCGAGTGTAAAAAACCTGATAACTCGTGTTATCAGGTCCGACTACGATGACGGCATGAACGCTGTGAACACCTGCGCCGGCTCCACCCACGCCAGCTCGCGTGTGGGGGTGCTGCGGTGAGCGACGTCCAACGCTACCAGGGCGACGCCCTCAGCCGTGCCGAGGCCTGGGCTTCGCTCCCGCCCGACGCGCTCAGGCGCCGGGCCGCACGCGCCGCCAACGCGCGTGACCGCGACGAGCTGTGGGCGCTCACCGAGGCCTACCTGTTCCTGCACGGCTCCAAGGGCGCGCGGGCCAGCCGCCACACGCTGAGGACCTACCGGCGAGGCTTCGAGGACCTGCTCGACGGCTGGCAAGGCGAGAACCTTCTCAGGCCCAGCCGCGACGCCGGCGTGCTGTACATCCGCCGGCTGGAGTCGACGCCCCTGGACGGTTCGGGTGCCCGCCCGCAGCCGTCGACGCTGCAGGTCAAGCTGGCCGCCGCGCGAACGCTCTACCGCGCCCTGCGCTGGGCGGGCGCGACCGAGGCCCGTCCGTTCGAGAACGTGCGCGTGGCCAAGGACCCCACGCCGCCGTGGGAGAAACGCCGTCCCTACGCCGACCGGGAGGTCGAGCGCCTGCTGGAGCTGGCGGATCCGGCCGAGCGTGTGGTGGTGCTGCTCGGTGCCCACGCCGGCCTGCGCATCAGCGAGATGACGGGGCTCAGGTGGGGCGACCTCGACCTCGGCCGCGGCGAGCTCCGGGTGGCCGCGGGCAAGGGCGGCAAGAGCGCGCACGTGCGGGTGACGCGCCGCCTGCGCGAGGCGGTGGAGGCGTTGCGGGCCGAGGCGGAGGCGCCGCACCGTCAGCGCGACCCGTCGTACGTGCTGCCGTGGGGCACCGACCACACCCGCAAGCGCTTCCGCCGCCTGTGCGCACGCGCGGGCGTCGACTACGGCTCGGCCGGCGTGCACGGTCTGCGGCACGGCGCGGGAACGCGCTACTACCGCCAGGCCCACGACCTCGGCCGGGTCGCCGCCCACCTGCGCCACGCCGACATCCAGACCACCCGCATCTACGCCAAGATCGATCAGGACGCGATCGGCGAGGATATCGACGACTGGTGAGCCGTGTCATCCCCGGTCCCGTTGTCCGCCGTGGGCCCTCCGTTCATGACCGGGCAACATCTGAGCCCTTCGCTGAGGATGCCAGTGCCGTCTGCTGCTTGAGTTGCTCATGGAGCGTCGTTCCCGCTCTCGCCGGTGTCCTGCTCTCGGGCCGTGCGCTCGCCCAGGCCCGAATCCAGCTGTAGCAGCCGGGCGTCGATGTCGGCCAGCAACCTCTCGTAGATTCCCTGGTCGAGAACGCCTTGATGGTAGGAATGGGTCACATGGTTCTTCTCGGTCAGCAACAGGTGCCGTCGGGCCCAATGCGACTCCTGCGTCGCAATCGCGTCGCGATCGAGGTCCATCTGGCCGATCAAGCTGCGCTCCTGCTCGATGCGCGCGCTGTATTCGGCTGTCAGGCTGGCGTGTACCTCGTCATGTGTGAATTGCACGTACGACATGCGCTCGATTTCGTCTAGCGCTGCATTCGCGGCCTGCAGTTTGCCGCGGGCCAGTTCGTAGCCTGCCAGCTGGGCCCGTCCTCTCACGATGCCCAACCAGCGCAGCAGCGGTGAGATGGTCATCCCGTGCACCACGATCGAAAGCATCACGACCCCGAACGTCATCGTGACCAGTAGATCTCGATGGGGGAACGTGGACGCTAGGCTCAGCACCAGAACCATCGGCAATGCGCCGCGCAATCCACCCCACGCCATTACGACGCTCCACAACCATGGGATCCTCTCGCGCGTCTTGCGCAGCAGGCCCGACATGGCGAAGATCACCAGGGCCCGGCCGCCGGTCACGACCACATACGCGAGCAGGATCACCTTCCACGAACTCAGCAGGGAACCAAGTTGCACCTCGAGACCGATCAGCAGGAACACGATCGAGTTCAACGCGAACGCGACGTAGTCCCAGAACGCGCCCACGGCGACGCGCGTGGAAGCTTGCATGCCGGTACTGGCGCCGCGGTTGCCACAGACGACGCCGGCCACGACGACGGCGATCACGCCCGACACATGGAAGTGCTCCGCCGCGACGAACGAGCCGTACGCCGCGATGGTCGTCAACGTGATCGCGATCATCGAGTCGTCGATGCGCTTGATGACTTGCGAGGCCGCCAGGCCGACCGCGGCGCCGATCAACCCTCCGAGCACGACGATCCTGACGAGATCCGTCGCGAGCTGGACCGCTGTGACGGTCGCACCCGCCACCAACGACAGGCTGAGCGTGAAGAAGACGATCCCCGTGCCGTCGTTCAGGAGGCTCTCGCCGGCCAGCAGGACCGACAACCGGCGTGGAACGGCGAGGCTCCGGAACACTGCGATTACGGCGATCGGGTCGGTCGCGGCGATCGCCGCCCCGAACACCAGCGCATACGTCCAGCTGAAACCCCCTTCCAGATGCAGCGTGCCGATGGCGGGCGTCAGGATGACGGTCGTCAACACCACCGCCCCGGCCACGCCCGGGACGGCCAGCGCCGAGATGGCCCAGCGGTTGCGCCAGAACTCCCGAAACTCGACATGGAACGCGGCTTCGAACAACAGGCCTGGGAGGAAGGCCGAGAACAGCAATTGCTTCGTCAGGTGGGGGGGCGTGAAGAGGTTGAGGATACCGAGGACCAGGCCAGTCACGACCAGCGCCACCGTGTACGGCACATGCAGCTGCCGCACCGCGATCGCCACCGCGGCTGCGACGGTGAACAACAGGATCAGGATTGTTTCGGTCTGCACAGGCGGTCATTCCGTGATGACGATTGGAGGCCGTCCATGGAGGAGCGGCATGTGCTCCCCGGAGCGACCCGCCTTGGCCTTCGCGCGGGTTGGGCCCAACGCTCAGAGGGATCGCATGCCGCGCCGCATCGGCCTACCGTTGGCGTGTGGCTCGCGTATCGGCTGCGCGCCCCTCTCCGATGGGCTCGGCCTCGGCTCCTCCCCGCCCGGTCGCTCTCTCCCCTTCGCGGCCCGCGCTCGGACTCCACGGTGTGCCCAGGGCCGGAAGCAGCCAGCGATCGATTCCCCACCAACCGGCCGTCTTCCATGCCAGCGCAAGCAAAGTGGCGATCGCCAGCAGGACGGGGTTCGTGCTCACCGCCCCGGCGAGCAGGTAGCTGGTGTTCATGACGCTCCCGAAGAAAGCGGCGATGCCGGTGAAGATGCCCAGGATCAGTGCGACGCCCACCAACAACTCGCCCCAGGCCACGACGTAGCCCCACGGGACAGGGTAAGGCAAGATGACGTGCTGCAGGAACCAGCCGTACCAGCCCTGCACGGCAGGATGCGCCCCTCCGGCTTTCGCCAGCGCCCCTTTGACGAAGCCCGTGAGGGCGGTGCCGGCCTGAGCACCCGTCCAGGCCGGACTGGTGACCTTCTCCCACCCGGCGCTGGCCCACTGCCAGCCTACATACAGGCGCAAGATCAGCCAGATCCAAGCCCAGCGCGCGTCCCCGAACAGCGCCCGGGCCAGAGGTGGATCGTGGATGGCTCTCATGCTGTTCCTCACGCTCTTCCGGGTCCGTTGCGTGCCATCTGGAAGCGTTGCCATGGTGTCACATCCTTCGTTCTTTCGAGTGGCGCATCGCATCCGGCCAAGGCGTGAACGCCGAGCCCATTCCAGCGGCGGCTCCGTCGGTCTGTGCGTGCCGAATCTACCGGCACCCACGGTGGATCTGCGCAAGCCTCCTCCTCAGCTCGGCCTCCCGACGGTTACAGTGCCCTTGGATGCTTGCCTTGTCGCCAGTGCGCTTCGATCTGTTCGAGGCTTCGGCCCTTCGTCTCCGGCACCAGGGCGAAGGCGAAGAACCACGCCCCGATGCTGATGAGCCCGAACATCCAGAAGGTGATGGGCTTGCCGAGCACCTGCGTGAGCGTCAGGAACGACACGGCCACGACGAGGTTGGCGGCCCAGTTGGCGAGCGTTCCGACGCTCATGGCGCGGCCGCGGATGCGCAGCGGGTAGATCTCCGAGAGCATGAGCCAGAACACCGGCCCCAGCCCCACCGCGAAGGCGCCGACGTACGTCATGAGGCTGACCAGCGCCAACCATCCCAGGCTGCCGGCCAACTGCGGAAGCGAAAACGCCAGCCCCAACACGGCCAGACTCAGTGCCATTCCTGCGAGGCTGACCAGCAGCAGGGGCCGCCGTCCGACCCGATCGATCAGTTGCATCGCCACCAAGGTCAGGGCGACGTTCACGACCCCGACGCCGACACTGGCTAGGATCGCCACCGACGAGGACGACAGGCCTGCGAACTTGAAGATCGTCGGGGCGTAGTAGATGACCGTATTGATGCCGGTGACCTGCTGCGCGATGGCCAGACCGACGCCCACGATCATGGCCGGTCGCAGCAGGGGGCTGAGCAGTTCCGACCAGTGTCCCTTCTGTTGCGCCACGCTCTGCCCGATGTCCTCGAGCTCGCCTTCGATCTGGGCGGGGGCGCGAAGGCGTGTCAGCGCTGCCCGGGCCTGGTCGGTGCGGCCGAGGCCAACCAGCCACCGTGGGCTGTTGGGAATGAACAGCAGTCCGATCCCGAAGGCTGCGGCCGGGATCACCGAGAGGGCGAACATCCAGCGCCAGGCCTGCGCTCCGGCGAAGGCGTAGTCGATGACGTAGGAGATGACGATGCCGCTGGTGAGAGCGACCTGGTTGATCGAAACCAGCTTCCCGCGGATGGCGACCGGGGCGATCTCGGAGATGTACAAGGGAGCAACGAACGAGGCGATGCCGATGGCGGCGCCGGCAAGGACGCGGGCGGCGATCAACCACGACGTGCCCGGCGCCAGGGCCGCCGCAACGGCGCCCACCGCGAAGACGGCGGCGGTGGCGATCAGGAGCCTCCGGCGCCCGAGGCGGTCGGCCAGCACCCCGCCGACCCCCGCACCGATCAGCGATCCCAACAGGACCGAGCTGACGACGATCTCCTCCATCCCGGGCGACAGGGAGAAGTCCCGTTGGATGAAGAGGATAGCTCCGGAGATGACGCCGATGTCGTAGCCGAAGAGCATGCCGCCCAGCGCCGATATGGCAGTTACCACGTATACGAGACGCTTCACGCCTGGCTTGGTTCCGTCCGTCTTGGCCGCGGCCGCCTTGGCCTCAGTCGTCATGGGCGTCGCCCCTTCCGGCGGGTGCCGGGCCATCTCCTAGCGCAGGACCTACGCGAACGCTGAAGTTCCTGCCTTCCCAACGATCGGCGTCGGGCCAGTAGAACGTGAACGTGACCTGCTGTGCGTCGCTGCGTCCTGCGATCTCCAGGTCGACGACGTGAAGTCCCAGCCCGACATCGTGGGTCGTTGCGTCCTGGACTGTGTTCCAATCATCGACACTCCAGTGGACGACAGCCGGCGCCAACGTCTCGATGCGCAGGTTCTTGCCGGTAGGCAGCGAGCGGATCTTGTGGTTGAACCGCCACACCAGGCGCGGGGAGGTCGTGTTGTCTCGTAGGTAGCGTTGCACCGGCTGCGGAGGCAGGTCGAAGAGGCGCCCGTCACGCAGCGAGCGTCGCAGCTTGAGGTGCTCGGCGTGCGCCCAGACGAGCGGCATGGCCGAACCGGAAGGCCTTCCGAACACGAGCTCGTGCTCGGGGATGTCAGGAACGTCCCACACCTGCTCCGAGATCAGCCCGCCTTCGTTGGCGAAGGACTCCAAACCGGCCAGCAGTACTTTGGCCTCTTCCACGCGGCCTGCGGCCAGTTCGTAGTGTGCCCGCTCGCCCGTGAGCAGGGGCCATCCCCGGCCGACCCCGGTCCCGTCGAACGGAGCGCCGTCGGCATGCTCGCCATAGCCGTCGTCGTTGTAGCGATGCCAGGTGGTTCCGGAAGGCGTTTCCACCTTCAGGATGGCGTCGATGACCTTGGCCGTGTCGCAAATGCGCGGATCGTCGGGTGCGCGCATCCCGAAGCGGACCAGTGCCAGGGCGTCGGGACTCACCAGATGACGAGCGAGACGGGTTTCCTCGGCGACCGAGACGTTCTTGACATGCACGGTGTCCGTGGAACCCGGCTCCCCGGTCGACAGCGATGCTGGAGCGATCCGGATGTAATACCCTGCGACGCTGAACTCCCGGCACCAGTCGGTGTCGGACACGTACATCCAGCGATCGATCGAGGCGTGCCACACGTCCGCGGTCTCCCGGAGATAGTCGGCGATAGCGGAATCTTCGTTCGCATCGGCCAGGTCGGCCGCTGCCAGGAGTGCTGCGATTTCCGCCGCGACCGTGAAGGGTGAGTAGCCGGGATCTTCCTCCCAGCGGTCCTGCGGGCTGACGGGGCCATTGCGTGCCAGATACCCAGCGGCTCTCTCGACCATCGGCCAGAACCGCGCCACATCGGCCGCGGTCCATGCCTTCTCGCGACGGGCCAGGTCCACCAGGAGAATTGGTAGCGCCGTCTCGTCCATCTGGACGCCGTTCCAGTGGGGGGAGCCATCGAGCCACATGTTCTGTGGCCAGTGGCCGTCGGGTAGCTGGGTCGTCTGGAGGTACGCGAGCACCCGGCGCACGTCCTCGTGCGCGCCGGCCGCGAGCAAGCCGCCGGCGGTTTCCACCAGGTCGCGCGACCAGACCAGGTGGTAACCGCCCGCGTCGTCGTCGCCCTTGCTGAATCCCCACGGAATGGAGAGGCTGGCGATGAGGGCGCCCGGCACTGTCTTGGACTCGTGGATGCGAACGACGGCGAGGCTGGTTCGGGAAAGATCGCCTGGCCGGAGGTCGCCGTCCTCCAGCGTCGCGTGCGACTTCGTCCACTCTTGCCAGCCGGCGATGTAGGCGTGTTTGGCCTTGTCAAAGCCGTAGGTGAGGCTGGCAATAGCGTTCCGGGCCGCTTCCTCCGGGGCGCTGCCGAAGCCGAGCGCCAGATCGAAGTCTCCGTGGGGCTTGACGAGGTCGATCTCGGCGGTCAGGGCCACGTTGCCATCCTGGGCCCGGGTGTACTCCCAGGTCATCCGGTTGTGCGCTTTCAGATCCTGCCACCCGTCGGACGAACCCACGAAACCGACGGCGCGCCTCTTCCATGACGCGGAGCATGCCAGCGCCAAGGCGTAGCCGTCGCGCTGCGCGAACAGGAGCGGAGTGCCTTCGAAGTCCTCCACCCAGGCGGTATTGACGCCTCCCTGGTTCCCGAGGTGCGGTGCGAGCAGGACATGCACGTGATAGTCGGAGCGTGCGCCTTGCAGCGCGGTGAACCGGGTACGTTGCAGCACCGTATCCCGATGGGGGTCCGTGACAACCCGCTTCTCGATGCGGTAGCGGCCTTCTCGACAGGTGTTGACCAGATGGAACGCCGGCACGCCGTCTGCCAGCCAGTGAAGGCGGGAGTCGGTGCCCCGCTTCTCCTCGGAGAAGAAGCCCTCTCCATCGGTGACGATCAGCCCGATGTCCCGTGTGCAGGGCTGGTCGATGCGGGGGTAGTAGATCTCGTTGAGGATGCCGTGGCTCAGCGTGAACCAGACGTGGCTCTCATTGCTGAGGGCCGTGCCGACACCGGCCTTGGCGCTGGACGTCCAGCGAGCCGCTATCCCGGGCCCGCCTGGCGCTGGAGTTTCCCGAGGATCGTTCATGCGATGGCCTCGATTCTTGGTGCGCGAAGGTTCCAGCGTGTGGGCGCCTGAACCCTCGGTCGGATGCTTCGGATCTCCGACGCTGCAGCGACCTCCATGAACTTCCAGGAGATCTCGATGCAAGCCACGCGGCCGTCAGCCGCCGGGGCGGCGTTCGGCGCCAGCCATAAGGCGTCCCCCGTGCCTGACCTGCGATTGCAATATGAAGCACGGGGGCTTACGGCTTCCGAAACGCGCGTATGGCCTGAGTTCGCGACTGCGCCGTATCTTCCCGGCTCCGTCGCTGAACGCCGCGTAAGCGGCTCCCTAGTCCATCCCGAGCCGAGCCACGACCTCGATCGTGTTGCGGCGCGGCTCCGGCTGAGCACTCAGGACAGCGCACGACAGCTCAGACGCAGCGGGCCGCTGCTCGCAAGAGACCGACTCGCTCCGGTATGCCCGCAGCCTGAGCGGCCCCGCCAGACCGATGAGGACGCTCGGCGGATGGCGGTGTTCCATCTCGGCCGACACGAACGCGCGCTGTCTGGCTCTCAGGCTTCGTCCCCGATCTTCGGTAGCGGTGATGCCAGTGACAATTGACTGCAGCGGCCTGAGATTCTGAAGTAATGACGTGATGGGAATCGCTCGTTTCATGGGACCACCGTCAATCCGGTACCCGTCAATGCTAGGGACCGCGCTCTCCACGGACCAGAGCTAGCTAGACCCTGAGCTCTGGGTTCTACACCCCACCCGGCGCGCGAGGCCCGCACCCCCTCTCGGGCCTGCTGGCCGCTGGCGGCGTGTCGGTCCCCTCACGAACTGGCTGTACCGTGACGCAAGAAGCCCAGAGCGCGCGGCGGGCGCCGCTGGCGCAGGTGCCCGGTACGGCGGTCGAGGCTCGGCCCGGGGCGCGCCCGGGTTCTTGGCGGGCCGCTCGAGCGGCTCCGGCACTTTGCAGGGACCTCGAGGCTCACGAGAGGACGGCGATGCTATGACCACGGACCGGACCATGGGGGACGCCTGGGGTGCCACCAACACGACCCCAGAGTTGGACCTGCGCTGCATCGACACCCTCCGCTTCCTTTCCGTTGACATGGTGCAGAAGGCAGGCAGCGGGCATCCCGGTCTGCCGATGGGCGCTGCCGCGTTCGCCTATGTGTTGTGGACGCGTTTCCTCCGGCACAATCCGGCGAATCCGCGGTGGGCGAATCGAGATCGGTTCGTGTTGTCGGCCGGGCACGGCTCGGCGCTGCTGTACAGCCTTCTACACCTGACCGGGTACGGCCTTCCGCTCGGGGAGCTCGAGCGCTTCCGCCGCTGGGGCAGCGTCACCCCCGGGCACCCCGAGAGCGAGTTGACGCCGGGCGTGGAGGTCACCACCGGTCCTCTCGGACAGGGGTTGGCCAACGGTGTCGGGCTGGCCATCGCGGAGCGCTACCTGGCGTCACGCTTCAACCGGCCCGGCCACGAGATCGTGGACCACCACACCTATGCCCTCGTGGGCGATGGCGACCTGATGGAAGGTGTCGCGTCGGAAGCCGCCTCGTTGGCGGGCCATCTCGGGCTCGGCAAGTTCATCGTGCTCTACGACGACAACCGCATCACGCTCTCCGCCGGCACGGCCATGACCTTCACCGAGGATCGCGCCAAGCGCTTCGAGGCGTACGGCTGGCAGGTCCGGACGGTGGAGGACGGCAACGACCTGGAGGCTATCGACGGCGCCCTGCGGGAGGCCCGCTCGGAGACGGAGCGACCGTCGCTGCTCCTGCTGCGTACCCACATCGGCTACGGCTCCCCGAACAAGCAGGACACCTTCGAAGCGCACGGCTCGCCCCTCGGGGCCGATGAGGTCCAGCGGACGAAGCGGGCCTCCGGATGGCCGCTGGAGCCCGCCTTCTACATCCCCGATACCGCCCTCGCGCACTTCCGTCAGGCGGTCGAGCGGGGCAAGCGGGCCGAGGCCCATTGGGACGAGGCGTTCGCCGCGTACGCCAGCGACCATCCAGAGCTCGCGCACGCCTGCCAACAGGCCGTTCGCGGAGACGTGCCGGCCGGCTGGGACGCCGACATCCCCGTCTTCGACGCCGACACCTCCGGGATGGCCACGCGGGTCGCATCGGGAAAGGTCCTCCACGCCATCCGGCGCCGGCTGCCCGGCCTGGTGGGCGGCTCGGCCGACCTCGACCCGTCGACGCACACGGCGCTCGCAGCGATGGGGGACTTCCAGAACCCGGCGGACGCCAGCGGCGACTTGCAGGGTTCGGCGGGCGGCGGGTGGAGCTATGCGGGACGCAACCTGCACTTCGGCGTCCGCGAGCACGCCATGGGGGCGATCGCCAACGGTCTCGCGGCGCACGGTGGCCTGCTCCCGTTCACGGCCACGTTCCTGGTGTTCTCCGACTACATGCGCCCGCCCATCCGGTTGGCCGCCCTCATGCGACAGGGCGTGATCTTCGTGTTCACCCACGACAGCATCGCCCTGGGCGAGGATGGCCCGACACACCAGCCGATCGAGCAGCTGGCGAATCTCCGCGCGGTCCCGAACCTCACCGTCCTACGGCCGGCCGACGCCAACGAGGTGGCCGTCGCCTGGCGCGTGGCCGTCGAAACGCGCGATCGCCCGACGGTTCTGGTGCTCACGCGCCAGGCCGTGCCTACGCTCGACCGCAGCCGGCTCGCGGCCGCCGACGGGCTCCGGAAAGGGGCCTACGTCCTGGCCGACGTTCCGGTTGGTCGACCCGATATCGTGCTCATCGCCAGCGGCTCGGAGGTGAGCCTGATCGAGGAGGCGCGCCGGCTGTTGGCGCAGCAAGGGGTCAAGGCCCGGACGGTATCGATGCCGAGCTGGGAGCTCTTCGAAGCACAGCCCGAGGAGTACCGCGAGGCGGTGTTGCCGGCGTCCGTGCCCGCGCGTCTGGCCGTCGAGGCCGGCGCCACGCAGGGTTGGCACGCGTACGTCGGCGACGGTGGGGCTGTCGTCGGAATCGACCACTTCGGGGCGTCCGCGCCGGGCGAGGTCTTGATGGAGAAGAACGGCTTCACACCCGACAACGTCGTCCGGCGTGCTCTCGCCGTCTTGAAACGTCGGGGCTGACCGGCGCCGGTAGGCTCGTGGTTGGTAGGAAACGAAGGGACCGCGGTGGTCGCATGAAGCCGTACTCGCCCAACAAGGTGTCGCTGGTGCTCGCCGATGTCGACGGGACGCTGGTAACGAACGACAAACTCCTGACGCCGCGGACGAAGAGGGCGGTTACGTCCTTGCGGACGGCCGGCATCGCCTTCGCGATCACGAGTGGCCGGCCTCCGCGCGGCCTGAAGTCGGTCATCGACGATCTTGCTATCGACACGGTCGTGGCCGGGTTCAACGGTGGCGTGTTCGCGACGCCGGAGCTCGACGTGGTGCTGTCACGGTTCCTGGACAGGGCCATGGCCCGGCACACACTACGACTCCTGAGCGAGCACCAGTTGACCGCCTGGCTCTACACCGATACGGACTGGTACGTGCCGGACCCGGACGGCCCGCACGTGGACCGGGAAACCGCGACGGTCGATTTCGAGGCCAAGGTGGCCCAGGACTTCGAGCCGCTGCTGGAACGCGCCGTCAAGATCGTGGGGGTGAGCGACGATCTGGACGCGGTTGCCAGCTGCGAAGCGGCGATGCAGGTCGCGCTGGGCGGCGATGCTTCCGCCGAACGTTCGCAACCCTACTACCTGGACGTCACCCACAGCAAGGCGACGAAGGGCGCGGTCGTCGAGTACCTGGCCGATACCATGAGCATCCCGAGAGCGGCGATCGCCACCCTTGGCGACATGCCCAACGACGTGCCGATGTTCGGCAACAGCGGCATGAGCATCGCAATGGGGAACGCCAGTGGCGAGGTGCAGGCCCAGGCGAACTTCACCACGCTGGGAAACGACGAAGACGGCTTCGCACGGGCTATCGAGACGCACGTCCTGGACGGGCGGCAAGAGACAGGCCAGGGGACGTAGGTCGGACGAGCAACCCGGCCACGTCGGCCTGGCGGGGGTCTCCGGCGCCGTCGGTGCGCGCCGCCGGGGGTGTCACGCGCGTTTCGAATCACCGAAGGCGAACGCCGGCACGAGGGCGCAGTCCAGGCGCAGGTGAGCGCGACGACCCGCGATCGCGGATGTACGCTTCGGTCAGGTCGGCCGCTACGGGTAGACCCGGGAAGGAGAGCGACATGGCTCACGAAGGCACGTCCGCGCTCCGCACGCTCAGCGAATCCCATCTCACGGTGAAGAACTCATCCGAGGACGTTCGCGGGAGGAAGGTCTTCGACAAGGACGGCAAGCACGTCGGTCACGTGGTGGACCTGATGGTCGACGAAGGTGGGTCAACGGTCAGGTTCCTGCGTGTCGCTCAGGGCGGTGTCCTGGGCATCGGCGAGAAGCGGCACCTGGTCCCGGTTGATGCTGTCATTCGCCTCGACGACGACGAGGTTCACATCGACCGAACGCACCACCACGTCGCCAACGCGCCGGACTACGACCCGGATCTGGCTGCCGTCGATCACAGGGCCTATTGGGGTAGCGTCTACGACTACTGGGGCTACGCACCGTTCTGGTCGGGGGGCGCCCTGACCCCGAGCTTCCCGAGGCGATCGGAAGATGCGTCGCGGAAGCACGATCGGGATGAGCGCGACCGCGATTGACGGCCCGCGCCAGAACGTCGCTACCGACGGGACGGCGCCCCGGTAGCGTTGGCGGCTCCGCGGCATCTCGGCGACCGCGGAGCCCAACGCCCGATGGGGCCGCTCAACGCTTCGCTTCGTCGACCTCCCAGCGCGTGTGGAACGTGCCCTTC
>CAZIBD010000073.1:0-14835 GCA_964536935.1 uncultured bacterium | reverse complement strand
GCACCGACCCGAGCGCCTTCAGCCTCACGCTCAACGGCAACGCCGTGAGCCTCGCGCTGCCCACGGTGGGCACCTTCTCGAAGTCTGTAACGCTGGGGGACGGCGCCAACACGCTGGTCGCGACCGCTACCGCTTCGGGCACGACGTCGACGGCGACGTTGCAGCTGTACTACCCGTACGTCACCCTTCCAAACGGAGCATCCGCGAAGGTGGCGATCGGTCAGTCGACGCTCAACGGGAGCCTCCCGACCACCACCCAGTCCGGGCTGAGCGACCCGCAGGGCGCCCCCGCTCTCCTGGGCGGCACGCTCTACATGCCGGACACGGGCAACAACCGCGTCGTGGGCTTGAACCCCGTGCCCACCATCCAGCAGACGTTCTCATTCGACGTGCTGTTGGGCCAGTCGTCGTGGACGACACGCGACACCGTGCCGCTCGGTAGGACCTCGCTGAACGCGCCCGCCGGCGTCAGCGCGAGGAACGGCATGCTCGCGGTCGCCGATACGGTCAACAACCGCGTGCTCCTCTGGACCAAGCCGCCTGCGGGTCAGAGCACGCCGCCGAGCATCGTTCTCGGGCAGAACAGTTTCTACAGCAACAACGCCAATTGCACGCAAGGCGGCCTCAACGGCCCGCGCGCCGTTCTGATCACCGACCAGGGCAAGCTCGTCGTGGCGGACACTGGCAACAACCGGGTGCTGGTATGGAACGCGGTGCCGACGTCGTCCGGCGCCGGCGCGGACGTCGTCCTCGGCCAGAGCGGATTCGGCTCCTGCAGCCCGAACCGCGGCGGAGCCATAGGGGCCGGGACGCTCGCGACGCCCAGCGGCGTGGCGAGCTACGGTGGGCGGCTTGAGGTGTCAGACACGGACAACAACCGGGTCCTCGTCTGGACCGCGATCCCGACGTCGTCGGGCATCGGCGCAAACGATGTTCTCGGCCAGGCCGGGATGACGACCGGCACGCCGGGCGCACCCGGTGACAGCACTGTTACCGGGTTGAACGCCCCCCGTGCGATCTCCACGAACGGCAACCAGCTCTTCGTCGCCGATACGGGCAACCACCGCGTGCTCGCGTTCGACCTCGAGCCGAGCATCGTGAAGACCGCGAGCAGCGTTCTCGGCCAGGCCAACTTCACTCAAACCAGCGCCAACCGCGGCCTTTCCACCGCCGCCAACACCCTCTCCGGACCCCAGGGCGTCCGCGTCTTCGACGGCATGGTGATCGTTGCCGACACCGGCAACGCGCGTGAGCTGATCTACCGGCCCTGACCGCGGCGGGGTGGTGCAGAGCTCAGCGTGCGCGTACCGCGGCGAATCAGGTCGACCGGCAGGTTGGCGCTCTGCATCACGTCGTCCCAGGAGACGATGCCGAGCACGGACTCGGGATCGACGGGATCGGAATCGCCGTGCACGATGACAGCCACGCGGCTGGCCTCACCGCGCAGGCGCCCGATGAGGTCGACGACCTGGGTGGTGTCGTCGACGACCGTGAAGTGTCCATCGGCGAGGTCGGCGAGCGGCGCGGCCTCGGAGCTCTCACGCAAGCGCTGCCTCAGGGTCTCCTTCGTCACCACGCCGACGATCCGCCCCTTGCGCGCGAGCACCACGTGGGGCAAGCCACTCTGACCACGAACGCGATCCCTGAGCGTGTCGAGGTCGCTGTCAGCATCGAGCCACAGCCAGGGCGCCTGGATCATCTGGTGCGCGTCGCGCATCAGGTACAGGTTGCTTTGGAACGATGACGGGATCACCCGCCCTCGACGCGTGAGCTTGAGGGTATAGATGCTGTCGGCGAGCAGCCAGCGCCGGATGGCATAGGCGAGGGAGACCGCGATGATGAGCGGGATGATGACGTTGTAGTCGCGGGTCATCTCGAAGATCATCACCACCGCCGTGACGGCGGCGCCCGTGCTGGCCGCGACCATGCAGGCCATGCCGATCACCGCCCCGCCGGCCAGGCTCACCTGGAGGCTCGGGAACGCGTCGTGGCCGAGATGCACCAGTGCGGCTCCGAGGGTAGCCCCCATGAACAGGGCCGGGGAGAAGATGCCACCCGACGCGCCGGAGCCCAGCGTGAGCGAGACGGCCAGCAGCTTGAGAACCACCAGCGCGAGGAGCAGCCAGGTCACGGTAAGTGCGCCGTTGAGGATGTCCTGGATGGTGGCGTAGCCGACGCCCTGGATGTAGTAGTGACCCACCGTGCGATAGAGCGCGTACATCATCACGCCCACCAGGGCCATCCCGAAAGCGTGGCGCACGTAGTAGCTGGCCGGGATGCGGTCGAACAGGTCCTCGAAGGCGTAGATCGAGCGCGTGTAGAGGGTCGCCAGGAAACCCATCACCAGCCCGAGGACGGCGTAGGCGCCGTACACCCCGAGCGGCGTCGTCGTGGCCGAGTGGATGGTGAGGGAGGGGATGATGAACGAGGCCTGGGGGCCGAAGAACAACCGACCGATGAAGCTTGCGGTGCCCGTGGCGATCATCACCGGCACCAGGCTGCGGGCGCTGATCTCCACCATCATGATCTCGACCGCGAACAGGATGCCGCCGATCGGCGTGTTGAACGTCGCCGCGATGCCGCCGCCCGCGCCGCAGGCGAGCAGCGTGAGCCGCTTCCACTCCGGCATCCCCAGCCACGTGCCCAGGACCGACCCGAAGGTAGCGCCGATCTGGATGATCGGGCCCTCGCGCCCGACCGAGCCGCCCGATCCGATGGAGATCGAAGACGCTACCGACTTGATGACCGCCACCACCGGGCGGATGCGCCCGCCGTTGTAGTAGATGGCGTCGATCACCTCGGGGACGCCATGCCCCTTGGCCTCGGGCGCGAAGGTCTTGACGAGGAAGGCCACGACCAGGGCGCCCACCACCGGCACCGCGATGACCCCGATACCCCAGACGCTCGCATCGGAGTGCTTGAGCGTGTCGTAGATGAAGCTCGCTCGACCGAAGAAGAACAGGTTGTGGAACAGCGCGATGAGCTTGCGGAAGGCGACCGCTCCGAAACCGGCGATGACGCCGACCAGCAGCGAGTAGAGAGTCAGTCGGAGGCTGACGCCGGGTGGAACGACCGTTTCGACCCGCGTTCCCCCGCCCGCTTGAAGCGGCCTCGACTCTTCGTCTGCGGCGTCCGCCGCCCCGGACTCCGGTGGCGTTTCCGGTTCTCCTCGGCTCGTGCTCGTCGATTGCGAGGGCATCTCGCCCATGCCGCGCCTCTTCCCGTTGCCGCTCAAAGCGTGCGCCCGGCCAACGTCACCACCGCCAGCAGTCGGTCTCGTCTGGACCTACGCCGCCGCGAGTTGCCCGCGTCGGCCTTCCCTGCACGACCGGTGCACACGCTTTCATTTCCGATGCCGATGCTACCATCCATCGTCCCCGCCGCCCGCCGGCCATCCGCGGCACGGCCGCGCTCACGGTCGTGCGATCTGCACCCAGGCGTTCGAACGACCGCTTCGGAACACCGCCTCGATCACCCGCATGTTCGCCACGGCGTCCACGAGCGGCGTCGGCACCGGCGAGCCGTCCTGGACCGCGCGGGATAGGGCGTCGCCCTGAAGCGTGTACTGATCGACGCGATCGAACACCCGTTCGACGGTCTCGCCCCCACGCTGATGCCTCAGGCGGGTGGGGCCATCCTGAGGGGCGTTGAACGGGATCTCCAGCGAGACCCTCCCTTCCGTCCCGAAGACGTGGACGGCCTGATAGGGAGCGAGCTGGGTGCCGCAGGTGAAGGTGGAGGTGCCGCCTTCGAACTCCAGCAGGGCCGAGGCAAGCCGGTCGACGCCCAGGTCGGGGTCGAACTCCACGCTGGAGATCACGCGCCGTGGCTCGGCGCGGAACACGAAGCGCGACAGCGAGATGTTGTAGCAGCCGATGTCCATCAGGCCGCCGCCGCCCAGGTCGGGGTCGTTGCGGATGTTGTCGGGGTCGTCGTTGAAGTACGAGAAGAACGACTGGATGGTGCGCAGGTCTCCGACACCGCCCTCGTCGACGATGCGCCGGAGCTCGAGCCACTGGGGATGGAAGCGGTACATGAACGCCTCCATCACCTTCAGATCGGGGCGCCCGCGGGCCGCCTCGAGCAGCTGCTCTCCCTCCTCGACGCTGAGCCCGATCGGCTTCTCGCACAGCACGTGCTTGCCTGCCTCGATCGCGCGGAGCGACCAGGGCACGTGCAGGTGATTGGGGAGCGGGTTGTACACCACATCGACCTCGGGCGAGGCGAGCAGCTCCTCGTAGCTCCCGTAGGCGTGCGGGATGCGCAGCTGCTCGGCTACGGCCTGTGCCCGGGCGAGATCGCGGGAGGCGATGGCACTCACCTCGACGAGCGCGCTCTTCTGCAACGCGGGGATCACCTTGCGGACGGCGATGTCGGCCGTGCTGAGGATGCCCCACCGAATCCTGCTCACGTATGCCTCCCTTCGGCATCCGGATGGTTGCGCCCGGGCCGGCCGCGGGCGGAACCGACGCACCTGCCGCTCAGCTATAGCGATCGGGGCTGAGAGCCTCGAGCGGCAGGCTCGGCGGGCGTCCGGCCAGCAACTCTGCCACCAGCTTGCCGGTCACCGGCGCCAGCGACATCCCGATCATGGCGTGTCCTGTGGCCACGGTGAGGTTGCGCAGGCTGCCGGAGCGTCCGAGGTACGGCAGGCCGTCCGGGCTGCAGGGTCGGAAGCCGTACCACACCGGCACGCTTGCGAAGACCTCCGGCGTGATGGCCGGGAACACCCGTTGAACCGAACGGACGATGCCCCGGACCCGGCTGGCGCTGACACCCTGGCGCACGCCGGTGAGCTCCATGGTGCCGCCGAAGCGCACGCCCCGCTCGAACGGGGTGACCGCGACGTGACCCTCCGAGAGGATGGCCGGCGTCGAGGGCCGCTCGGGCGGATCGCTCACCGTCATGCTGTAGCCCTTCCCCGCCCGCATGGGCAGACGCAGTCCGACCGAGCGCGCCAGCTCCTCGGACCACACGCCCGCGGCGAGCACCACCTCGTCGGCCGTCAGCGTGACGCCGAGGGTCCCGGCATGGCTGTCCGGACGACGAGTTTGTCCGGCCTCGCTGACACGCACGCCCCCGACCCGGTCCCCGCTCACCTCCAGCCCGTCGACGCGCACGCCCCAGCGGAACGCCACACCGGTCTCCTCGAGGTGCTCCTGGAGCGCCCTCATGAGGAGGCGAGGATCGAGGCGGGCGTCCTCCGGGTAGTAGACGCCGCCCACGACGTCGAGCCGGACGCCCGGTTGGAGCGCCTCGACCTCGGCCCGCCCCAGCACGCGCGGGGACATGCCGAGCGCGACCGCGCGGGCGGCGCCGCGCGCTTCCGCCTCCAACCCCTCCTCCGTCGCGCACAGCATCACCAGACCGGTTTCCGCCAGATCGAACGAACGGCCAAGGCGCTCCTGCAGGTCGAGGTACTCGGCCTTGCTCGCCCGGTGGAGGTCGCGGAGCAGCGGGCCCGCGCGCCGCGCCCGCTCGAGGGTCGACGCTCGCCAGAAGCGCCAGCCCCAGGTCAGGAGGGCGAGGTCCGGCTCCGGCCGCACATAGAAGGGGCTCTCCGCATCGAACATCCACCGCAGGCCCTGCACGACCGCACCGGGCGCGGCGAGCGGCACGATGTGACTGGGCACCACCAGCCCGGCGTTGCCGTAGGAGGTGGTGTCGCGCTCGCTCCCCTCGCGGTCGACCACGGTGACGTCGAAGCCGGCGCGGCGGGCGTAGAGGGCCGTGAACAGACCGACCACGCCGGCGCCGATGACCACCACGCGGCCGCTCACCGGATGCCCCAGCGGAACGGGTCGTACTCGTCGAACAGGAGGGTGGCGTCGGCCGTGACGTAGGCCTCGCCGGTGATGGTGGGGACCACCCGGTCGCCGGCATCGAGCTCGAAGCGCGCCTCGAAGCGACTACCGATGACGCTCTCCTGCCGCCAGGCCTGCCCGGGTTCCAGGTGGCCGTCCGCCTGCAGGCAGGCCAGCTTCGCGCTGGTGCCCGTGCCACACGGCGAACGATCGTAGGCGCCCCCGGGGCACAGCACGAAGCTGCGGCTGTCGGCCGCCTCGGCCGACGCCGGTGGGTCGGTGAAGAGCTCTATGTGGTCGATCTCGGCTCCGTCCGCACCGGTCACGCCCGCGGCGGCGAGCGCGCGGCGCACGGCCCAGGCGTACTCGGTGAGAGCCTCGATGCGGCCCGGCTCGACGCGCTGGCCGTGATCGTGGCTCAGGAAGAACCAGTTGCCGCCCCAGGCCACGTCGCCGCTGACGGAGCCGCCGCCCGGCAGCTCCAGGCGCACGGCCTTGCGGTGCCGGTAGGCGGGCACGTTACGCACGCTGACCCGGCCGTCCTCGTGCAGCTCGGCGTCCACCGGCCCTACCGGGGTCTCGATGCGGTGCCGTCCCGGCCCCAGCCGGCCCAGGTACTGCAGGGTGCGCACCAGGCCGATGGTGCCGTGTCCGCACATGCCCAGCATGCCGACGTTGTTGAAGAAGAGCACGCCCGCCGCGGCGCCCGCGTCGACCGGCTCCTGCAGCAGCGCGCCCACCAGCACGTCGGAGCCACGCGGCTCGTTGACCACGGCCGAGCGGAAGCGATCGAAGTCGCGCCGGAAGCGCTCCAGGCGCTGCGCCATGCTCCCGGAGCCCAGCTCGGGGCCGCCGGCCACGACGACCCGGGTCGGCTCACCCGCGGTGTGCGAGTCGATGACGTGGACGGGCCGTTGCCCCATCGGCGTTCCTCCGCCTTCCGGGTCCGCGGCGCCTGCCCGACGCCGCGCCCTTGATGCGTCCGCGATGCGGGCCATAGTCTACACGTTGTCAGATCGCGACCGACCCGCTCCGACCGTGCTCGGCTGGACTGGAACACCGTCGGTTCCGCACCCCCGCTTCACGAAAGGAGTCCGCGCATGCGAGCGAGCCCTCTGGAAAGGCAACCGTCGGGCCGGGACGGTTCCGGCATCGACTGGCGCGGCGTCTTCCCCGCCATCACCACCCCCTTTGACGAGCAGCTCCAGGTCGACCACGCGTTCCTCGCCGAGCACGCCCGCTGGATGGTCGAGCAGGGCTGCAACGGCGTGGTGCCGGGCGGCTCGCTGGGGGAGGCGGCCACGTTGAGCTTCGAAGAGAAGGTGGCCGTGGTGCGCACACTGGTCGACGCGCTCGGCGGGCGGGCGCCCGTCGTTCCGGGCGTGGCGGCGCTCGCCACCGCCGACGCGGTGAGTTTCGCGCGCGCCGTCGAGGCGGCGGGGGCCCGCGGCCTCATGGTGCTGCCGCCCTACGTCTACAGCACCGACTGGCGCGAGATGAAGGCGCACGTCGCCGCCGTCCTCGACGCCACCTCGCTGCCCTGCATGCTCTACAACAACCCGGTCGCCTACACCACCGACTTCACGCCCGAGCAGATCGCCGAGCTGGCCGCGGAGCACCCCAACCTGGCCGCCGTCAAGGAGTCCAGCACCGACGTGCGCCGGGTCACCGCGCTGCGCGCCCTTCTGGACGACCGCCTGGAGATCCTGGTGGGCGTAGACGATGCCATCGTCGAGGGGGTCGCAGCGGGCGCCGTGGGCTGGATCGCGGGGCTGGTGAACGCCCTGCCGGCTGAGTCGGTGGCGCTGTTCCGGCTGGCACGGGAAGGCCGCTCCGACGAGGCCCTCGAGCTCTACCGATGGTTCCTTCCCCTGCTCAGGCTCGACACCGTCCCCAAGTTCGTGCAGCTCATCAAGCTCGTGCAGGAGCACGTGGGGCACGGCAACGCTCGCGTGCGGCCGCCGCGCCTGGAGCTCGCCGGCGCCGAGCTCGCTGCCGCCGAGCGGGTCATCCAGCACGCGCTCGCGTCCCGGCCCGAGCGGGCCGGGGCCGTCTGATGCCGGGCACGTTGAAGGGCCGGTCGCTCCTCGGCCTGGCGACCGCCGAGCCGGGCACGAGGACGTTCCACGCGACGGACGCCCGCACCGGCGAGCCGCTCGAGCCCGCCTTCCACCCCACCTCGCCCGCCGACCTGGACCGCGCGGCCGCCGCCGCCGAGAACGCCTTTCCCGCCTTCGCAGCGACCTCGCAGGCGGAGCGGGCGGGCTTCCTGCGCGCCGCGGCCGCCGAGCTGGAGGGTCGAGGCGAGGCCATCATCGAGCGCGCCGACCGCGAGACGGCCCTGGGCAGCGCCCGCCTCACCGGCGAGCTGGGCCGCACCGCCAACCAGCTCAGGCTCTTCGCGAGCCTCCTCGACGAGGGCGGCTGGGTGGACGCTCGCATCGACCGAGGCGACCCTCAACGCAGGCCTGCGCCCATGCCCGACGTTCGCTCGATGCGCCGGCCGCTCGGCCCGGTGGCGGTGTTCGGGGCCAGCAACTTCCCTCTCGCCTTCTCCGTGGCGGGTGGCGACACCGCGTCCGCACTCGCGGCGGGCTGTCCGGTGATCGTCAAGGCCCACCCGGCCCACCCCGGCACCTCCGAGCTGGTCGGGCGTGCCCTGCGGGCCGCGGCGCGGGAGCGGGAGATGCCGGACGGTACCTTCTCCCTGTTGTTCGACGACGGCTACGAGGTCGGGCAGGCGCTGGTGCGGCACCCGCTGGTGCGTGCCGTGGGCTTCACGGGGTCGCGCGCCGGCGGGCAGACGCTCATGCGGCTGGCCGCGGACCGGTCCGACCCCATCCCCGTCTACGCCGAGATGAGCAGCGTCAACCCCGTCTTCGTGCTCCCCCACGCCGCGCGCCAGCGGCCCCAGGCGATCGCGGACGCGCTCCTGGCCAGCGTCACACTCGGCGTCGGGCAGTTCTGCACCAATCCCGGCATCGTCCTGCTGGAAGCGGGCGAGGCCGGCGACGCAGTGCGCGACCACCTGGTCGAAGGCGCCCGCAAGGCAGAGGCCCACACCATGCTGACACCGGGTATCCACAGCGGCTTCCAACGTGGCCTGCAACGGCTTGCGGACGAGGGCGCACGCAAGCTAGCCGAAGGCAAACCGGGCGCCCTGTTGAGCGCGGCGAGCGCCGCCGTGTGGGAGACGGACGTCCAGGCCGTTCTCGCCAACCCGCGGCTCGCGCACGAGGTGTTCGGGCCGACCACGATCCTGGTGCGCTACCGCTCGGACGACGACCTGCTGGCCTTCGCCGGCGCCATGGAGGGGCAGCTCACCGCCACCCTGCATGGTGAGCCCGACGAGTGGGACCGGTACCGGCCGCTGGTCGCGGCCCTGGAGCGCAAGGCGGGCCGCCTGATCGTCAACCAGGTCCCCACCGGCGTGGAGGTGTGCCGGGCCATGGTGCACGGCGGCCCCTACCCCGCCACCTCCGACGGACGCAGCACCTCGGTGGGAGCGCGCGCCATCGAACGGTTCACCCGGCTGGTGGCCTTCCAGAACTTCCCGAAGGAGTTACTGCCGGTCGAGCTCCGCTAGGCGCGCTGCGTCGCTGCTCGACCGAGGACGATCTCGGAGCGACGACACGTCGATGGGCAAAGGGCAGCGTGCTCTAGACGCACGCCACGCTCTGCCGCTCGATGAGTTGAGGGTAGAGGACCCGCTGCTGGGCCGGAACGTCCGGCGAGCTCATGCGTGCCAGCAGCAAGTCCACGGCCTGTTGCCCCAGCGCCGTGAAGTCCTGCCTGACGGTCGTGAGCGGGGGCTCGAAGTAGGCGGCCTCCGGAATGTCGTCGAAGCCCACCACCGACACGTCACCTGGAACGTCGAGACCGGCCTCGCGGAACGCGCGCAGCGCTCCCAGGGCCATCTGGTCGTTGCCGACGAACACGCCGGTGAAGCGCTCGCCAAGCCCGAGCAACCGCTTGGCAGCTTGGTAGCCGCTCGCGGGCGTCCAATCCCCCTCGACGCTCGCGCCCGGCGTGATCCCGGCGTCCTTCAACGTCGCGAGCCAGCCGTCGTGACGTTGCCTGGCCCCGCTCCACGTCAGCGGACCGCTGATCTCGCACAGGGCCCGGTGCCCCTTGTCCACCAGATGCTGCGTCGCCAGGCGCGCGCCGTGATGCTGATGGATGACCACGGATGGGACGTGCTCGCCGAGCATGGCATCGATCATCACGAACGGGACCCGGATGAGCCCACCCGCCTCGAGCAGGTGCCCTCCGCCGGCAGGCGTGATGAGGACGAGGCCGTCGACGAGCTGGTCGCGCAGGGAGGCGACCTGCTCGCGCAGGACGTCGGCGCTGAGATCGGCCACGGCGGTGTACACGAGGGCATACCCCTTCGCCTTCAGGTCGGCCTCGATATGCGCGACCATCTGCGACGGGCCGTAGTGCGTCGTGCCGTAGCCGACGATGCCGACCGTCTTGGAGCGGCGTGTCGCCAGACTCTGCGCTACGCGGTTGGGTGCGTAGTCCAACTCGCGGATCGCCTCCAAGACGCGCAGCCGCGTCTGCTCGGCCACGCTCGGGTGCTGGTTGACGACGCGTGACACCGTTTGATGGGACACTCCCGCCAACTGTGCGACATCATGCAGGGTGGCCCGACGCCGTTTTTCGGTCACGCTCGGTCCCTCTCTCCTGGGAAGTCCCGCTGAGCGTACCAGTGCGCTCGTATCTGAGAACGCTCACATGTTACCATCGCGGGGGCCTTTCCAACAAGGCCGCGCGGACGATCCCGCTCGGAATCGTCCCACCCGTCGTGTTCCGCGGTCACAGGCGAGGCCGGGCAGGGCCTTCGCTGCTGGCGGTTGCGCTTGACGCGGCCGTCGGGGCTCGCTACGCTGAGAGCGTTAACACGGGGCAGTGCGAACCGGCATGCCAGGCTGCGTCGGCGCCCCGTAGGTGTCGGGCGCAGCGCAGACCCATCGGGGCGGGAGGATTCATGTACACCATCGGCATCGATTTCGGTACCGAGTCGGCCCGTGCGCTGCTGGTGCGCGTGTCGGACGGAGCGGAGCTGGCGACCTCCGTGCACGCGTACGGCGACGGCGTGATCGACGAGCGGCTGCCCGGCGGTCGCAAGCTTCCACCCGACTACGCCCTGCAGAACCCCGACGACTACCTGGCCGCAGTCCAGAGCACCGTTCCGGCCGTGCTCGAGAAGGCCAAGGTCCGTGCCGCCGAGGTGATCGGGGTGGCCATCGACTTCACCGCCTGCACCATGCTTCCGACCCTGGCCGACGGAACGCCCTTGTGCCGCCTGCCCGAGCTTCGCGACGAGCCCCACGCCTGGGTGAAGCTCTGGAAGCACCACGCCGCGCAGCCCCAGGCCGACCGCATCAACGAGGTGGCCCGGCAACGAGGCGAGGGCTGGCTCGCGCGCTACGGCGGCAAGATCAGCAGCGAGTGGTTCTTCAGCAAGAGCCTTCAGATCCTCGAGGAGGCGCCCGAGATCTACGCCCGGGCGGAGCGGCTCCTCGAGGCAGCCGACTGGGTCGTCTGGCAGCTCACCGGCGTGGAGACCCGCAACGCCTGCACGGCCGGCTACAAGGCCATCCATCAGGACGGCAGCTTCCCTTCCAACGAGTACTTCGCAGCGCTCCACCCACAGCTCGCCGACGTGGTCGACACCAAGATGTCGCGCACCTTGGCAGCCCTGGGGGACAAGGCGGGAGGGCTTACCGCGGAAGCGGCCGGCTGGACCGGCCTCGCGCCAGGCACGCCCGTCGCGGTGGCCAACGTCGACGCCCACGTCACCCTCCCGGCCTCCGGCCACGTCGAGCCGGGCACCATGGTCATGATCATGGGCACCTCGACGTGCCACGTCCTGGTCGGCGAGGAGCTCCACGAGGTGGAGGGGATGGCCGGCGTCGTCGATGGTGGCATCGTCCCTGGCATGTACGGCTACGAGCTCGGCCAGAGCGGTGTCGGCGACATCTTCGCGTGGTACGTCGAGCACGGCGTCCCGCCCGAGTACCGGGATCGAGCGGAGCGCGAAGGTATCGACGTGCACGCCCTGCTGGAGCGCGAGGCGCGAACCCAGCGCCCCGGCCAGCACGGGCTCCTGGCCCTCGACTGGTTCAACGGCAACCGCAGCGTTCTCGTGGACGCCGAGCTCGGCGGGCTCCTGGTCGGGATGACGCTGGCCACCCGGGCGCCCGACATCTACCGGGCGCTGCTCGAAGCGACCGCCTACGGCACGCGTCTCATCATCGAGACCCTCGAGAACGGCGGCGTCCCGGTGACCCGTCTGGTGGCCGCCGGCGGACTCCCCGCCAAGAACCCGCTGATGATGCAGATCTACGCCGACGTGCTGGGCCGGAAGATGCATGTGATCGGCAGCGAGCAGGGGCCCGCGCTGGGCAGCGCCATGCACGCCGCGGTCGCCGCCGGCGCGTACGCCGACATCCGCGAGGCCGCCGCCCACATGGGCTCGCTCGCCCCCACGACCTACGAGCCCGTCGCCGCGAACACGGCCGTTTACGACCGGCTCTACGCCGATTACCTCTTCCTGCACGACACCTTCGGCCGCGCGGGCGCCGACGAGCCCGGCGGCGTGATGAAGCGCCTGCGGCGCCTGGCGCGCGACCAGGCAACGGAAGCGAAGGAGGCCGCCTCGTGACCCTCGACGAACTGAAGCGCACCGTCTCGGACCTGCACGCCATCTTGCCCAGCCAACGGCTCGTGGCGTGGACGAGCGGCAACATCAGCGCCAGGGTCCCGGGCGAGCAGCGCATGGTGATCAAGCCGAGCGGCGTGCCCTACGAGAGCCTCACGCCCGCCTCGATGTGCGTGGTCGGCCTGGACGACCTCGAGGTGGAAGGCGGACTCAAGCCCTCCTCCGATACCGCGACCCACGCGGCCATCTACCGCGCGATGCCCGAAGTCGGCGGCATCGTACACACCCACAGCGCCTACGCCACCGCCTTCGCGGCGCTGGGGCGCGAGATCCCGTGCGTGCTCACCGCCATGGCCGACGAGTTCGGGGGGCCCATCCCCTGCGGCGGCTTCGCCCGGATCGGCGGCGAGGAGATCGGCCAGGAGGTCGTGCGCGTGCTGACGGGGCACCGCTCACCGGCGACGCTGATGCGCAACCACGGCGTGTTCACCATCGGCCCGACCCCGCGCGATGCGGTGCAGGCCGCCGTCATGTGCGAGGACGTTGCCCGGACGGTCCATCACGCGCTCCAGCTCGGCGAGCCCCAACCGCTCGCCCAGGAGGACATCGACGCGCTCCACGAGCGCTACACCCACGTCTACGGCCAGTAACGCCGCGGCGCCCTCGAGCCCCTAAGGAGGCAGATACGCACACCATGAGCACACACTCCGAGATCTGGTTCCTCTGCGGCTCTCAACACCTCTACGGCGAGGACATCCTCCACGAGGTCGAGCGCCACGCCCGGGCCATCGTCGACGGCCTGGACGAAGTCCCCGAGATGCCTTCGAACGTGGTGTTCAAGGGCGTGATGACGACGGCCGAGCAGATCGCGATCCGATGCCGTGAGGCGAACGCCGATCCCACCTGCGCCGGGGTGATCCTCTGGATGCACACCTTCTCGCCGGCCAAGATGTGGTCCCGGGGTCTCGCCACGCTCGACAAGCCGCTGTGCCACCTCCACACCCAGTTCAACCGCGACCTGCCCTGGGACGCCATCGACATGGACTTCATGAACCTCAACCAGTCCGCCCATGGCGACCGGGAAGCGGGGTTCCTGCACACCCGCATGGGCCTGCGGCGAAAGGTCGTTGTCGGGCACTGGACCGATCCCGACGTGCACGCCCGCCTCGCGACGTGGGCCAGCGCTGCGAACGCCTGGGCGGATCTCCAAGGCGCCCGCTTCGCGCGCTTCGGCGACAACATGCGTGGCGTGGCGGTCACGGAGGGCGACAAGGTCGCCGCCGAGCTGCGCTTCGGCTTCACCGTCGACGGGTTCGGGGTGGGCGACCTCGTCGAGCGCGTCCGCGCCGTGAGCGAGGCCGGGATCGACGCTCTGATCGAAGAGTACGAGGCGAGTTACGAAGTCGCGCCCGAACTGCGCAAGGGCGGCCAACGTGCGGCTTCGCTACGCGACGGGGCGCGCATCGAGCTCGGCCTCCGCAGCTTCCTGGAAGAGGGCGGCTTCAAGGGATTCACCACGACCTTCGAAGACCTCCACGGCCTTCCGCAGCTCCCGGGCCTGGCCGTCCAGCGCCTCATGGCCGAGGGCTACGGCTTCGGCGCCGAGGGGGACTGGAAGGGGGCCGTGCTGGTGCGCGCGGTCAAGGTGATGGCCGGCGACCGGGGAGGAACCTCCTTCATGGAGGACTACACCTACCACCTTCCGGCAGGCGGCGAGCAGGTTTTGGGCGCCCATATGCTCGAGGTCTGCCCCTCCATCGCGGCCGGCACCCCCTCGCTGGAGGTGCATCCGCTCTCCATCGGCGGACGCGACGACCCGGTGCGCCTCGTCTTCGACGCCCTTCCCGGACCGGCGGTGAACGTCTCCCTGGTGGATATGGGGAACCGCTTCCGGCTGCTGGCGAACGCCGTGGACGCGGTGGAGCCACCCGACCTTCCGAAGCTGCCCGTGGCGCGCGCGCTGTGGCACGTGAAGCCCGACTTCAAGACGGGCGTGGCGGCCTGGATCCATGCCGGGGGCGCTCATCACACCGCCTACAGCTACGGCATCACGATCGAGCACGTGGAGGACCTGGCGGAGATCGCCGGCGTGGAGCTGGTCACGATCGACGGCACCACCGACCTGCGCGCCCTGCGCAGCCAGCTCCGCTTCAACGATCTGTACTACGCGATGGCGCAGGGACTGCGGGGCTGAGCCCAACAACCACGGAACGACATCCGAAATGTTGTTCGAGATGCCGGCGGGGAACCATGGCGGTTCTAGCCTGTGAACGGTCACATGCCGTGTAACGCGGTGTTCTGATCAGCGTTGCACGGCATGGGAGGGGACACGTCGAGGGGGTCGTCGGACGACGTCGCGGCATC
>CAZIBD010000072.1:0-15279 GCA_964536935.1 uncultured bacterium | reverse complement strand
CCTTTGTTCTTGAGCGCCGAGCCGCACACGACCGGGAAGATCTTCATGCCGATGGTGGCCTTGCGGATCGCACCCTTGAGGGTCTCGAGCGGGATCTCCTCGCCTTCCAGGAAGTGCATGGCGACCTCGTCGTCGACGTCCGCCAGCCGCTCCACCATCAGGTTGCGCTTCTCCTCGGCGGTCTCTTTCCACTGCGCCGGGATCTCCACGAACTGGATGTCCTTGCCCAGGTCGTCACCGTAGGTGACCGCCTTCATCTCCACCAGGTCGAGGATGCCTACGAATTGATCCTCCGCGCCCATCGGCCACTGGATCGGCACGGCGTTCGCGGCGAGGCGCTCCTCCATGCTGTCCAGCACGAGCTGGAAGTCCGCCCCGGTCTTGTCCATCTTGTTGGCGAAGGCGACGCGCGGCACGCGATACTTGTCCGCCTGACGCCACACCGTCTCGCTCTGCGGTTCGACGCCCTGGCTGGCGTCGAACACCGCCACGGCTCCGTCGAGCACACGCATGCTGCGCTCGACCTCCATGGTGAAGTCGACGTGCCCCGGGGTGTCGATGATGTTGATGCGGGTATCGAGCCAGAAGCACTGCGTCACCGCCGAGGTGATGGTGATGCCGCGCTCCCGCTCCTGCGCCATCCAGTCCATCTGCGAGGCGCCCTCGTGGGTCTCGCCCATCTTGTGGATGCGGCCCGCATAGAACAGGATCCGCTCCGTCAGCGTCGTCTTGCCCGCGTCGATGTGGGCGGCGATGCCGATGTTACGGGTCTTGTGAAGATCGATCTTCGTCTGGGTAGTCATACTCCACCTGTCGGGTGCGAAGCGCGCCGCCTACCAGCGGTAGTGGGCGTAGGCGCGGTTCGCCTCCGCCATGCGCTCCACATCGTCCTTCTTCTTGACGGCGCCACCGCGGCCCGCGGCCGCATCCAGTAGCTCCCCTGCCACGCGCTCCACCGCCGTGCGCTCGGGGCGCGCATCCGACGCGGCCACCAGCCACCGCAAGCTGAGCGACTGCGCCCGCCGGGGGTTGACCTCGATGGGAACCTGGTACGTGGCGCCGCCAACGCGCCGGCTCTTGACCTCGATCCGCGGCTTCACGTTGTCCAGCGCCTGCCGGAACACCTTGAGCGGCTCCTGGCCGCTGCGCTCCTGGATCAGTCGGCACGACCCGTAGAAGATACGGCTCGCGAGGTTCTTCTTCCCGTCGCGCATGAGCTTGTTCACGAAGGCCGTGACGGTGGTGTCGGAGTACACCAGGTCCGGCTCAAGCTTGCGAACCTGCGCTCGTCTTCTGCGTCCCATCCTCTACCTCGACCTAGCCCTTCGGCTTCTTCGTGCCGTACTTGCTGCGCCCTTGATTGCGCTGCACGTACCGGCCCACGCCGACACCCTGGGCATCGAGCGCGCCTCGAACGATGTGATAACGGACCCCGGGCAGGTCCTTCACGCGGCCCCCGCGGATCAGCACGACCGAGTGCTCCTGCAGATTGTGCTTCTCGCCCGGGATGTAGGCGGTCACCTCGTACCCGCTGGACAGTCGCACACGCGCGATCTTCCGCAGCGCCGAGTTGGGCTTCTTCGGCGTCTGCGTCTTGACCGCCGTGCAGACGCCACGGCGCTGCGGCGAACCCTTGAGTGCCGGGGTCTTGTTCTTCTTGGGCAGCTTCTTGCGGCCCTTCCGGAGGAGCTGGTTGACGGTCGGCAGAGCAATCACTCCCTTGAGCGTGGCGCCCGCGTGTGGCGAGCGAACTCGACCTGGATCTCCACATCACGTGGTCGGCGAGACGGTACGTGCCGTGCAGCACACGACAAACCTGCCCCCGGACTCATCGCTGCGAGCCAGGGGGAGTCAAACCTCGTGAGTATACTCCGCCGGGGCATGCGATTTCAAGCTTCTGTACGCCTTCGGTTCTGTTGGCTCCCTTCGGCGTGGGAGCGTCTCCTCACGATCCTGGAGGTGCCGCGGGAGCGAAGGCGCCTCGACGGCCGCACGACGGCGAAGCTCGTGGTCGACGCCCCTCGCCGCGCGCAGTGACCCAGCGACCCCAGCCCCCCCACCCACCTTGGCCGCGCATGGTCTACTAGGGACCACCGGACGGCACATCGACGAGGGGTGGGGCAGGGACCCGCACACCCGACTCCAGCCGATCTCCGGCACCCAGCTCACCGGGGCCCCGACCCATGGGACCCCGATGCCCCTTAGGAGAGGTGGTAACGAATGATCCGTAGACTCCGCTGGCTCTTGGTCGTTCTGATCGCACTGGGAGCGTTCGCGCAGGCACAGCGCGTGGGCTTCCTGACCTTCAACGACGTCTACGAGCTGCAGGGCGTGGACAGCGGCACCCGGGGCGGCGCCGCGGCGGTGGCAACCGTCGAGCACCAGGTCATGGCCTTCGACCCGCACACGCTGGTGCTGTTCGCCGGCGACCTGCTCTCGCCGTCGGTGATGTCCAACGCCTTCAAGGGCAAGCAGATGGTCGAGGCGCTCAACCGGCTCGGTGTCGACTACGCCACGCTCGGCAATCACGAGTTCGACTTCGGCCTCAGCGTGCTGAAGCAGCGCATCCAGGAGTCCGACTTCACCTGGCTGTCGTCCAACATCCTCGACAGCGCCACCGGCAAGCCGATCGCGGGCACGCAGCCCGACGCCATCGTCGACGTGAACGGCGTGAAGATCGGTCTCTTCGGCGTGGCGTACGACTTCTCCTCCATTTTGGCCGACGCCTCCGCCGTGACGTTCAAGGATCCGATCACCACCGCTCAGGCCGAGGTCAAGAAGCTCAAGGCGGAAGGCGCCCAGTACATCGTGGCGCTCACCCACGAGGCGAAGGCTCAGGACTGCGAGCTCTCGGCGAAGGTGTCCGGCATCGACCTCATCGTGGGCGGGCACGATCATGCGGCCATGATGGACACCCAGTGCGGCCACGCACCCTACATCAAGGCCACCAGCGACTGGCGCAACGTCTGGGACGTCAACGTCGACTTCTCCGAGAAGTCACCGATCGTCAGCTACCGCAACATCCCGGTCACCGACCAGACCCCCAAGGACCCCGGGATGCAGGCGTTCGTGCAGAGCTACGTCAAGCAGCTCGATGCCAGCTTCTCCGAGGTGCTCGGCAAGTCGATCGTCACCCTCGACGCGATCGAGAAGGACGTGCGTGCGAAGGAGACCAACCTCGGCGACTTCATCGCAGGGGCCATCCAGCGCGCCACCCACGCCGACGTGGCCATCATGAACGGCGGCGGCATCCGCACCGACCGCAGCTACCCCGCCGGTCCGATCACCAAGAAGGACGTCTACGCGATCCTCCCCTTCGGCAACAGCATCGTCGTCGTCAAGGCCAAGGGCAGCGCGCTGGCTGCAGCGCTTGAGAACGGCGTGTCCCAGCGCAAGGACCTCGCCGGCCGCTTCCCGCAGGTGGCGGGTGTCCGCTTCGTGCTCCACCCGAACCAGCCCGTGGGGCAGCGGGTGAGCGACATCCAGGTGGATGGCAAGCCGCTCGATCCCAATGCCACCTACACGGTCGCCATCAACGACTACATGTTCGCCGGCGGTGACGGCTACACCATGTTCAAGGGGCTGCCCACCACCCTCGCCCCGTCCGAAGGGCCGCTCCTGGCGGCCGTCGTGGCGGACGCCATCAAGGCCGACGGCACCATCGCACCCAAGACGGACGGCCGCATCACCATCCAGTAGCAGCCGTCTCGACCAGACAGACTCACACTGCGCCCCCGGCACGGCCGGGGGCGCTTTCACGTGCACGGAGGAGCGCGGCGCTCAGATGAGCCAGTAGCGGCCGTAGGGCGGAACGCTGAGAACGCCTTGCGAGACGTCGACGAAGGCCTGCCCGATCTGATCGAAGGGTTGGTTCAGGCCGCGCGCGGCGAGCAAGGTGGCGTCCAGACGTTGTGCCGACTCGCTGAAGTTGTAGATCTCCACCAGCTCGCCCAACGGGTGCGGCCTGGACAGCACCAGCAGGTGCGGGTGGTCGACATCCAGCACCTCGGTGGCGTAGGCCGAGTTCAGCTGCGGGGTGTGGCGCCGCGCTCGCACGATGCGCCGCAGGCCGTGGAAGATGCGCCCCTCTACGCTGCCGTCGTCGTGACGGCGCTCGGCCTTCTCCCAGTCCATGTAGGGGCGGTGCATCCAGCGGTTGTCGCCGGCGTGCTCCGGCAGGCTGGTGTAGCGGTAGTCGTTGGTCATCCCGATCTCGTCGCCCATGTAGATCAGCGGGATCCCCCCGAAGCCGCACATGAGCGCATGCCCAAGCAGGATCCGCTCGATGCTGAGGGCGATGAGCCGCTCGTCGGAGCGCTCGACGGCCAGCTCCAACCCCGTCAGGCTCGCCAGGCTTCCCGAGATCCTGCGGTCACCGGTCCTGCGGTTGTGCTGGAACACCGCGCCGCGCGCGTGCGAGCCCGGAAACTGCCCCGAGTAGTAGTCGGACAGGAAGCTCCGGTGCGCGGGCCCCGACAGTCCTACGGCGGCGGCGTCCTCCTCGGTGACGGCCCAGCCGATGTCGTCGTGGCACCGGATGTACGTGCCCCAGGCGATGGAGGCGGGGGTGCGCGGGAACTCCCGCAGCGTGTGCACCATGAGCCTCGTGTCGCGGCTGGCGAGCGACGACCAGTACTGCACCATCAACGAGTTGTGGTAGGCGATGTTGCTCACCTTGCCGTAGTGGCGCCCGGTGCCGAAGTAGTGGATCAGGTCGTCCGGCGACACGATCGCCTCGGCCTTGTGGGCGACGGCCGGCGTGGCGATGCGGGAGCAGGCGCGCAGCGCCTGGAGGAGATCGTGAACTTCCGGCTGGTTCTGACAGTCGGTGCCCAGCCGCTTCCAAAGAAACGCCACGGCGTCGAGGCGGAACACCTCGACCCCCTTGTTGGCGAGGAAGAACATGATGTCGACCAGCTCGAGGAACACCTCCGGGTTGGTCCAGTTCAGGTCCCACTGATAGCTGTTGAAGGTCGTCCAGATCCACTTGCCGATGTCGGCATCGTAGGTGAAGTTGCCCGGCGCGAAGTCGGGGAACACTTCCGGCAGGGTCTTCTCGTACTCAACGGGCACGGACCGATCGTCGAACATATAGAAGTAGTCCTGGTAGTGCTCCTTGCCTGCCGCCGCCTCGCGGGCCCAGGTGTGGTCATCGGCGCAGTGGTTGAGCACCAGGTCCACGCAGGCGCTGATGCCGCGCTCACGAAGCTCCTCGCACAGATACTCGAGGTCGTCGATCGTGCCGAGGCGGGGGTCGACGTCTCGGTAGTCTTGGATAGCGTAGCCGCCGTCGTTCTCCCCTTCGCGCGGGCGCAACGTGTACATGAGGTGGACGTAGTTCACGCCGAGCTCCTGGAGGTAGTCGAGGTGCTCCAGAACGCCGCGCAGATCGCCTGCGAAGCGCTCGACGTAGAACACGTAGCCCAGCATCGACTCGTGTTGGAACCAGTCGGGCGTCAGGTCCCGCTCGATGTCGAGCACCTTGAGCGGCTCCGGACGCTCCCGGTAGTGGCGGGCCATGGTCGCCACCAGGCGCTGCAGGAAGGCCTCGAAGTCGGCTCGCCGCCCGTACACCGGGGACAGCCCGTCATGCAGGTTCTGGAAGAAGCGCTCGCTCCTCAGCTCGAAGAGCTGCCGGTCACGCTTCGGGAGGGCTTCCAGTTCCGGTGCTGCCGCGGCGAGGACGAGCTCGAGCCGGCGACGCAGGTCGGGTGCGAGGAGGGCGGCGTTCTGCACCCCACCGTTATACCAGCGACCCCGACCAGCACGAGTGCGAAGGGGCGGCCCTGCCTCGGCCGCAGCGGGCGGAGCGGCGCCGCCTCAGCGGGGCGCGTCCGGAGCCCCGCGCGCCGCCCGTTCACGAGCGCGAAGCACGCGCGCCTGAGCAGCCTCGGCCGTGTCGGCCGTCGCGGTCAGGTGACCCATCTTGCGTCCCACCCGGGCCTCGGCCTTTCCGTAGAGGTGGAGGGCCACCCCCGGCACCGCCAGGGCGGCCGCCCAGTCGGGCCTGCCACCGGACCAGACCTCGCCCAGCAGGTTGGCCATGGCGGCGGGGCGCCGGGGAGCGGCTGACCCCAGGGGCAGCCCGGCCACGGCTCGGAGCTGCTGCTCGAACTGGCTGGTCTCGGCGCCTTCGATCGTGAGGTGGCCGGAGTTGTGCGGGCGGGGGGCGATCTCGTTGACGAGCAGGTCGCCCGACGCGCTCAGGAAGAACTCGACGCAGGCGACCCCGACAAGGTCGAGCCCCTCCAGCACGGCCGCTGTGATCTCGGTGGCTTCGTCGGACACGCCGCCAGGCAAGGCGCCGGGCGCCGACGAGAGGTCGAGGATGTGATCGACGTGCCGGTTGAGCGCAGGTGCGAACGCCACGAAGGCTCCATCGAGCCCGCGCCCCCCCACCACGGACAGCTCCGCTTCTAGCTCGACGAAGCGCTCCACGACGACCGCTTGCGACGATGCCAGGCGGCGCGCCTCGGCCAGCCCATCCTGGCCGTCGACGCGCACCTGCCCCTTGCCGTCGTAGCCGAAGCCCGCCGTCTTCACCACGCACGGCATGCCCACCTTGGCAATCGCGGCGTCGACGTCGCCGCCGGCAGGAAGCTCGGCGAAGGGCACGTGGGGAACCCCCAGCCCGGCCAGGAAACGCTTTTCCCGGGCTCGATGCTGCGTGGTGTAGAGCGCTCGCACCCCGGGGCGAACCGGCGCATTGGCGGCCGCCGCCTCCAACGAGGCGGTTGGGATGTTCTCGAACTCCAGGGTGGCCGCGTCGACCTGGGCCGCGAAGCGCGCGACGGCATCGGCGTCGTCGTACGGTGCGACCACCTCCACGTCGGCGAGCTGGCCGGTGGGCGAACCCGGCGCCGGCGAGAGCACGTGCACGTGGTACCCCATGCGGCGGGCCGCCACGGTGAACATACGGCCGAGCTGTCCGCTGCCGAGCATGCCGATGGTCGCGCCCGGCAGGAGGGTTGCGGCTGCCATCACTCGGGGAGGTAGTGCTCGGTCGGAAGGCTGCTACCGGCAGCTCCCGCCGATTGCGCCTCACGGTAGGCCTCCAGCCGTTCGGCCAGCGCGGGGCGCGTCAAGGCCAGGATCGACACGGCCATCAAAGCCGCGTTGACGGCACCCGAGGCGCCGATCGCGAGCGTCCCCACCGGAACCCCGCGCGGCATCTGTACGATCGACAGCAGCGAGTCGATACCCTTGAGCGCACGGCTCTCCACGGGCACGCCCAGCACAGGGAGCCGCGTCTGCGCGGCCACCATGCCGGGTAGGTGCGCCGCGCCGCCGGCACCCGCGATGATCACCTCGAAGCCGCGCTCGACCGCATCGTGCGCGAAGCGTCGCATGCGCTCCGGGGTCCGGTGCGCCGACACGACCAGGCACGCATGCGGTACGTCGAGCTCGCTCAGCACGGCGTCGGCATGTCGCATGGTTTCCCAATCGCTAGCGCTTCCCATGATGACGGCGACCAGCGGCGACGCGCCGTCTCGGGGCTGGGGTCGGTCGGTCATGGTTCCTCCTCGCGTTCCGGCGCCTCGCGGGCGTCCGCGGCGGTGGCCCGGCGCAGCCGATCGCGCACCGCCAGCCAGTCCGGGTCGGCCGGCACGGCCTCGATGACGATGCGCGCGCTGCCACTTCGATCGAGCTTGCGGAGCGCGGCGTACAACGCCTGTGCGTAGGGTGCGGGGTCCGCGGGCAGCTCTGCCCACACGCCCGCGAAGCCCGACGGAGCCCGACGGCGGGCCAGCACCCCTACCGGCGCCCTCAGCTGCTCGAGCCGGGCCTCCAGGTCCTCCGGCGCGACCATCTCGGCGGGCGTGGCAGGGGCGTAGTGGCGTGGCAGACCACCTGGAGCCCGAGGCACGGGCGCCTGCACGACGTCGCCGACCACCGGAGCGTCCGCCGCCCTCTCCGGTCGGGGCTCGTCGCGTTCCACCAGGTGCTCCGCCAGCGCCACCCTCTCACCGAGCACCTGCTCCAGGGCGTGACGGTGCACGCCGCCCGGGCGCAACAGCCTTGGCGCCCCCGCGCTCAGGTCGACGATCGTGGACTCCAGACCCACCCGGCACGGCCCCCCGTCCAGCACCAGGACATCGACGTCGGTGAACTCCCCGGCGACGTGCTGGGCCGTAGTGGGGCTGATGCGCCCGAAGCGATTGGCCGACGGAGCCGCCACCCCGTCCCCGAAGTCGCGCAGCAGGCGCAGCGCCAGAGGGTGGTCGGGCACACGCAGGCCCACCGTGTCCTGCCCGCCGGTGACCTCGTCGGGCACTCTGGCCGCACGGCGGAGTACGAGCGTCAGCGGCCCCGGCCAGAAGGCTGCGGCGAGCCGATGGGCCCGCTCCGGGATCTCGCTCGCCCAGGCCGGCAGCGCATCGACCGATGGCAGGTGGACGATCACCGGATGGCTGGGCGGCCTCCCCTTGGCTGCGTAGAGGCGCCCCAGCGCAGTCCGGTCGCGCGCATTCGCTCCCAGGCCGTATACCGTTTCGGTCGGGAACGCTACGAGCCTGCCTGCGCGCAGCGCACGCACCGCCTCACCCAGGGTGTTCTCGGAGCTGGGAAGTAGCCGGCTCATGCCGGCCAAAGCATACCCGAGGGCACGCGCCTACCGGCTCACCGGATCAACAGGATGCGCAGGTCGTTGACATTGGTCCGCGTCGGCCCGGTCACGAACAAACCACCCACCGACCGGAGGGCGCCGTAGCTGTCGTTGCGAGCTAGCGCTTCCGCGGCCGATCGGCGGTCGAGCCGCCCACAGCGCTCCGGCGAGAGCAGCGCGCCGGCGTTGTCTTCACTGCCATCGATGCCGTCGGTGTCGGCCGCCAGGATCCACACCGGTGCCGACGACGGGAGGCCGAGCGCCAACGCGAGGGCGAACTCACCGTTGCGGCCACCCCGCCCGTCGCCACGCACGGTCACCGTCGTCTCGCCCCCCGACAGCAGTGCGCAAGGGCGCGCGAACGGCTGGCCCACCTCGAGAACCTGCCGCGCGATCGCCGCGTGGACGCCGGCCACCACCCTGGCCTCCCCCGTCATCGAGGCCGACAGGATATGCGCGTTCCAACCGCGGCCGCGCAGCACGGCGGCCGCGCCCTCGAGCGCCGTCTGCGCCGACGCGACGACGACGTTCGAGACGTGCGCCAGACGCGGGTCGCCGGGCTTCGGGGTCTCCTCGTGGTGCCCTGCAGCGCCGGCTTCCAACCAAGCACGGGCCTCCCCGTGGCCGATGTCGTAGCGCTGCAGCACCGCCACCGCGTCGCCGAAGGTCGTGGGGTCGGCGGCGGTGGGGCCGCTGGCAATGACCGCGGGTTCATCGCCTACCACGTCGGAGACCAGCAGCGAGAGCACCCTGGCGGGAGCGGCGGCCAGCGCCAGGCGGCCACCCTTGACGCGCGAGAGGTGCTTGCGTACCGCGTTCATCTCGCCGATGTCGGCCCCCGAGCGCAACAGCGCGGCAGTCAGGCCGGCTGCGTCCTGCAGAGAAAGCCCTACGGGCGCACTGAGCAACGCCGATCCACCGCCGGACAGGAGGCATAGCACCAGATCGGCCTCGCGTGCCTCGGCCAGAAGCGCCAGGATGCGCTCTGTCGCGCGCACGCCGGCCTCGTCGGGGACGGGATGGGCGGCCTCCACGACCTCGATCCGGCGGGTGGGGACGGCGTGACCGTAGCGCGTCACCACCAGCCCCTCGAGCGCGACGTCGTCGGTATAGTGCCGTTCCACCGCGGCGGCCATCGCGGCCGCCGCCTTCCCCGCCCCGACCACCAGCAGCCTGCCCGCTGGCGGCTGCGGCAGGCGCCCCTGCAGGACCTCCGCGGGGTCGGCGGCCCGCACGGCCGCCTCGAACGCCGCGCGGAGGTCGTCCTCGGGCCCACTCACGCGGTCCGTCGCCACAGAGCGAGCGGTGGTTCCGCTACCGGTCCTGGGGGAAGGCCTTCCATGGTGACGCTAGAATACAGGCATGTTCGGGATGTTCCGTCGCCAGGACCCGCGTTTTCGGGAGGAGGGCAACTTCCTCCTCGCGCAGGTGCGCACCGCCAGGCACAACGAGGTCATCCACGTCCGGCTCTCCAAGACGAGCGAGATGAGCACCCAGGGGAACGGTTACTTCGTGCGCAAGGTGCTGGTCGGGCCCGACTCCCTCGATCAGGCGGTACTCGAGGTCACGACCAACCGCGCACACAAGGTCACCCTGGCCGTCGTGGACGGTGGCGAGCTGCTCCCCTTCAGGCAGTGGGAGGCCTGAGAGCCTCGTCGACCCGGCTCGCGGCCGTTCCGTTGGAGCAGCTACTGAGCGCTGACGAGATCGGGCCTCAGGCGCCGTGCCTCACGAAGGTAGATGTGCTTCATCTCCTCCTGGGCCTTCTGGGTGTTGAGCTGCAGCATCACTCGGACGCATCGCGGCAACCGGCCGGGCACGGGGATCTCTTGATTGCACAGCAGGGGAACCATGCTCATGCCCAGCGCCCGCGCCGCCTCCGCGGGGAAGGTCGACCGGAGGTCTTCCGTCGTCGTGAAGAAGATGGCGGCGATGGCGTCGAACTCCTCGATGCCATTCTCCTCCAACATCACCTGGAGAAGCTCCCGCGTGGCCTCGAGGATGCGATCGGGATCGTCGGCCTCCACCGTGGTGGCGCCCCGGATTCCCCTCAACCAGTACGGTCGCTCCATGGCGCGAAGTGTACCAGACCATTCGCGCTGCCGGCCGAGCCGTACAACGGGTCGGGCCGCCTCTCCGCCTGCTAGGTTGACGCCATGAGCGCCACCGCTCGCCCTGGCGAGCCCCTCTGGTTCGATCTGACCGCCGACCAGCGCGCGCTCCTCGGTCCCCTTCGCGAGTTCCTCCGCTCGGAGGTCGCTCCCGGGGCCGTCGAGCGTGACCGGCGCGGCAGCTTCCCGCACGACATCGTGCGCCAGCTCGGCGCGATGGGCGTCTTCGGCCTGCAGGTGCCGGAGCGCTACGGCGGCGCGGCGCTGGACACGCTCACCGCTGCCCGCATCATCGAGGAGATCGGCGCCGTCGACGGCTCGCTCTGCCTCACGGTCGCGTCGCACAACTCGCTCTGCACGGGTCATCTGCTCCAGGCCGCCGACGAAGGACAGCGGGAGCGCTACCTGCCGGACCTGGCCAGCGCCAGGAAGCTGGGAGCCTGGTGCCTGACGGAGCCCGCCTCCGGCTCGGACGCCGCTGCGCTCCGCACGCGCGCGGAGGAACGCGACGATGGCTACGTCATCGACGGCTCGAAGGTGTTCATCACCCAAGGCACTGTGGCAGGCACCTACGTCGTCATCGCACGAACCGACCCCGCACCCGAAGGCCGGTCCAAGGCCGGCGGCATCAGCGCCTTCGTCGTCGACGGCGATACTCCGGGCCTCGTGCGCGGCACCCCTGAGGAGAAGCTGGGGTTGCACAGCTCCGACACCACACCCCTGACCTTCGAGGGGATGCGTGTGCCGGCCGAGAACCTGCTCGGACGCCGCGGCGAGGGCTTCGAGGATGTCAAGGCGGTCCTCGATGGCGGCCGCATCGGGATCGGAGCGATGGGGATCGGCCTAGGGCGAGCCGCGCTGGAGACGGCCGCACGCTACGCCCTCGAGCGCGAGCAGTTCGGCCGGCCGATCGCCCGGCACCAGGCCATCGCCTTCAAGCTCGCCGAAATGGCGACCGAGCTCGAAGCGGCGCGCCTGCTCGTGCTGAAGGCGGCCGCGCTGAAGGACGCGGGCCGCGACTACACGCTGGCCGCGTCGATGGCCAAGCTCAAGGGTAGCGTCGCCGGCGTGGCCGCCTGCGATGCAGCCATTCAGATCCTCGGCGGCTACGGCTACGTACGCGAGTACGAAGTCGAGCGCATGTGGCGGGACGCGCGCCTCACCCGTATCGGTGAAGGCACCGACGAAGTGCAGCATCTGGTCATCGCCCGGCACGTCCTCAACAGCTTCCAAAGCTGAGCCCGCGGCGTTCGGCCGGGCTCAGGCAGGCTGTGGCGCCGCCGCGGGCCGGGCGTCGAGCGCCGGGCTCGGAAGCAGGGCGAGGCCCTCGATCACGAGGTCCGCCCCCGCTCCCGGGCGCTGGACGCCCTCCGTCAGGTGCCTGCGCCATCGCTTGCCGCCGGGGACACCGCGAAACATCGGCAAGAGGTGGCGGGTGAGGGCATGCAGGGGTGCCCCGTCGGCGAGGCGCTCTTCGAGGTACGGCAGCATCCGCTCGATGATGTGCCGCCGGCTGGGAGGCTCCGCATAGCCGTTGGGAAGCTCGGGATAGAACGTCCTGTCAGCCTCGGCCAGGATCGTCGGATCGTCGTAGACCGCGCGCCCCAGCATGACGCCGTCCACACGCTCGAGGTGACCGGCCGCCGCAAGGAGGTCGCGCACGCCGCCGTTGATCTCGACGATCGCGTGCGGCAGCGCCCGCTTCAATCGGTAGACGTCGTCGTACCGGAGGGGAGGCACCTCGCGGTTCTCCTTCGGGCTCGGGCCGGACAACCATGCCTTCCGGGCGTGCACCGTGAAGGCGTCCGCCCCGGCCGCGTCCACCGTGCGCACGAAGCTTTCGAGGTCCTCGTAGCGGTCGAGGGCATCGACCCCGATGCGGTGCTTCACCGTGACCGGCAGCGAGGTGGCACGGCGCATCGCCTCGACGGCGCCCGCCACGACCGAAGGCGTGGCCATGAGGCACGCACCGAAGTGGGCCGAAGCGACCCGTGGGCTGGGGCACCCCACGTTGAGGTTGATCTCGTCGTAGCCCCACCCCTCGGCCAGGCGCGCCGCCTCGGCGAGCTCCCGGGGGTCGTCGCCACCGAGTTGCAGCGCGAGCGGTCGCTCCTCCGGGTCGTACCCGAGGAGCCGGTCCCGGTCGCCACGCAGCACCGCCCGCGCCGTCACCATCTCGCTGTAGAGCAAGGTGTGCCGGGTGATTCCGCGCAGCAGGTAGCGGAAGTGCCGGTCGGTCCGGTCCATCATCGGCGCGACCGACAGAGGGTACGCGCGCACGCGCCGGCTCACGACGGCTCCACCTCCGGCGCCCGGCGCCGCGGCGCACGAAAGGTGATGTCTTCCCAGGCGCCTTCCTCGACGACCCTCAGCGCCCCGTTGGCCGCACGGAAGTACGCGACCACGTCCTGAACGAGGTCTTCGGGGGTCGAGGCGGCCGACGTCAAGCCCACGCTGCGAACCCCGTCCAACCAGACCGGTTCGATGTCGTCCACCGATTCGATCCGGCGAGCGTCGGGAGCGACGTCCTTCGCAAGCTCGTAGAGTCGCATGCCATTCGAGCTCGCGGCGCTGGTGACGACCAGGAACAGGTCGACTTCGGGGGCGATGCGCCGTACCTCGTCCTGGCGGTTCTTGGTGGCGTAGCAGAGATCGTCCGCGGGAGGCACGACCAGGTCCGGAAAGCGGCGCCTGAGCAGCTCGACGGTGCGCATGGTGTCGTCGACGGAAAGCGTCGTCTGCGTCAAGACGACCACCTTCCCCGGGTCCGGCACCTCGACCCGCTCGGGATCCACGAGGTCGGGGTCGTGCTTGCGGTTGCCCAGCACGCCCACGACGGTCGTGTGCTCCGGGGCCTCGCCGCGCGTCCCGAGGACCTCCTGGTGGCGCGTGGAATCGCCGATGAGCAGGATGTGGTACCCCCGCGCCGCGTACTTCTTGGCTTCGCTGTGCACCTTGGTGACCAGCGGGCAGGTCGCGTCGATGGTGCTGAGCCCCGCCCGCGCCGCTTGCTGGCGGACGGACGGCGAGACGCCGTGGGCACTGAAGATGACGGTGTCCGATCCAGCCGTGCCGGACCGGCGGATGTCGGCGATGTCCTCGACGAACGCCACCCCCTCGTCCCGCTCCAGGCGTTCCACCACGGTGTCGTTGTGGACGATGGAGTGATACACCGTGACCGGCGGTTCGCCGCGCGCGGCGTTCTCCCGCGCGGCGGCCTCGACGGCCTCGATGGCCATCACGACCCCGGCGCAGAAGCCACGCGGTTTGGCGAGGTAGAGCGTCTCGACCATGGCACTGCGATTGTACCGGCCGCCCATGCTCAGGACCGTAGGCCGGGCGCGCTTCTGTCGTTTCCGACGGCAGAAATGCCCTGCCGGTGCTGCTTGACCCTCTCCCAGACGGCGTGATAGCATCGTGGTCGCTCGCCGCGCGGCAGCGGCGGTTCACGGGCGATTAGCTCAGTCGGTTAGAGCGCGTCGCTGATAACGACGAGGTCGGTGGTTCGAGTCCACCATCGCCCACCAGCACGGCGCATCCTTTCTCGGGGTGCGCCTTCTCCTTTCATGCCGCCCGGGGCGCGATGGCTAGCGCTGGCTGAACACCGAACGCTCCGCACCGAGCTGCAGGGGGATCTGGAGCGTGGCGTTGCCGCGTTCGACGGTCAGGGTCACCGTCTGCCCGATGCGCTTCTTCCGCACGAGCGCCAGCAGGTCGTAGAAGGTCGGCGTCGGCGTGCCGTCCAGCGCCGTGATCACGTCGGCGCGCGGCACGGACGACACACTGCCGTTCCGCGTCACGCTGCGCTCCTCGCGGAAGCTTCGCAGACCCGCCCGGTCGGCCGGCCCGCCCGGCTGCACCTGCCACACGATGACGCCCGCTCGCGGACCGAGGTACTGATCGCTGGTGGCGGGGTCGTAGTCGAAGCCGGGCCGCCATGTGAAGCCCACCACTGGAACGTCGCGACGCTCGCCGGCCTCCAACCGGGCCACGAGATCGCTCCCGCCGACCGGGACCGCATACGAGGCGTACCGCTGGGGGAGGGGGACGCCACGCAGGAACGGGGGCACGTAGTGGCTCGAGGTCATGGCGCGGGGATCGAAGCTGATGTAGCTCACCACCCCGACCGCCTTGCCCGCGGCGTCCACGACCGGCCCGCCCGAGTCGCCCGGCGCCAGCGACGTGGTGAGCTCGATGGTGTTGTTGGCGAAGTCGGGCCGGCCCGCGTGCACGCCCAGCCGGGTCACCTCCCCGGCACGCGCCTTCAGGAACTGCTGGCGGCTGTTCCCGACCGCCACGACCTTGGTGCCCGGCTTCGGCAGGTCGGGCGCCAACGGGATGGTCGGGACGGCGCGCCCGACCGCCGCCCGCATCACCGCGAGGTCGTGGTAGGCGTCGAAGCCGACCAGCGTGAGCGGGTACTCCAGGCGCTCGGGCGAGATCCCGACGTACCGGACCGCGCAGGGCGCCCCCTGCTCGGTCGGATCGACGACGTGGTAGGCGGTCAGGACGAGCCCGTCGGAGCGGATGAAGAAGCCCGTCCCGACACCGATAGGTTCGTTG
>CAZIBD010000071.1:11126-16043 GCA_964536935.1 uncultured bacterium | reverse complement strand
CGGCCGCTACGCCATGCCCGCGTTCAACGTCTCCAGCCTCGAGATGGGGCGCGCCTGCATCGAGGCGGCGGAGGAGGAGCGGGCGCCGATCATCCTGCAGACCTACCCCGGCGATCTGGAGCAGGCGACGCCCCACGTATTCGCCGCCATGGTGCGGGCGCTGGCCGAGGAGGCCAGCGTCCCCGTCATGCTCCACCTCGACCACGGCGACGGCCTCGAGCGGGCCATGGCCTGTCTGCGCGCCGGTTACTCGTCGGTCATGTTCGACGGCGACGAGCTGCCGCTCGAGGAGAACATCGCCATCTCCGGCAGGATCGCCGAGCTGGCGCACGCGGCCGGCGCCGCCATGGAGACGGCGGCGGGCGGCTTCGGCGGCGGCGAGGGGGGCGCGGGCGTCCACCTCACCGAGCCCGAGACCGCCGCCACCCTCATGCGCGAGAGCGGCGCCGACATGGTGGCCTGCTCGGTCGGCTCGCGCCACGGCCAGCCGAGCCAGCTCGACCTGGACCGGCTCCAGGCCATCGCCGAGGCCGTGAGGGCGCCGCTGGTGCTGCACGGCGGCTCCGGCATCCCGGCGGCCGACCTGGCGCGCGCCACCGAGCTGGGTGTGGTCAAGGTGAACATCGGCGCGGCGCTGTTCCGCGCCGTGGTCGGCGCCTGGCGCGAGGCCGCGCCCGCGGCAGCGGTGCACTACGACGTGCTGCCGGTCGTCCGCGACGCGCTGAAGAAGGTGGCGCGCGAGAAGATCCGGCTCATGCGGGTGCATGTCCGCTCCTGAAGGGCTCGCCGAGCAACCGCCCGACGGCTCCCCACCGGATGTCGTCGTGGCCGGGCACGTCTGCATCGATCTCGTGTGCCGGGTGCCCACCGCCCGGCTGACGCTGGAGCCCGGCGGGCTGGCGGAGCTGCACGACACCCGCGTCGCGACCGGCGGCGCCGTCCCCAATACCGGCCTGGCGCTGCAGCGGCTGGGCGTGCGCACCCTGCTCATGGGCACGGTCGGCGACGACTCGCTGGCCGACGTGCTGCGTGACGCGCTGGCGCGCGGCGGCGCGACCGACACCCGCGGCATCGTGGCCGTGGCCGGCGCCTCGACCTCCTACACCATGGTGCTGACGCCCCCCGACGGGGAGCGCATGTTCCTGCACGAGCCCGGCGCCAACACCGTCTTCGACGCCGGCGCGGTCGACCTCGGCCTGGTGGAGGGCGCCCGGCTGCTGCACTTCGGCTACCCGCCGCTGATGCCGCGTCTGTACGCGGACGGCGGCCGGGCGCTGGCGGCGCTGCTTCGTGGCGTGCGGGAGCGGGGCGTCACGGTATCGCTCGACATGGCCATGCCCGACCCCGCCTCGCCCGCCGGCCGCGTCGATTGGCGCGGGGTCCTGGAGCGCAGCCTGCCGCACGTCGACCTGTTCATGCCGAGCTACGAGGAGATCGTCGTGCTGCTGCGCGACGTACCGCGAGAGGGCGAGGTCGAGGAGCCGGGCTCGCCGCCCGGCGGCGGCGAGCGCAGCAAGCAGGCCGCCCGGGTCTCCCGGCTGGCCGGCGAGCTCCTCGCCATGGGCGCAAAGATGGTGCTGTTCAAGATGGGCGCGGAGGGCGTCTACCTCCGCACGGCGGGCGCCGAGGCGTTGCGCGCCATGGGGCCCGCCCGCCCCGCGAACGTGGACGCCTGGGCGAACCGCGAGCTGTGGAGCCCCAGCCTGCGCGCCGAGGTGGTCAACACGGTGGGCGCCGGCGACGCCACCTGCGCCGGCTTCCTCGCGGCCCTGCTGCGCGGTCTCCCGCCCGAGGACACGCTGGCCGTCGCCACGGCGGTCGGCGCCTACTGCGTCGAGGTGCCGGACGCATCGAACGGGGTGCCGAGCTGGGACGCGTGCCAGGAGCGCTTGAGCGCCGGCTGGCCCCGCAACGCCCTGTCGATCCGCGCGGCCGGCTGGCGGCGCGACCCGGGCGAGCCGTTCTGGCGGGGGCCGCACGACGGCCGCGGCAACGGGGGTCGGGGATAGCTCGCATCGCGATCCGGCCCCGGAGCGAGGTACCCCCGGGGCTGATGCCGAACGGCTGCCGGCAGGCCCGTCTCGCCTAGCGCTCGTCGCCGGCGGGCGCGCCTTGCCGGGACTCCGCCACGAACGCGTCGAGCGTCAGCGCGAGACCGTCGCGCACGACCTGGGTCGGCTCGTAGCCGAGGAGCGTGCGAGCCTTCGAGATGTCGGCCTGCGAGTGTTTCACGTCGCCCTCCCGGTAAGGGCCGCGGAGGGGTTCGAGGCCTTCCAGGCCGGGAGCGTTCAAGCGCCGGGCGAGACCGTCGCGGATCCATCGGTAGAGCTCGTTCAGCGTCGTGCGATCGCCCACCGCCACGTTGTAGACCTGGTCCAGCGCCGCGGCGTCCTCGGTGGTCGCCGCCAGCACGTTGGCCTGGACGGCGTTGGCGACGAAGCAGAAGTCGCGGCTCGTGTCCCCCTCGCCGTGGATGGTGCAGGTCTTGCCCTCCAGCAGCTCGCCGATCCAGCGCGGGATGACCGCGGCGTAGGCGCCGGCCGGATCCTGGCGCGGCCCGAACACGTTGAAGTAGCGCAGGCCGATGACCTCCAGGCCGTAGTGCAGCGCGAAGACGCCGGCGTAGAGCTCGTCGACGACCTTGGTGACGGCGTAGGGCGAGAGGGGGCGGCCGACGGCGTCCTCGACCTTGGGTAGGGCCGGATGGTCGCCGTAGGTGCTGCTCGACGCGGCGTAGACGAAGCGCTTCGTTCCAGCGTCGCGAGCCGCGACCAGCATGTTCAGGAAGCCGTCGACGTTGGCGCGGTGGGTCCGAAGCGGGTCCGTGATGGAGCGCGGCACCGAGCCCAGGGCGGCCTGGTGGAGCACGACGTCGGTGCCGGCGACGGCCTCACGGCAGGCATCCAGATCGGCGATGTCACCCTCTAGCAGGCGGAAGCGCTCCCAGGCCGGAGTGCCGACGACATCGCGCACGGCGTCCAGGTTGCTCTGCCGGCCGGTGGAGAAGTCGTCGAGGCCGACGACGCGCTGCCCGCGGCGCAGCAGCGTCTCGAGCAGGTGGGAGCCGATGAAGCCGGCGACGCCGGTGACGAGCCAGGTGCGGGGGGCCCGCTCGAGGCTGGCGAGGCGTTGGTCGTAGGTGGACACGGGCGTCTCCAGGCGTTCCGGCCGGTCGACTACAGGCTCCAGTAGGTGAGGTCGGCGGGCAGGGAGGTGGGGTCGAGCGTCGACTTGATGTCGATGATGATGCCGTTCTTCCGCAACGGGGCCAGGAGAGCGTCCAGGGGCGTCTCGAGGTAGGCGCGGTGGGGTACGGCGAGCACCAGGGCGTCGAGCTCCTTCAGGTCGTCCCAGCCGACCAGCTCGAGGCCGTACGCAGAGCGGGCGAGGGACGGATCGACGACGGGGTCGTGGACCTGCGCCTCGATGCCGTACTCGGCCAGCTCGGCCACGATGTCGGGCACGCGGCTGTTGCGCAGATCGGCCACGTTCTCCTTGAACGTGAGCCCGAGCACCGCCACGCGCGCCTGCTTGAGGGGGACGTGGTCGACATGCGCCAGCAGCTTGACGAGCTTCTGGGCGACGAACGCGCCCATGCCGTCGTTGATGCGACGGCCGGCGAGGATGACCTCCGGGTGGTAGCCGACCTGCTCGGCCTTGGCGGTGAGGTAGTAGGGGTCGACGCCGATGCAGTGGCCGCCGACGAGGCCGGGCGTGAAGGGCAGGAAGTTCCACTTCGTGCGCGCCGCGGCGAGCACCTCGCGGGTGGGCAGGCCCAGCCGGTCGAAGATGATGGCGAGCTCGTTGACGAGGGCGATGTTGAGGTCGCGCTGGGTGTTCTCGATGACCTTGGCGGCCTCGGCGATGCGGATGGACGGCGCCCGGTAGAGGCCGGCCTCGATGACCGCGCCGTAGATCGTCGCGACGCGCTCGAGGGTAGGCTCGTCCTCCGCGGAGATGACCTTGGTGATGGTCTCGAGGGTGTGCTCGGTATCGCCGGGGTTGATGCGTTCGGGGGAGTAGCCGAGCTTGAAGTCGACGCCCTGCTGCAGGCCGGAGGTCTGGGCGAGGAGCGGGCCGCAGAACTCCTCGGTGACGCCGGGGTACACGGTGGACTCGAAGACCACGACGGCGCCCTTGCGGAGGTGAGGGCCGAGGCTGCGGCAGGCGCGCTCGAGGGGAGTCAGATCGGGCTGGTGGTTGGCGTCGATGGGGGTGGGGACCGCGACGATGATGGCGGTGGCCTCGGCGAGGTCCTGCGGGTCGGTCGTGTAGCGCACCTCGACGTCGCGCAGCGCCACCGGTGCCACGTCGCCGGAGCCGTCGGTCCCGGCCGCGAGGTCGCGCACGCGCCGCTCGGAGATGTCGAAACCGATGGTGCCGGGAAAGGCGCGCCCCAGCGCCAGGGCCAGGGGGAGACCGACGTAGCCGAGCCCGACCACGGCCACGCGCTCCTGCGTGGCGGCGGGCCGCTCGGCGGCGGAAGGCAACGGGTCGGGGTGAGTTCCGAGTGTGGTCATGGAGACGTCCTGGACGCTATCGTCCGGGAATCATCCTACCCGACGGCCCATCGCCTGTCGACGGCAGCCGCGTTGGCCGCTGCGCGCGCCGCGCCGTTCGACCACGCGGCCTCGTTCGAGCCGCGAGGGAACCGGCGCGGCGGGCCCACCGAGCCGTCACCGCGAGCGCCCCGCGGCGCGGCGTATAACGGTCCTGCAGCGCGTTCACGCCGTCAGGCGGGGTCCCGCGGGTCCAGACGGGAACTCCGCGGGAGGCGGGCCGACCGACGAGGGTCGAGCCGCAGCAGGTTGATCGGACCGGGGTGATCGGACCGGGGTGATCGGACCGGGGGGATCGGACCCGGGTGATCGGACCAGCGTGATCGGAGCGACGCACACCACCGACCTCGAGGCGCGG
>CAZIBD010000071.1:0-11026 GCA_964536935.1 uncultured bacterium | reverse complement strand
GGGTGATCGGACCAGCGTGATCGGAGCGACGCACACCACCGACCTCGAGGCGCGGCGCGCCGTCGTGCGTTCCCGTGTCGTCTTGTGGGTCCTCGGCGGCCTCGCCGGGGTTCTCGCGGGGCTCGCGGTGATGCACCCGAGCCTGATGCTCCTGGCGGGCGCGGTCGTGGCGGGCGTGGGGATGGTCGCCGCCATCGTGATGCGGCCCGAGCTGGGGCCCGCCCTGTTCTGGCTCGTGTTCTCGCTGCAGAGCACGCTGTTCTTCGGCTTCATGGTGACCGGGCTGTACTACCCCCTGTACGTGCTGATGGTCCTGAACGTGGTGGTCGCGCTGGTGCGGCGCAAGGTGGAGCTGCACGCGCGGCTGCTCCCCTACGTGGCGTTCCTGACGCTGGTGCTGGCCGGTTTGCTCCCCTTGACGTCCTCGCTCACCTTCGACGGCTACCAGCGCCTGTTCATCTACGTCATCGGATTCCTGGTCTACTTCCAGTTCTCGACGCGGCGGCTCCCCGCGCTGCTGCTGCGCGTGCAGGTGGTGTCGATGCTCGTCATCGCCACGTGGGTGGTGGTGAGCTCCGTGCAGGGGGGCTTCGGGCCGCGGGGGAGCATCACGGTCAACCAGAACGACGTGTCGCTCCTTCTCGGCTTCGGGATTCTGGCGCTCGTCGCCCAGCTCATGGGGCGACGCACGGGCGTCCTGCGCGCCCTGCCGGTGTGGGGGGCGGTCGGCTTCGGGATCTACGCCATGCTGCTGCTCGCCTCCAGGGGCATGAGCATCGCCGTAGGCGTCGCCGTTCTGGCGATGTTCGGCCGCATCCTGCTCGACGCGCGGCGGAGCCTGCCGGTGCTCGGCGCGGCGATCGTGGCGGGGTTGATCCTGGGCAGCCTGCCGGGCAGCGACTCCCTGCTCACGCGCTTCCAGGGCGCCGACGTCGCCACGGCGAACGACCGGGTGCCGATGTGGAACGCGGTCGTCGGCGCCGTCACGACCTCGGATGTGCGCGAGATCCTGCTGGGGCACGGCTTCGAGTCGAGCAAGATCCTCATCGCCGACATCCGGGCCACGACCTCCACGCACAACGGCTTCCTGCAGATGCTCTACGAGTTCGGGATCCTCGGGCTGTCGGCCTTCATAGCCCTCCACGCTGTGCTGCTCGCCCGGTTCTGGAGGGACCGGTCCCCCGCTACGCTCTACGGCGCCGGGGTGGCCACGTTCCTGCTCATGACCAACATGAGCATGACGGCCGCCGACCAGTTCCTCTACTGGGTCGCCGTCGGGTACCTGCTGGCCATCAGCGTCGCGCTCGACAGGGCCCACCGGGCCGGCTCGCCGGAGCCGGTCGGCGGACCGGCCGAGGACGCTGCTTCGATCCTGATCGTTCCGGACTAGCTCGCCGGACCCCCGCCCGTTCCGAGTGGCGTAGCTCACTTCGGCGGCATCTCTCGCCCGGCCGCCTGCGGGAAGCGCAGGCGGCCGGGCGGGTGCGCGTGCCCGGATGCCGCTCGCACAGGGCTCGGGTGAGGATGATCATTCCAGACGGTTATAACCGGTCGCCGACGTACCGCCCGGAATCATCTCATGGCGCCCTCACGCCCTCATCTAAGAATGCCTACGGGCCGGGCGGCGAAGGAGTCGTTCGGACGCGGGAGCGGATGCTCGCATGAGCGTTGTGGACCGCCCGTTCGTGTCACCCGGCCGTTGCACGTGTCGGTCACGGGCATGGCGTTCTGCTGCGTAGCCTTTCTTCTTTCTGCTGCAACGGGCACCTCGTGCGCTCGGACCCCGATACAGTCCGTGCCGCATCGCTAGTAGACGGCCGTCCCTCTGTGTGGAGGGGCGCCGATGGCGGAGCCATGGGGTGATGAAGGGAGAACGGCTCATCAGGAACTCACGAAATCGACCCACGGGGACGCGTAGCAGCAGGCGGCGCGGCGCGCTTCTCCTGCTGCTGGGGGGCGCCTTCTTCCTCGTCACGATGCTCTCGGCGTGCAACCAGGGCGTGGTGCCTACCGCGCCTTCGTCCGGTGGAGCCTGGACGGACCAGGACATCGGCTCGGTGACGGCCCAGGGATCGGCGAGCCAGAGCGGCAGCGCCCAGAGCTGGACGATGGAGGGCGGCGGCAGCGACATCTGGGGCACCAGCGACGCCTTCAACTTCAACTACCAGCAGATCTCCGGGGACGTCACCATCACGACCCATGTCAAGGACATCCAGCACGTCGGTGACTGGAGCAAGGCGGGCGTCATGATCCGCGCGTCGGACGCCGCGGGCGCGGCGAACGTGTACGCGATGGTGACGCCGGTCAACGGCACGGCCATGCAGGTCCGTGCGACGAGCGGCGCGACCACCACGGACGTAGGCACCGACACGGCCATCCAACCTCCCACCTGGCTGCGGCTCCAGCGCGTCGGGGACACCTTCACCGCGTACGAGTCGGCCGACGGGTCGACCTGGACCCAGCTCGGATCGACGACCGTGAGCATGCCGTCGACGGTGCTGGTGGGGCTCGCCGTGACCAGCCACACCCAGGGCACGCTCGCCGAAGCGGTGTTCGACAGCACGACCACCACGGCCTCGAGCGGAAGCGGCGGCACCACGCCCTCTCCATCGCCACCGTCGGGCGGGTCCAGCGGATCGACGGGTACGAGCGGTACGACCACCATCACCTACCAGCAAGACACGTCGACCTTCCCCAACCCCGAGCGGGGCTGGTACACCGCGGCCAACCCGCCGAACTACGCCCAGGCCGCCGCCGCCGGCTTCACGCTGGTCCACCAGTACGTGCGGTTGGATGCCTATACGAACTCGGCCCTGCCCGCCTCCTTCCTGTCCGGGCTGCAGACCGACTTCGCGGCCGCTCGCGGGAGCGGGGTGAAGATCGTCCTGCGCTTCACCTACAACTTCGGCTATTCCGCCGACGCGCCACTCAACATCGTGCTGGAGCACATCTCGCAGCTCAAACCGCTTCTCCAGCAGTACTCCGGCTCGATCGCCGTCCTCGAGGCGGGCTTCATCGGAGCCTGGGGCGAGTGGCACGACAGCACCAACAACCTCACGACGCTGTCGGCCCGCCAGCAGATCACGAATGCGCTGCTGGCTGCGCTCCCCACCTCGCGGATGATCGTCATCCGGTACCCGTACTTGACGAGCGACATGTTCCCGCTCCCCTTCACGCAGAGCGCGGCCTTCAACGGCAGCAACCACTCGCGGGTGGGCCAGCACAACGACTGCTTCCTGGCGAACGGCACCGACGGCGGCACCTACACCAGCGATGCCGACCACGCGTACGTGCAGGCGATCACGCAGTTCGCGCCGATGGGCGGCGAGACCTGTGACGTCAGCGGGGTCTCCACCCGCAGCGACTGCACCACGGCCCTCTCGGAGATGGCCACGTACCACTGGGACTACCTCGACCAGGACTACTACGCCCCGGTCATCGACAAGTGGAAGACGCAGGGTTGCTTCAACGAGATCAGCCAGCGTCTGGGCTACCGCTACACCCTCCAGAAGCTCACCTCTCCGACGGTGCTGTCTCCGGGCGCCACCGTCGGCATGAGCCTGACCGTGAACAACTCCGGGTTCGGGATCCTCTACAACCCCCGCCCGATGCAGCTCGTCTTCGTGCCCGCCGCGGGCGGCTCGGCGACCGTCGTGACCGTCAGCAACGACGCGCGCAAGGTGCTCCCCGGGCCGGGCCAGACCGTGACCATCCCGGTGAGCGCCACCCTGCCGGCGAGCCTCGCGACGGGAAGCTACAAGGTCTACCTCGATCTGCCGGACGCGTCGTCCTACCTCCAGAGCGATCCGGCCTACAGCATCCGCCTGGCCGACACCGGCATGTGGGTGAGCAGCAACGGCTACAACGACCTGAACCTGAAGGTCACCGTTCAGTAGTGGGCTTGTCCTAGATACGCCGTCACGCTGTCTGCGCGCGGCCCCGCGACCCTCGATGGGTGGCGGGGCCGCCTGTGTTCCGTGCGGTCGGGCGGCCGGAGCGCTCGTCCACAATGGCCGTAGGCAGCGCGTTCGTGGACGGCGCGTTCCCGGAGGGGGCGGCTGGAGGGCACGATGCGAGAGACCCCTAGGGTGGTGTTCGTGCTCAGCGCCTATGCCCTGGGCGGAGCCGAGCGGCAGCTCGCGGCGCTCATCGAGCACCGGCCTGCGAGCGCGGCGCACCTCGACGTCCGCACGATCACCTTCCTGGCGCCCTCCTCGGACAGGGTCGCCGAGCGCTACCGGCGGGCGGGCGTCGTCGACACCCTCATCGATCGGCAGTCGCAGGGCTTCCCGCTCTTCTTCTCGAAGCTGGTGTGGACGATGGCCCGCCTCAGGCCCGACATCGTGCACACCTTCCTCGACTCGTCTCCCGGCGCCTGGGGACGCCTGGCCGCGTGGCTGGTCGGGGTGCCCGTGATCGCCCACTCCGACCGTCTGGCATGGCCCGAGGGTACGCGCGTGCACCTCTGGCTCCGGCCCTTCCTGGACCGGAAGACAGCTCGCTTCTTCCCCAACGCCGGTGCCATCGCCGACCGGCTCGTGCGGGACGGCGTTCCCCGGGAACGGATCAGCTTGAACCCGAGCGCCGTGGACCTCGGCACCTTCGTCCTGCGTGACGGGCGAGCGATGCGCGGAGCCTGGGGAGTGTCGGACGACGCCGTCGTCGCCGGCTTCCTGGGGCGCTTCGTGCCCAACAAGCGGCTCGATCTCCTGCTGGATGCCCTGCTGCTTCTGCCCCAGGACGAGCGGCCGGACCTCATCGTGCTGGGCGGCGACGGCCCCACCCGGGCCGCCACCCAGGAGCGCGTCGCCGCCGACCCCTGGCTCTCCGCCCACTGCCTGCTGCCGGGCGTGGTCGACGCCATCCCGGACTTCATGGCCGGCATCGACTACCTGATCCTCCCCTCCGATGTCGAGGGGCTCCCCAACGCCGTGCTCGAAGCCATGGCCATGGCGCGCCCGGTGGTGGCCACGGGGGTGTCGGACGTGCCGCGGCTCATCGAAGGCATCGGCTTCGTCGCCGAGCCCGGCGAGCCCGCGTCGCTGGCCGGCGCCGTGCGGGCGATGCAGCGCCTGCCGCCGGCCGAGCGGCGACGCCTGGGGGCGCAGGCGCGCCGCCGCATCGAGCGCGACTACGACATGGTCGTCGTGGCGAGGCGTTTCTGGGAGGCGCATCTGGATCTGCTGGCCTCGACCGCGGCGCGCCGGACCCGGCGCACGACGGCGTCATGACGCCGGCCGGCCGCGCCGATCGCGGAGCCGCCTCCGGGCGGGCCGGCCACCCGGACCGGTCGCGTGTCGAGGCTCGCCCGGCCAGGGTGGTGGGGCTCTACCTGCCGAACCTGCTGGGAGGCGGCGCCGAGCGGGTGACGCTGCACCTGGCGGAAGGGCTGCTGGACGAGGGGCTCGAGGTGGACCTCGTCCTCGCGACGGCTGCGGGGCCTCTCCTGGACTCCGTGCCGAGCCGCGTCGAGGTCGTCGACCTGGGCGCCCCCAGGACGCTCGCATCGCTGCCCGCCCTGGCCCGCTACCTGCGCAGGCGACGCCCCGACGCCTTCCTGAGCGCGCTCAACCACGCCAACATCGTGGCCGTCTGGGCCGCCCGGCTGGCGCGATACCGGGCGCCGCTGGTGGTCGCGGAGCACAACGATCCCGCGGCGGGCGGGAGGGCGACGCGCCGCGAGCGCCGCTTCCGCGTCCTGATGCGGCGGGCCTACCCGTACGCCCACCGCGTCGTCGCGGTGTCTCGCGGGGTGAAGGACGGCCTCGTGGACTGGGTGGGCCTCGCGCCCGACTCCGTCCGGGTGATCTACAACCCCGTCCTGACGCCGGCGGTGTGCGCCGCCATGGAGGAGCGGCCCGCCCACCCCTTCTTCGGCGCGGGCCGGGTCGTGGTGGGCGTGGGACGCCTCACCCGGCAGAAGAACTTCCCGAACCTGCTGCGCGCCTTCGCGCGCGTCAGGCAGCGTGGGGACGTGCGCCTCATCCTCCTGGGCGAAGGGGAGGAGCGGGACGCGCTGTCGCGCCAGGTCGAGGCGCTGGGTCTGGAGGAGGCCGTGTCGATGCCCGGCTTCGTCACCAACCCGTACGCCTACCTGGCGACGGCGGACCTGTTCGTCCTGTCCTCGGACTGGGAGGGGTTGCCGACGGTGCTCATCGAGGCGCTCGCGGCCGGGGCGGCCGTCGTGTCGACCGACTGCAGGAGCGGCCCGCGCGAGATCCTGGACGGTGGCCGTTACGGCGAGCTGGTGCCCGTCGACGACAGCGAGGCGCTGGCCGGGGCGATGCTCCGCGCGCTCGAGAAGGGGCGCCCGGCGGGGGTGGACCGGGCCTGGCTCGAGCCCTTCACGCTGCGCTTCGCGACCTCGCAGTACAGGAGTGTGCTGGGGCTGGACGGGCCCTGAGCCCGGGGCCGCGACGCCCGCTCGCCCGGAAGGCGGCGCCCTACGCCTGACGGCTCGAAGGCGGCTCGGCCGGCCGGGCGGCACGCATCCGGAGCAGCCAGGGCGTGCCCACGAACGCGGTGTAGGCCAGCGCGAAGCTCAGCAACCCGAGCGCCGAGGGTCCGAACAGCGGCCAGGCCAGGGCGCCCGCCGCCACCACGCCCGCGAAGACCATGGCGGCGTCCCGGGTCGGGAACGACACCAGCTCGCGGTCGCGCGTGACCAGGAACACCGCCGTGACCACCAGCTGCGAGATCAACGTGGCCGCCGCCGAGCCCGGGCCCAGGAAGCGCGGCACCAGCAGGAACGTGAGGGCGACGTTCAGGGCCGCGCCGCCGAGCGTCACGCCCGACAGCACGGCGTAGCGCTTGTTCAGCTCGTAGTGCCGGTTGAGGCACGAGGCCAGGCCGCTGAACCAGGTGGCGATCGCGATCATGGCCACCACCGGCACGGCTCCCTCGTAACTCGCCCCCAGCAGCGCGGCCAGCGGCCGCGCGTAGAGCGCGAGCGCCACGGTCGGGCCGACGGTCAGCATGAGGTAGATCTGGATGTAGCGCCGCACCGAGCGGCGGGCCCGCTCGACGCCGCCCTCGTTCCAGGCGTCGAGCACGTCCGGCCACGCCATCATGAAGACCGCCTGCGTGAGGCCGGCGACGATCCGGTTCCCGAGCGTCTGACCGGCGGAGTACACGCCCACCACGGCCGAGGTCGACAGGAAGTTCAGGATCAGGCGATCGGAGAGCAGGTTCAGCCACTCGCCGAGCGAGAACGGGAGCGCCGACGGGCCCCGCACGGCGATCTGCCGCAGCGTCCGCGCGTCGAACGCGAAGGCCCCCTGCAGCCGTGGGCGGAGCGCCAGCAGCCCGACGACGGACTCCACCCCGCCGGCTCCGGCTGCGGCCAGGAACAGGAACTCCGGGCTGCGGAAGCCGATCAGCAGACCGCCGACCGTACCGAAGACGCGTACCGCGGCGGAGGTCATCTCCGCGGCCGCGAAGCGGCCGGTGCGCTGCTCGGCCCTCAGCAGGGCCACCGTCAGGGTGGCGAAGTCCACCGTCACGATCATCACGCCCGCCGCCCACAGCGTCGGCAGCGGGATCACCGGCGTCATGGCGGTGAAGCCGGCCGTGACCAGACCGAGGAGCGCCAGGATCGCGACGGCCTGGAAGGCGGCCAGGCTCCAGAAGAAGGCGCGCGTCCTGCCGGCGGCCTTCGCGTCGAAGTAGAAGCGGAAGCCGACGTTGCGGACCCAGGACGTGCCGAACATCGCGATGAGGTTGGCGACGGCCAGGGCGACGGCGTACTCGCCGTAGCGGCTCGGCTCGAGGAAGCGCGTGACGAGCGGCAGCACCAGGAGCGAGGCCGCCTGGGACGCGACGACGGTCGCCAGGTAGACGAGGGTGCTCCGGTACTGGGTGGGGACGCGGAAGCGCATCACGATGCAGGTGGCCCCTGGGCGCGGCGGCTCGGGCCGCGGCCAGCGAACGGGTCAGCGGTCCCTGACCCGGACGTTCCTCATGCTGCCCGACATGGTTCCCGGCTGCCCGAGCGGCCCGGACGCATCGACCGGTTCGCGCTCCGCCGGCCCGGTGCGGGAAGGCCCGGCCGAAGCTCTGCCCGGCCGCGCGACGGGCACGTCCGTCAGCACCGAGCCGAGCACGGGTACGCCGATGTGCCGGAGCAGCTCCACGCTCTCCTGCACGTCCGTGCGCGTCGAGTGCGCGAGTGTGGTGCACAGGACCACCCCCGTGCACAGCGGAGCGATCGTCAGGGCGTCGGCGTAGGGCAGCACCGGCGGACCGTCTACCACGATGAAACCGTACGTCTCCCGCCAGCGCTCGAGGAGCGTGCCGAAGCCGCGGCTCAGCAACGCCACCGGGTGCGGACTGCGGGTGGAGCTCGAAACGACGTCGTAGGCAAGGTTCGGCGACACGGCCACCGAGGAGGGCGCGTACGCCAGCTCGGGGCTCTCCAGCTGGATCTCGAGGGGTACGGCGTCGCTCCCGGGCGCCGGCGACCCACCCGCCTGGCCGGGCTGGCGCAGGTCGGCGTCCACCAGCAGGGTCCTGTGCCCTGCGACCGCCAGGCTCTCGGCGAGGCGCGCCGCGACATTGGCCTTTTCGCGGCCGGTCCGTGGGCTCGAGACGACGAGCGTCACCGGCCCCGGCACGTGCGCGGCGGGCGGCAGGTTCGAGCGCAGCAGATCGGCCGCCTCGCGCAGCAGAGCACGCGTGCGGCGCGTCTCCATCGGGAACTCGGCCAGGATCGCCGTCCCGGTGAGCGAGAGCAGGTCGTCGCGGCTCCTCAGGCGCGGGTCGAGCGCCGAGCGGAGCAACGTCAGGCCGTACGCGATGACCAGGGCCAGCAGCGCGGCCGCCACCAGGCGGAAGGCGAGGCCCGGACCGGTGGGGATCCTGGGGACGCTCGCCGCGCCGAGCGGTTGGAGCAGGCCTACCGCGACGGACGATTCGCTCATGGCGCGAGCGTTGGTCAGCTGCTGGACGCGCTCCTGCCGCAGGCGCGTCAGCGCCTGCCGCCGCGCGGCGCTGGGTGCGGTGGCGGGCGCTGGGCCCTTCCCGGCGAGCTCCGCGTCGATGGCGGCGATCGCCTTCTCGAGCGCGGTGATGCTCCCTGCGACAGCCTGCTCGGCGCGGTCGCGGTCCCAGGCGACGAGGCCGCCCGCGAGGGCGTTGGCCGCCGATGCAGCGAACGTCGGGCTGGTGGCCTCGACCGAGATGGCGATGATGCTCGACAGGTCGAGCTTCTGCACGCTCACGTGGACCTGGCGCTTGAAGGCCCGCACCTCGGCCGCCGAGGGCGCCCGGCCACGTAGCGCGGTGAGCGTTTCGGGCACGATGTCGCTGTCCCAGAGGACCGTCTGGTAGACGCCGGGGTCGACGGGGGCGGGGGTGAGCAGACCCAGGCTGCCGTAGCCCGAACCCGGCAGCGAGGCGACCAGCGCGGCCGATGCCTGGTAGACGGGGACGATGTGCCTCGTGAAGACGTAGGTCGTGGCGAGCGTGACCAGCGTCAGGCTGACGGCGAACAGGGCCCCCCGCCGCAGGAGGTTGACGACGTCGGAGAGGCCGATGGTCTGCGTTGGCTGATTCGGTGACCCGGCGCGGTGTGTGCTCAAGAGCCGCCCCTATCTGGTCGGGGTAGTGTAGCAGGGCCCGGGGATCGTGTCGGTGACGCTTCTGCAATGCCTGACGGGGTTTCTGCTCGCGGAGCTGAGCACCCGGTTCTCGGGTCGGCGGCCGTCCGGGGCGGCCCGCGCGGCGAAAACGGCGCGGCCGCCCGTCCGGTGTGAGGCGTGTGGCCGGGGCAGAGGCGTCTCCGCACAGAATGGGGCAGGACCCGCCGGATCCATGGCGAGGTGCTGTGGGGGAGGTCGGGGAGGCGATCCGTGATGTGTGGTATCGCGGGTCTGTACGCTCCACGGGGGGCCGAGGCGTCGCGCGCGCTGCTGCTGGCGATGGCCGGCGAGTTGCTGCATCGGGGACCGGACGGGGTGGGCCTCTACCTCGACGGCCGCTTCGGCATGACCAACACCCGCCTGTCGATCATCGACCTGGAAGGCGGCGACCAGCCGCTTGCCAACGAGAACGGCCGGCTGTGGGTGATGCAGAACGGCGAGATCTACAACTACCCGGAGCTGACCGAGCAGCTCGAGGCGCTCGGCCATCGTTTCCGGACCCGGAGCGATACCGAGGTGCTCGTGCACGCCTACGAGCAGTGGGGTGAAGGCTGCCTGGAGCGGCTCGACGGCGAGTTCGCCTTCGCCATCTGGGACCGCGCCACCCGTAGCTGCTTCCTGGCGCGCGACCGCTTCGGCATCCGGCCGCTGTTCCTGGCCGAGCTGGGCGGCGAGGTCGCCTTCGCGTCCGAGACCAGGGCGCTGCTCCGCCACCCTCGGGCCGAACGCCGGCTCGACCCCCTGGCGCTCGCCGAGACGTTCACCCTGTGGGCGGTGCAGGACGACCGCAGCGCTTTCCCGGGCCTCCGCGAGCTGCCCGCCGGGCACTTCGTGCGCGTCGGCGAGGACGGTATGGGACCGTTCGTGCGCTGGTGGGACGTGGCCTTCGGCCCCGAAGCGGGCGATCCCGACGTCCGAGACCAGAGCGTCGACGCGCTCGCCGAGGAGCTGCGGGCTCGCCTCGACGACGCCACCCGTATCCGCCTGCGCGCCGACGTGCCGGTCGGCGTCTACCTGAGCGGCGGCCTCGACTCCTCGGCCACCGCCGCGCTGGCGCGGCGCCACACCGGTGGGCCGTTGCACGCCTTCGGCGTCGGCTTCGAGGACGCCCGCTTCGACGAGAGCCGCTTCCAGGACCGCATGGCGGCCGAGCTGGGGGTGACGCTCGAGCGCATCATCGTGAGCGGCCGCGACATCGCCGAGGCCTTCCCGGAGGTGGTGCTCCGGGCCGAGAAGCCCATGCTGCGCACCGCGCCCGCGCCGCTGCTGCGGCTGTCGCGGCTGGTACACGAGTCCGGCTTCAAGGTGGTGCTCACCGGGGAGGGGGCGGACGAGCTCTTCGCCGGCTACCACCTCTTCGCGGAGGCGGCCGTGCGCCGCTTCTGGGC
>CAZIBD010000070.1:0-16065 GCA_964536935.1 uncultured bacterium | reverse complement strand
CCGTGCACCCGTTCGCCACGGCGCTCAGCAAGTACGACGTGCGCATCACCACGCGGTACCAGGGGCACTTCCTCAATCCCGCGCTGTTCGGGACCATGCACGAGGCGGGGCACGCCCTCTACGAGCAGGGCATCGACGATGCCTACTACCGGACGCCGCTGGAGGGCACGGCCAGCCTCGGGATCCACGAGTCCCAGTCGCGCCTGTGGGAGAACCTCGTGGGCCGCAGCCGCGCCTTCTGGGAGGGCGCCTACCCGAGGCTGCAGCGCACCTTCCCGCAACGGTTCGACGGCGTCCACCTGGACACCTTCTACGCCGCGATCAACAAGGTCGAGCCGACCTTCATCCGGGTCGAGGCCGACGAGGTCACCTACAACCTGCACGTGATGCTGCGCTTCGAGCTGGAGCAGGGGCTGATGGCCGGCGACCTGGCGGTGGCCGATCTGCCGGCTGCCTGGAACGACTTCATGCACGACGCCCTCGGCATCACCCCGCCCAACGACGCGCTGGGCGTGCTGCAGGACGTGCACTGGTCGATCGGGCTGTTCGGGTACTTCCCCACCTACACGCTCGGAAACCTGATGAGCGTCCAGCTCTTCGACGCGGCCACGGCGGCGCATCCCGAGCTGCCGCGGGAGATCCGGTCGGGCCGCTTCGGCACCTTGCTGGGCTGGCTGCGCGAGAACGTCCACCGGCACGGCGCGCGCTATCTACCCGGCGAGCTTCTCAAGCGCGCCACCGGCTCCGAGCTGGACGCCGCACCCTACCTGGCCTACCTCCGGCGCAAGTACGGGGAGCTCTACGGCTTGAGCTGAACGCCCCCGGACGACCGGGACGTGCTTCCTTGAGAGCCCTGAGACAGGGGGCTACACTGAGCCTCATGCCCGACACGGCGCCCCTGAGCGACCGCGACCTGGCGGCGTACCTTCACGCTCACGGCGTGCCGGCCGAGCTGGTGCGGCCCGGTGCGCCCACGCCCACCGTGGCCGAGGCAGCGCGGGCCCTGGGCGTCGGCACGGAGGCCATCGTCAAGAGCCTGGTCTTCGAGATCGCGGATCGCCGCGATGGAGATCCGGCTGGCGAGGACCCCGGACCCGGAACGTCGAAGGACGGCCGTCGGCCGCTGCTGGTGATCGCCGCCGGGCAGGCGCGCGTGCGCATGCCCGCGCTGGCCCGTGCCCTGGGGACCTCGAGGCGCGCTCTGCGGCTGGCTTCACCCGAGCGCACGCTGGCGCTGACCGGCTACGCCGTCGGTGCCATGCCGCCCTTCGGCCACCGCCAGGCGCTGCCCACGCTGGTGGACAGCCTCAGCGTGCCCACCGAAGGGATCGTCTACGCCGGTGGCGGGGGGCAGGACGTCCTGCTCCGCGTGCCGGTGGAGACGCTGCTGGGCGTCACGCATGCCCGGCGCCTGCCCCTCACCGCGGAGGCGGCGACGGGCGCAAAGGAGACGAACCGATGATCGCACGGCCCCACGCTCACCCACCTATCGTCCTGCTACCCCTGCTGATCGTCCTCGGCGCGCTCGCGCCGGCGGCGTTCGCATCCATCGGCGAGGCGCCCTCCACCATCGTCCAGGCGCTCGCCAGCTACAAGCCTAAGGCGGCAGGCGGCGGCTTCGAGGCGGCGTCGAAGTTCGACTTCCAGATCGACAGCTCGCAGAACATCGCGATCGCCGTCAGCGGCAGCGGAACCATGAGCGACGCCAACATCCGCTTCGCCTCGGACCTGATCGGGGCCGCCTCCGGCTACGGCCAGGGCATCGCCGGGCCCGCGGCGCAGTTCTTCCGCACCCGCCTGGGCGACCTGGTGGGCAAGGGCCCCAGCATCATCGGGGTGGAGGAGTACGAGCTGCACCTGACGGTGACCGGCGAAGCCCCCTACCACCTGGCCTTCACGCTCAAGCCGCAGACGGTCGACCCTTCGGCCTTCCCGCCGGCCGCGCACAGCATTGGACCGAAGGACGCGAAGCACGTCATCCGCGAGTTCTCCGACTTCCAGTGCCCCTTCTGCGCCCGCTTCGCGAACGACGTGTTCCCGCAACTCAAGGCCAAGCTGCTGTCGTCGGGCGACGTGCGCTTCGAGTTCCACTACTTCCCGCTCAAGACCATCCACCCCAACGCCATGACGGCGGCGGAGACCGCCGAGTGCGTGACGGCGGCCAACGACCCGGCGTCGTTCTGGACGTACCAGGACACGCTGTTCGCGAACCAGGACAGCTGGGCCGGGCTCTCGGACCCCGTGCCGGAGCTCATCAAGCTCGCGTCCGACGCGGGGCTCAAGACGGACGGGGTCACGCAGTGCGTCCATGACGGCACGTACACCGCGAAGATCGAGAAGGCGTACGAGGAGGCGACCACCCAGCTCCACCTCACCGGCACGCCCACGCTGTTCGTGGACGACCTGAAGGTGGGGGACTACACCCAGCTCGCCAGCTACGAGCGCCTCATCACGCTATCGGACGCGATGCAGGCCGCTGGCGGCACCCCGGCCGGCGGCACCCCGGCCGGCGGCGCCACGGCTCCGGCGACACCGGCCGGCGGCGCCACGGCTCCGGGGACACCTTCCGGCGGTGCCACGGCTCCGGCGACGCCCTCCGGCGGGGGCACAGGACAGTAGCGCCCATGGCGAGAGACGCGCGCCGGGGGCGCGCCTCCCGTAACCCGGCGCCCCGGGCCGGCCCCGGGGGCGCGTGACCCCCACCTGGCTGTTACCGCTGGCGGTGGCGGCCCCCTTCGCGGGGGCCGCCACCGCTCCACTGCTCGGCCCGCGTCTGCGAGCGCGCAGCGGGCTGGTGCTGTGGCTGGCGTTCGCACCCGCCCTGGCCCTGCTCCTGTTCGTGCGGCCGGCTCTGCGGGGGACCCCCGTGGAGGCGAACCTCACCTGGGTCCCGGACCTCGGCCTCGGCTTCACCCTGCGGGCCGACGGCTTCTCGCTGCTGTTCGCGCTGATGGTGGCGGTCATCGGCGTGCTGGTCACGCTCTACGCCGCCTCCTACCTGGCTCCCGGCGAGCGCCACGGCCGCTTCTACGGCTACCTGATGACCTTCGGCGGCGCCATGCTCGGCCTGGTGCTCTCGGACAACCTGATCGCCCTGTTCGCCTTCTGGGAGCTGACCTCGATCGCTTCGTTCCTGCTCGTGGGCTTCTGGGACAGCCGCGCCGCGGCGCGCGACGGTGCCGTGAAGGCGCTGCTGGTGACCGCGGTGGGAGGGCTGGCCTTGATGGTGGCGGTCGCACTGCTGGGCGTCGCCGGCCATAGCGCCACGCTGTCGGGACTCGACCTGAAGGCGCTGCGCTCCAGCCCGCTCTTCGCGCCTGCGCTGGGGCTGATCCTGGTGGCCGCGTTCACCAAGTCCGCCCAGCTGCCCTTCCACCTGTGGCTGCCCACCGCCATGGAGGCCCCCACGCCGGTGTCGGCCTTCCTGCACTCGGCCACCATGGTCAAGGCGGGCGTGTTCCTGCTCGCGAAGTTCGCCTTCCTGCTCGACGGCACCACCTTCGCGCAGGTGGCCATGTTCGCCGGCCTGCTGACGATGTTCTGGGGCTCGTACCTCGCCCTGCGGCAGAACGACCTCAAGGCGCTGCTCGCCTACTCCACCGTCTCGCAGCTCGGCATCCTGACGGCGATGTACGCCTCCGACCACCCCTACGGCGCCACTGCCCACCTCGTCAACCACGCGGCGTTCAAGGCCGCGCTGTTCCTGGTGGTCGGCATCGTCGACCACGTCACCGGCAGCCGCGACATCCGCAGGCTGCGTGGGCTTGGCAGGCGGATCCCGGTCACCGCCGTGCTGGCGGTGCCGGCGGCTCTCTCGATGGCCGGGGTGCCCCCCTTCGGCGGCTTCGTGTCCAAGGAGCTCTTCTACGAGGCCATGCAGCACGAGGGCTGGCTTCCCGCGCTGATCGCGGTGAGCGGCAGCGTCATGACCTTCGCCTATAGCCTGCGGTTCCTGACGGTGTTCTTCGGGCCGTTCCGGGCCGAGGCGCCGGAGATCCACCGGCCGCACGCCGCCTTCTGGCTCCCGGTGGTCCCGCTCACGGCCGCGGTCGTGCTATTCGGCCTGGTGCCGCCGCAGGGAACGCTCGCCACCTCCTTGACCGACCTGGCGGCGCCCGGCCTCGGCTACGCCGCCAAGCCGCTGATGCTCTGGCACGGGCTGTCGACGACGCTGGCGCTGTCGGTGCTCACGTGGCTGGCGGGGATCGCGCTGCACCTGCTGCAGGGCCGCTTCGCCCGCGTGCAGGAGGCGCTCACGCCGCGCTGGAACGCCAACACCGTGTACTACGGGCTGCTGTCGGGGCTCGAGCGCTTCGCGGCCGGCTTCACCCGCGCCACCCAGGGCGCCTCGTTCGCCACCCACCTGCGCGTGCTCTTCGTGGCCGCGGCGGTGGCGGGCACCCTGCAGGGGTTCCGGGTGCTGGTCCCCACCCTGACGCCGGTGCCGATCGACATGGCGCTCGCCACCGGGCTGGTGGCGGCCGGCATCGGTGGCGCGCTGGTGACGCGCTCGCGTCTCTCGGCACTCATCTACCTGGGGCTGGCGGGCGTGGCCTCGACGCTGATCTTCGTACTGCTGCGCGCACCCGACCTGGCGTTGACCCAGCTCCTCGTCGATACCGTGACGGTGATCCTGTTCCTGTCGGTGTTCCGCTTCCTTCCGGCGATGCGTCGCTACAGCCGGCCGCGCTGGCTGACCGTCGTCGACGGCGTCATCGCCGCCGGCGTCGGGGCCACCGTGTTCACGATGCTGCTGGCGGTGCAACAACCGGTTGCGCCGCGCATCGACGTGTTCTTCCTGCGCTTCAGCAAGACGCTGGCCGGCGGCGCCAACGTGGTCAACACCATCCTGGTCGACTTCCGAGGCTACGACACCATGGGCGAGATCACGGTGCTCGCCATCGCCGCTGTGAGCGTGCTGGCCCTGCTCCGGCTGCAGACGCAGCCACGCGCCGAGCCCGAGTCACCGCCGGACGGCGAAGGGGCCGACAGCGCCGAGGCGGAGCCATGAGCAAGGGCCCGGACGTCTTCTTCCGCACGCTCGTCACGCCCATCGTGTTCGCCCTGCTGGCGGTGGGCTTCCACTTCTTCCTGCGCGGCCACAACGCGCCGGGCGGCGGCTTCATCGCCGGGCTCATCGTGGCGGCGGCCGCGTTGTTGGCGCGCATGGCGCGGCGGCGCGGGCTGCTGCGCATCCGCAGCGACGTGCTCATGCCGGTGGGCCTGCTGGTGGCGCTTGCCACCGGGGTGGCGCCGATGCTGGTCGGCCTGCCCTTCCTGACGAGCGCCCACGGCACGCTGCACCTCCGCGGCATCGGCACCTTCGACCTGTCGAGCGCGATGGCGTTCGACCTCGGGGTGTTCTTCGTGGTGGTGGGCGCCACCGTCACCATCATCGACCTGCTGGCGGAGGAGGGGGGCCTGGCGGAGCTGCTGGAGCGGGGGAACGACCCTGCGGGCCGGCACGACGGGGAGGACGGCTGATGGAGCTGCTGCTGCCGCTGCTCGCCGCCGTGCTGATCGGTGCGGGCGTGTTCCTGGTGCTGTCGCGGGCGCTGATCCGGCTGATCCTCGGGGTGTCGTTCATCTCCTACGGGGTGAACATCGCCATCCTGCTCGCAGGCGAGGGCGAGCGCCGCGACGCGCCGCCGCTCCTGCAGCTCGCAGGGCCCTACAACGACCCGCTGCCCCAGGCCTTGATCCTCACGGCCATCGTCATCAGCTTCGCGACCACCGCGCTGCTGCTGGTGCTCGCGCTGCGCGCCTACCAGGTCACCGGCACCGACCACGTGCAGGAGCTCGCGGACCGCCCCGACCCGGTGCGGCCGCCGGCGGTCTACGCCGATCCCGAGTACCCGTCGGTGTCGCCCGAGATCGGCACGGCCGCCGACATCGACGAGGAGGACGGCGCGTGAACGTGCTCGCGCTGCCGGTCCTGTTGCCGCTCCTGGGCGGCTCGGTGCTGCTGCTGCTGCGCCGTAGCGCGGTGCGCCGGGCGGTGGCCACGGCGGTGTCGACGGCCACCCTGCTGGCGTCAATCGCCATCGCGCTGCGCACCTTCCACGGCGCCGTTCTGAGCGTGCAGATGGCGGCGTGGGCGGCCCCCTTCGGCATCACCCTGGTGGCCGACGGGCTGGCCGGGCTGCTGCTGCTGGCGAGCAACGTGCTGGCGCTGCTGACGGTGGTGTTCGCGGGCTCGAGCCTGCAGCACGCCCCCGTCCGCGGTGGCAGCGCCTTGCTGAACCGCGCCCGCGACGCCTTCGGCGCCCAGGCGCTGCTGCAGTTCCTGTTCATGGGCGTGAACATGAGCTTCCTCACCGGCGACCTGTTCAACCTGTTCGTCGCCTTCGAGGTGATGCTGGTGGCCTCGTACGGACTGCTGCTGCTCGGCGGCGAGCTACCGCAGCTGCGCGAGGGCTTCAAGTACGTGGTGATCAACCTGGTCGCCTCCGCGTTGTTCGTCATCACCGCCGGCATGACCTACGGCCTGGTGGGCAGCCTCAACATGGCCGACATCGCGAGGCGCGTGGCCGCCCACGGTCCCGACCTCCGCCTGACGGTGCTGGCGGCGCTGCTGGCGCTGGTGTTCGCGACCAAGGCGGCGGTGTTCCCGCTCGGCTTCTGGCTCCCCAACAGCTACCCGGTCCCGCCGGCCGCGGTCGGCGCCTTCTTCGCGGCGGTCCTGACCAAGGTGGGGGTGTACGCGCTGGTGCGTACCTTCACGCTGATGTTCCCGGGAGAGCACCTTCTGCCGGCGGTGCTGCTGGCGCTGGGTGGGGTGAGCATGGTGGTCGGCGCGCTCGGCGCCATCGCTCGCCGGCGCTGGCGTCACGCCATGGCGTTCGCCAACGTGGCGAGCATCGGCTACCTGGTGGCGGGCGTCTTCATCGGCACGCACGCCGGCATGACCGCCGCCCTGTACTACCTCGTGAACTCCGTGGCGGTCATCTTCGTGCTGTTCCTGGTGGCCGGCCTGGCCGAGCGGGTGGGTGGCGCCGGCTACCGCAAGCGCGGCCACCTCGGGCTCTACCCTTGGCTGGGCGCCGGCTACTTCGCTGCGGCGCTGGCGTTGACCGGGCTCCCGCCCACCAGCGGCTTCATCGGGAAGTTCGGCCTGGTGCGGGCGCTGCTGGCCGCCGGGGGCGGGCTCCGGGTGGCGGTGGCGACGGCGGCCGTGCTCACCGGGCTGCTGCTGCTCTACGCCGCGATGCGGATCTGGCGGGAGTTCTTCTGGGGCGAGGCGGACGCCGTCCACCGCGTCGCGATCCCCCGCGTCATGAGCGGCGTGACGGCCGCGGCGACGGTGCTGCTGCTGTCGCTGGCGGTGTTCGCGGGCCCGCTGTACGGCCTGTGCGGGACGGTGGCGAGCCAGCTCGACGGCAATGCCGCCTACAGCGCGGCCGTGCTGGTGCCGGGCGCCCCGCCGCGGGAAGGGGCACACTGAGCCATGGGATCGTTGCTGGCCGTGCTCGGGATGGCGCTGATGTGGAGCTTCCTGATGGGGAGGCTCACGGCGCTCAACCTGGTGGTCGGCGCGTTGCTCGGGGTTCTGCTGCTGTCGGTGGTGGAGCGCGAGCGGGAGCGCTCGTTCCCGCGCCGGCTGGCGGCGTTGGTGCTCTTCGCGGTCCGGTTCACGCTCGAGCTCGTCACCTCGAACGTGCTGGTGGCGCTGCTGGCGTTCCGTCCGCGCCCGCGCTACCACCCGCACATCATCGCGGTGCCGCTCCGGGTGCGGAGCGACGCCGCCATCTCGCTGCTCTCGGCCGCCATCACGTTGCTTCCCGGCACCGTGGCCATGGGGGTCTCGGACGACCGCGGCCTGCTCTACGCCCACGCCATCCTGCAGGCCGACCCCGAGCGCTCGCGCGCCAGCGTGCAACGCATCGAGACGCTGATCCTGGGGTTCATGACGTGACCGGGGTCGGGACACGCCGGCCGGGGTCGGGAGGACGCTTGCCATGGTGATCGACATCGCCGTCATCAGTCTGTCCATTTCGGGGGTTCTGGCCACCTACCGCGTGCTGCGCGGGCCCACCTGGGGCGACCGCGTGACCGCCTTCGACTACCTGACGGTGAACCTGGCCGTGCTGGTGGTGGTGGCGGCACTGCGCACCGGCTTCACGTCGCTGCTCGACGCGGCGCTGATCATCTCCATCCTGGGGTTCCTGAGCACGGTGGCGTTGGCACGGTACCTGCTGCGCGGACGGGTGATGCGGTGAGGGCGTCGGCGCTCGACGGACACCCGGTCGCGCAGGTGCTGGTGCTGCTCGGCTGCGTCTTCCTGCTGGCGGCCGCCATCGGGCTGGTGCGCTTTCCCGACGTCTACACGCGCCTGCACGCCGCCACCAAGCTGGTGACGCTGGGGGGTCTGGGGATCTTCGCGGGGGCCGCCATCGCCTTCTACCCGGTCGACGGCACGCCGCGCGTGCTGCTCATCGCCGCCTTCTTCTTCCTGACGGCGCCGCTGTCGGGCTACATGATCGCGCGATCGGCCTACCTGCGCGGCCTGCCCTGGTTCCAGGAGGAGGGCAGCGTCGACGACTGGAGGGCGCTGGGCAGCGAGGCGCAGGTGTCGGCCGAGGAGCGCTGAGTCGAGGGCGGCCGGCGCGCGGGGCTACGATGGAGCGCATGAGCCTTCCCGCGGTGGACATCGACGACGGCGTTCGCGTCCTGCTCGAGCTGCTGGCGACCCCCTCGCCCACCGGCTTCACCGACCGGGCCCTGGCCGTGGTGGAGGCCGAGCTCGACGTGCTGGGGCTGCGCGCCCGGCGCACGCCCAAGGGGGCGTTGCTGTGGACGCTGGAGGGTAGCGGGGGCGCGCCGCGCGCCGTGGCCAGCCACATCGACACGCTCGGTGCCATGGTCAAGGAGATCAAGTCCAGCGGCAGGCTGAAGCTGAGCCCCATCGGCAGCTACGACTGGGCCACCATCGAGGGCGCGGAATGCCAGGTGCACACCGAGGATGGCGACAGCATCAGCGGCACGGTCGTCAACACCAAGCAGTCCTCGCACGTCTTCGGCCAGGAGCTGCGGGAGCTGAAGCGCGACGCCGCCGTCATGGAGGTGCGCCTGGACGCGGAAGCGACGAGCGCGGCGCAGACCCGTGCCCTGGGGGTGGAGGTCGGTGACGTCGTGTCGTTCGAGAGTGCGCCCCGCGCCACCCCGGCCGGGTTCGTGAAGGGGCGGCACCTCGACAACAAGGCGGCGGTGGCGGTGGCGCTGGCCGTCTCGCGCTCGTTCGTGGCCGCTCGGACGAAGCCCGACGGGGACGTTCATTTCTTCGTGTCGAACTACGAGGAGGTGGGGCACGGCGCCGCGACCGGCATCCCGGCGGAGGTCGAGGAGCTGCTGTGCATCGACATGGCGGCGGTGGGGGAGGGGCAGACCAGCACCGAGTACGACGTGACGCTGTGCGTCAAGGACTCGGGCGGCCCCTACGACTACGCCATGAACCGCCGGCTGAGGCGGCTGGCCCGGGAGCACGCCATCCCCCTCCAGATCGACATCTACCCCTTCTACGCCTCCGACGCCACGGCCGCCTGGCGCGCGGGCGGCAACCACCGCGCCGCCCTGATCGGGCCCGGCGTGGACGCGTCCCACAGCTACGAGCGTACGCATCGCCGGGCGTTGGAGCGCACCGCCGGCTTGCTGGAGGCCTACCTCCTGGCGCCGGTCGCGTCCTGAGGCGGGGCGGGCGAGTGTCGACCACGACGGCAGCACGCGCTTTACCCCCTGCTGCGCGTCGTGTAGACTGCGTGTAGATGCATGAATATCCGAGCCTGGTGTGGCACCTGAAGAACACGCAGCTGTTCGAGGACCTCTCGGCGGACGAGCTCGAGCAGCTCTCGCGGATCACCCCGTACAAGCGCTTCGCGGCGGGCGAGATCATCTACCACATGGAGGACCCGGCCGACGCGCTGTACTTCATCCGCGACGGCATGGTGAAGATCTCGATGTACTTCCCCAACGGCAAGGAGATGATCCTGGGGCTGCTGGGTCAGTACGACATCTTCGGCGAGCTCCTGCTGCTCGAGAGCGAGCGCCGACCCAACCAGGCCGAGGCGGTGGTCGACACCACCCTCATCGTCATGCCCGAGGAGGATTTCCAGCGCCTGCTGGCGCAGTACCCCAAGATCGCCATGAAGTTCATCCAGGTGATGAGCACGCGGCTGTGGCAGGCGCAGCAGTGGCAGGCCGAGGTGGGCGCGTTCGACGCTCCGGGACGGCTCGCGAACCTCTTGCTCAGGCTCGCCAACGACTTCGGCGTCAACGGCGACCGTGGCACCGTGATCGACCTCAACCTCACCCAGCAGGATCTCGCCAAGATGATCGGCGCGACCCGTGAGACCGTGAGCCACTGCCTGGCGCGGCTGCTCGAGTACGGCGCGGTGCGTCGCCGGCGGGCGCCCATCACCGTCCACGTGGGTCGGTTGCAGCAGTTCCTCGACGAAGCCAGCGAATAGCGCGCGGCGCCGGCCGCCGCATGGGTCAGCCGGCAGCGGGCCGGGCCTGGATCTCGCCGGGCCCTGCGTCCTCGCCCTCGGGCTCGAGCACCAGCGCCAGCAGGGCGGAGCCGGGCTCCGGCGCGGGGTCGCCGGCAGCCACCACCTGGACGCGCTTGCCCTGCTCGACGAAGAGCGGCAGGCAGGCGCTGCCGTAGCGCCGGCGGTAGTCGTCGAGCCCGAAGCGCTCGGTGAGCTCGGTGCGCTTGATGGTCGCACCGCCCCGCACCAGCGCCTGGAGGCGCTGGAAGGTCACGTCGTCGCCCGACAGGTAGCGCCCGCGGCGCTCGCCGCCGAGGCGCCGGCGGTCGCCGGGGCTCCCCCCGGGCGCCACCTGGAAGACGTTGGCGGTGCCGAACTCGCGCGCGTACTTGAGGGCTGTGAGGGCGTTGGCCTCGTCGTTCGACGTCAGCGCCAGCAGCCGGCCGATGCCGGACAGGCGCAGCTCGTCGTCGCTGCGGTCGGAGAGCAGGCTGCCGTAGTAGGCTTGCAGCCCCTCCACCCGGGCGGCCGCCACGTGCGACCAGTTGGTGTCGGCGAGCAGCACCGGCACGCGTTGGACGTGCAGGGCCCGCGCCACGGTGCGGGCGACAGGATCGGCCCCCAGGATCAGGAAGCCCTGCGGGTCGGGATCGGCGACCCCCAGCCGGACCCCGAGCGGTCGTGCCGACAGGCTGGCCAGCAGCACCGTCCCCACGATCATCAGGAACACCAAGGGAGGCAGCGAGCTCGCCTGCTCGAAGCCTGCCGCGGTCAGCTTGGACGCGAACAGCGAGGACACGGCGGCGGCCACGATGCCGCGAGGGGCGATCCCCGACAGGAACAGCTTCTCGCGCCAGGTAAGCGGCGAGCGCAGGCTGCTCAGGAGCACGCCCGCCGGGCGGGTGATCAGCACCAGCACCAGCAGCAGCGCCAGCCCGCGCCAGGTCAGCTCGGCCGCCAGCGTGGCGAGCTGCAGGTTGGAGGCGAGGACCACGAACAGCATGCTCACGAACAGCACGCTCAGGTCCTGCTTGAAGCTCAGCAACGCGCCGATGTTGGGGACCTCGAGGTTGGCCAGGACCACGCCCATCACCACCGCCGCCAGCAACCCGGACTCGTCGGCCACCAGGTTGGCGGCGGTGAACGCCGCGAACAGGACGGCCAGCGCGATCACGTTGATGAGGTAGTCGGGCATGGCGCGCCGCTTCAAGAGCCAGGCGAGCGCGGTGCCGGCCAGGGCCCCGCTGGCCGCGCCCACGAGCAGGAAGCGGCCGAGCAGCAGGACGGTGTGCTCGGGCGCGGACTGGGCGCTGCCCAGGAGCACGGCCTCCGACACCACCACCGCCACCATCGCCCCCACCACGTCGATGACGATGCCCTCCCACTTGAGCACGTTGGCGACGCGTGCCGTCGGACGGACGATGCGCAGAAGGGGGCCGATGACGGTCGGTCCGGTCACGATCACCAGCGCTCCGAACAGCAGTGCCAGCGAGCCCGGCAGCGCCCCCAGCCAGTAGGCAGCGGCCGCGCTCACCAGCCAGGTGACCAGGGCGCCGACCGTGACCAGGGCGACGACCACGCGGCGCGTTTCACGTAGCTCGGCGAGGCGCAGCGTCAGTCCGCCCTCGAACAGCACCAGGCCGACGGCCAGCGACACCGCCGGGTAGAGCAGGGCATCGCCGAACACGCGGGACGGCTGCATCCAGCCCAGCACCGGGCCCACCAGAAAGCCCGCGGTCAGGAGCGGCAGGATCGCGGGCAGGTGCAGTCGCCACGCCACCCACTGCGCCGCGGCGCCGAGCGCGATGACGGCGGCGATGGCGAGGGCGGGGTGGTCGGCGAGCAGCTGGGTCATGGCAGGGGTTCGTCCTCAGTATGCGATGCGCTCGAGCAGCGTGCCGAGCAGGGTGCGGCGGTGGGAGAGCTGGGCGTGCACGATGACGGCGGGGCACTCCAGGCTGGCTGCGAGGCGGTGCGCGAGGTCGCGGGCGCCGCGCGTACCGACGTAGCGGTGGACGGTGGCCCCCAGGATGGCGAGGTCCGCACCGCGGGAGGCCTCCACCAGGGCGGCGCGCGGGTCCGCTGCGCGACGGATGTCGCTGACGGCCGGCATGCCGCACAGGGCGGCGAGCTGGTCGTGGTAGCTCCGCAGGGTGGCGAGCTGGGCTGGCAGCACGTTCTCCGCCACGGCGTGCAGGAAGCGGATGCGGGCTCCCTCGTGGCGTGCGATGCGGCTTGCCAGGTCGACCTTGAGGGCATCGAACGGCCCGCCCGTGCCCATCACCAGCACCTCGCCGATGGCGCTCAGCGGACGCGGTCCGAGCACCGCGACGTCGGCTCCGCTGCGGTCCATCAACCAGCCCGCGTCGCGGCTCAGCGGCCGGAGAGGGTTGGGCGCGCGGATCTCGTCGGTGAGCACGAGGTCGATGCGGTGCTCGCGCACGTGGAAGGCGATGGCATCCTTCCAGTCGTGTCCGATCACGGTCTCCAGGTACAGGCGGGTGCCGAGCGAGCCCAGCGCCGTCTTCACTCGCGCCTCGAACGCGAGGTCCTGGCTGTTCGGCTGGTGCGCCACCGCGACCAGCTCGACCTGCTCGGGCACCTGGTCGAAGCGCACGACGCGCAGCCGGTCGCGCTCCCCGGCCAGCATGGCGGCCAGGTGCAGCAGGTCCTGCTCGCGGGCGCCGGCCAGATGGGGGTGCACGGGCACCAGCAGGTGGAGCGGGCCGGGCGTGTGCAGCGCGCGACGCGTGTGCCCGACGGCGGCGTTGTCGGTGTTGCGCCGCAACGCCGCCAGCGCGACGCCTTCGCGCTCGGTGCGCGGGCGGCCGTAGGCGCGGAACCACGCGAGGCCGACGGCGACGATCCCCAGCGCACCCAGCACCGACAGCCAGCCCATCTGGGTGATCAGCAGCAGCCCCGCTGCGATGCCGCCCAGCTGCACCCAGGGGTAGCCGGGGGAGCGGAAGGTGGGACGGTAGGCGGGCACGCGCCCCTCGCGAAAGGCGATGAGCGCCAGGTTGACGAAGCACAGCACCAGGATCTGGAAGGCGCTGGCGAGCTTGGCCAGGTCCACCACCGGCACGAAGGCGATGAGGACGAGCAGCACCACGCCCGTGAACGCGATGGAGGCCACCGGCGTGCCGAAGCGTGGGTGGACCCGCTGGAACAAGGAGGGGGCCAGATCGCCGCGGCTCATGGCGAAGGGGTAGCGGGAGGACGAGAGCACACCGGCATTCGCCATGCTCGTCAAGGCGAGCAGGGCCGTGATGGCGACGATGATCTCGCCTCCCCCGCCAAGGATGTCCTTGGCGGCCAGCGCCATGGGCGTGAGCGTGTGGTGCAGCGCGTCGGCAGGGCTCGTCCCCACGACGACGTAGATGAGCGCGGTATAGACCACCATCATCAGGCCGATGCTCAGCAGGATGCCGGCGGGGATCGTGCGTCCGGGAGAACGGACCTCCTCGGCCACGCTGGCGATCTTGGTGACGCCGGCATAGCTGACGAACACGAAGCCGGTGGCCGCCAGCAGCCCGCCGATGCCGTGGCTCAGGAAGGGCTGGTAGCGTCCCGGGTCCACCACCGCCGCGCCGCGCAGCACGAACAGCAGCAGCACGCCCAGCACGCCGGTGACGATGACCGCCTGCAGGCGCCCCGTCTGCTTCACGCCGAGCGCGTTCACCACCAGCACCAGCAGGGCCAGACCGAGCGCGACCGGCTTGGTCGGTAGGTCGACGAACAGCAGCAGGTACGCGCCCAGACCCACCAGCGCGAAGGCGCTCTTGAGCACCAGCGAGAACCACACCCCGATGCCGGCGATGGTTCCGAGCATAGGTCCGAGCGCTCGATCGACGTAGAGGTAGGTGCCGCCCGCCTCCGGCATGGCCGTGGCCATCTCCGACTGGCTGAGGGCCGCGGGCAACACGATCAGCCCCGCCAGCAGGTAGGCGAACATCACCCCTGGGCCGGTGATCTTCGACGCCAGCCCCGGAAGGACGAAGATGCCGCTTCCGATCATGGCGCCCACGCTGATGGTGACGACCGCGTAGAGGCCCAGGTCGCGCTCGAGGCTGCGGTGGCTCATGCCGTGCCCTGGGCGGGGGCCGTCCTCGTGCCCATCCAGGGCGCTCCGTGCTTGGGCGGAACGTACAAGGGATCCTCCAGGTCGAGGGGTTCGGCGAAGGGGGTCGCGGGCTGGGTGGAAGCCGGTCGCCGGGTGGGCGCGGGATGCGTCAGGGTGGGCATCCATGCTAGCACCCGGACCCGGGCCGCCGAGTGGGCGACGACCACGGCGCGTGCTAGGCTACGGCGCGATGTCCGAGCCCGTTCGCCGCTTCCTGGTGACCACCGATCACGGCGACGTGGTGGTGACGGTGAACGATGCCGTCGACGGCCTCGATCCGGGGTTGCTGGCGCTGACCATGGCGGACGAGGAGACCACCCGGGCGCTGCCGATGGCGACGCCGCTGCGTGCCTTCGCCGCCAAGATGGTCGACCTCATCGAGGGCCGGGGGCTCGGGGGGTTCGCCGGCGGGGAACGCATGCGCGAGATGCTGGTGCGCGAGAAGGCAACCGCCGACCTCAAGCGGATCGAGCGCTTCGCCCGCGAGCACGGGACCGGCTGAGGTCGCAAGGGCGTACGCCGGCCGCGGGGGCGGCCTCAATCGTCGTTCTCGACGTCCTCCTCTACCACCTCGCCCAGGTCCTGCAGCACGTCCTTGTACAACGAGAGCGCGAAATCGCGCACGGCCGTGCGGGCCTCGTCGCCCCGCAAGTGATCGGGGATGCGGCGGTCGGCCACCTGGAGGCTGCTCGCCAGCACCGACTCGAAGACCGGCCACGGTCCTTCGAACGGGGCGGCGTCCTCGAACGCGTCAATGGCCTCGCCGTCGTCGGCCGACACGGGACCCCCTCGCTCCAACGCGGCGAGGGCCTCCTCCGCCGCGCGCCTTTCCGCCTCCCGCTTGTTGCCGCCCTGACCTGTGCCGAGCACGTGCCCGTCGACCAGGACGTCGCTGAGGAAGGTGGGTTGGTGGTCCGGACCGGTACGCTCGCTGCGGAACTCGGGCCTCGTCATGCCCGACTTCTGCAGACGCTCGATCAGGACGCCCTTGGGATGCGCCATGCGCCCTCCTTGAAGATTGGTTGCCTCGTCACCTCAGGCAGCTGCCGGGCTCCCATCACGCCGCCGACCGCACTCGAGCCTGGTAGGGCCATGCGGGTGCGACCGATCCGGCCTGGCACGAGCCCGGCAGCTGCGATTCAACGGTATCACGCCGCCGACTGCGGTACAGTAGACCATCATGATAAGGCTGCTCCTGTGCGACGACCATGCCATGTTCCGCCAGGGTCTCCGCAGCATCCTCGAGACCGAGGAGGACTTCCGCATCATCGGTGAAGCTTCGACGGGGCGGGAGGCCGTGCGCTACGCGCTGGAGACACGACCGGACGTCGTCCTGATGGACATCCAGATGCCCGAGCTCGACGGCGTCGGGGCGACCAAGGCCGTGCTGGCGGAGCAACCCGACGCCAAGGTCATCATCCTCACCATGTACCGGCAGGACAAGTACGTCTTCGAGGC
>CAZIBD010000069.1:0-16334 GCA_964536935.1 uncultured bacterium | reverse complement strand
GCGCACCCGCATCAGGCGCAGCAGCCGAAGGAGTTGGAGGTCGCCTGATGGACCAGTACTACGGGACCGGACGCCGCAAGTCGGCCGTCGCACGGGTGTTCCTGCGCCCCGGGCAGGGGCGCATCACCGTCAACGGGCGCGATTTCCAGGACTACTTCCGCGGCATCCTGGTCGGCGTCCAGGCGCTCGAGCCGCTGAAGGCCACGAACACCGCCGGTCGGTACGACGCGGTGATCACCGTGGCCGGTGGCGGGCCGAGCGGCCAGGCCGACGCGATCAAGCTGGGCGTGGCGCGGGCACTGCTCCGCGTCGACCCCAACTTCCGCACGACCCTCAAGCAGGGCGGCTACCTGACGCGCGACGAGCGCATCGTGGAGCGCAAGAAGTACGGCCTGAAGAAGGCACGTCGGGCTCCGCAGTACAGCAAGCGCTGATCGGTGCGGCGCGGGCGAGGCCCGCGCCCACGGGTGGGATCGTGGTGGAGCGTACCCGTCGGGTGACGCTCCACTCTTCGTTGGAGGCCCGGGCTCCTCGTAGCCAGGGTCGCGGCGTGCTTCCTCTCCGGCTGCGCCGCGTCGAGGGTGCTGCTCAGCGGCCGCCTCCGCGCGTTCTCGGCCTGACCGTGGGCGGTGATAGCGGCCACGATGGCCCGCCCCCTCGTCGGCGGAGCCCGTCCCGGCCACTCCGGGAGGCCGGGCCTCGACCCTGAACCCCGCCGGGGACGGAGCTTGCACCGACATCGGCAGCTCCGGCCCTGGGCTACAATGCTCCGAAGAGGAGGCGCCTCCATGACAGTTGCAACGCGGATTGCACCCTCCCCCACCGGCGACCCGCACGTCGGGACGGCGTACATCGGCCTGTTCAACTACGCCTTCGCGAAGAGCCACGGAGGGCGTTTCATCTTCCGTATCGAGGACACCGACCGCCAGCGCTACGACGCCGGGGCCGAGAAGCGCATCCTCGAGATGTTCGGCTGGTTGTCCATCCGACCCGACGAAGGGCCCGACATCGCTGGGGAGCACGGCCCGTACCGACAGAGCGAACGTACCGAGATCTACCGGCACCACGTCGAGACCCTGCTGGACGCAGGCAAGGCCTACCGCGCATTCGAGTCCACGGAGGAGCTCGACACCATGCGCACCGAGCAGAAGCGGCTGGGCCGGCCTCTGGGCTACGATGGCCGCGGACGCGCCGTACCGCGTGCCGAGCAGGAGGAGCGGGCGCGGGCGGGCGAGGCTCACGTGGTTCGACTCCAGACGCCCGACGACGGCGCCACCACCTTCCGCGACGAGCTCCGCGGTGAGGTGAGCATCGACAACGGCGAGATTCGCGATCCGGTCCTGCTCAAGAGCGACGGCTACCCGACCTACCACCTCGCCAACGTCGTGGACGACCACCTCATGGGCATCACGCACGTGATCCGGGCCGAGGAGTGGGTCACCAGCACGCCCATCCACGTGCTGCTGTACCAGGCGTTCGGCTGGGACGTTCCGCAGTTCATCCACATGCCACTGCTGCGCAACCCCGACAAGAGCAAGGTCAGCAAGCGCAAGCTCGACACCTCGGTGGCCTCCTACCGCGACCAGGGCATCCTGCCGGAGGCACTGCTGAACTTCCTGGCCACCATGGGCTGGAGCATGCCGGACGGGCGCGAGTTCTTCACGGTCGACGAGATGATCGCCGCGTTCGATATCAGGCGGGTCTCGCTCGGCGGCCCCGTGTTCGATCTCAAGAAGCTGCGCTACTACAACGCCAAGTACCTGCGCGACCAGCTCTCCCTGGACGAGGTGGCAAGACGCGTGGCGCCGCTCCTGGATCAACGCGGCTACGCCTGGGAGGACCACGACTACCTCCTCGACGTGGTCGACGTGTTGCGGCCGCGGGCCGAGACGCTCGTCGACATCGCCGATGCCGCCGGCTACTTCTTCACGGAGGAGGTCCGCTACGACGCCTCGGCACGCAAGCAGCTGGCCGCGGGCCAGAAGTACCTCGAGGATCTGGAACGCGAGTTCTCGATCCTGGAGTTCTTCGACTACGACGGCGTCGACGATCTTCTGCACGACTACGTCCAGGCGCAGAGCGTGGGGATGGGCAAGGTGCTGCAGCCGCTGCGGGCCGCCCTCACGGGCACGACCAGCGCGCCGGGCGTGACCGACCTCGTCACCATCCTCGGCAAGCGGCGCGTGCTCGCGCGCATCGGCAAGGCTCTCGCGGCCATCAACCAGGGGCTCCCCGACGACAATCCACAGCGCGAGGCCGAACAGGAGAAGCACGCCGCCAACGTGCGACAGAAGGGCAACGCCAAGCAGCCGTCGCCCGGGACCAAACGGGGCTCGCTGGGATGAGCTGGTTCGATCGTCTTCGCCAGGGGTTGTCGCGCACCCGCGATGTGCTCGCGGCGGACGCCGGCGCGAACTGGGAGATGGACTGGGACGACCTCGAGTTCGCGCTCATCGGCGCCGACGTCGGCGCCAGGCTCGCCGCAGAGGTCGTGCGGGAGGCCAGGGCGGAGCGCGAGCGTGGGACGCCGTTCCGCGATGCCCTCGAGAAGGCGCTGATGGATCAGCTCGAGCCCGATCGCCTGCGCCAGAAGCTGCGCCGCGTGGGGTTCGACCTCGACGTCAAGCGCAACGTGGTCGAGGCACGCGGGTCGGTGGTCATGATGATCGGCGTCAACGGCGTGGGCAAGACCACGACGATCGCCAAGCTCGGCCAGTACTACCGAGGGCACGGTCGATCGGTCATGTTCGCTGCCGGCGACACCTTTCGGGCTGCGGGCAGCGCTCAGCTCGCCGTGTGGGGCGAGCGGCTGGGCGTGCCGACGGTGACCGGTCCCGATGGCAGCGATCCCGGGGCGGTCGCCTTCGACGCGGCGCAGTCGCGTGCCGCCCGCGGCGTCGACCTCCTGTTCGTGGACACCGCCGGCCGCCTGCACACCCAGCACAACCTCATGGAGGAGCTGCGCAAGGTCAAGCGCGTCATCGGCAAGGCCGATCCGGGAGAGCCTGGCGAGGTGTGGCTCGTCCTCGACGCCGTGACCGGCCAGAACGGGCTGGAGCAGGCCCGCAAGTTCCACGAGGCGGTGGGCGTGACGGGCGTGATCGTCACCAAGCTGGACGGCACCGGGAAGGGGGGCATCCTCCTCCCCATCGCACGCGAGCTCGGACTGCCGATCAAGTTCGTCGGTGTCGGCGAGCAAGCCGACGACCTCCAGCCCTACGATGCCGCTGCCTTCGTGCGCGCGCTGCTCGACCTGCCTGCGAAGGCCGCCTGAGGCCCGGCGCCGGCGCTCCCCGGAACGATGACCGCACCCGTCCTGCTCATCAGCGCCACCGCCGAAGAGGCGCAGCCGCTACGACAGGGCCTCGACGGCGCGAGCCTCCCCGTACGCTGGGGCCAGGCCTGGGAGGGACGGCTCGGCGACACCGACGTCGTCCTGACGCATCTGGGCGTCGGCAAGGTGAATACGGCGGCGGGCCTGGCGCTGGCCCTCGAGCGCTGGCGGCCGGAGGCGGTGGTGCAGTTCGGCATCGGTGGAGCCTTCGTCGGCAGCTTCCTGAGCAACGGTATGGTGGCGGTCGCCTCCGTCGACATCCACGTCGACACGGGCGCCGGTGAGTCGAGTGCCTGGGAGGACATGGAGACGCTGGGCTTCCCGTTGCTGGACGGGCCTCCCCCACGGTTCAACGAGATGCCCACCGACCCCCGTTTGAGCCAGCGTCTGGCGGCTCCGTCCGCGGCGCCCCTGCTGCGCTTCGCCACTACGGAGCGCGTGACCGGCTCCCTCGATGAGGCCGAGCGGCTGCAAAGCCGCTTCGATGTCGCCATCGAGTCGATGGAGGGCGCGGCCGCCGCGCAGGTGTGTCTGGCGCTGAAGGTCCCCTTCGCGGAGATCCGCGCCGTCAGCAACACCGTGGGGGAGAGAGATCGGCGCACCTGGGACGTACCGCTCGCCATCCGCGCCGTCCACGAGGCGCTCGAGGCCGCGCTCCCGGAGGTGACGGCATCGCGGTGAGCTTCCTCCAGGCCATCCCCGTGTGGGGCTACTTCATCGTCCTCGGCCTCGCCTTCATCCTCGGCCACCTGCTGGCGTTCCGACCCGACCCCACCATGAGGCGCGGCCGGCGCCTCGCCGGACGCTGGGGCTCGTCGCTGCTGTTGCTGCTGGGTCTGCTGCTGGTGTCGAACCGCGCCGTGGCCACGATCCTCCCGGCCGTGCTCCTGGCCCTGCTCGGCGGCGTCGTCAGCGGGCGCACGGCACCGCCGCCCCCGGATCGCAGGGGCGGGACGAGCCGTCGCGGGCCGAGCAGCGGCGAGCCGAGCGGGAGCGCGGACGCGCCGGGAGGCGAGCGGGAGGACGCGTCCCGGGCCGCGCCCGAAGAGGACGCCACGGAGGGCGACCGGAGCTAGCGGCCGAGCCCGACAGCGGCTGACCGGCGACCGGACGCACGGTCCGAAAGGGCCGGCCGAGTCCGTCCTGGACGGGTCGGACCCGGAGCCACGGTATACTCCGCCCATGCCACTCGTGACCGGACTCGAGATCCTCGCCGCCGCCCGGAAGCAAGGCTATGGCGTCGGCGCCTTCAACACCAACGACATGGAGATCACCCAGGCCATCCTGGAAGCAGCCGAAGCGGCCCGAAGCCCCGTGCTGCTGGCGCTCTCGGAGGGCGGACTGACGTACGGCGGCGCCGCCTTGGTGGATGTGGTCAAGACCCTGGCAGCGCAGGCCACGGTCCCGGTCGCCCTCCACCTCGACCACGGCTCCTCCTACGAGTCGTGCCTCCGCGCGATCCGAGCCGGCTTCACCTCGGTCATGATCGACAAGTCGCACGAGGCCGAGGCGGACAACATCGCGGAGACCACGCGCGTGGTGGAGGCCGCCCATGCCGTCGGCGTCACGGTGGAGGCGGAGATCGGTCGCCTCGGAGGCGTCGAGGAGCACGTCGTGGTGAGCGCCGAGGAGGCGTTCTTGACGCGACCGGACGAGGCCGAGCGGTTCGTGCACGCCACCGGCACCGACTACCTCGCCATCGCCATCGGCACCTCGCACGGCGCCAGCAAGGGCAAGGGCCGCCCCTACATCGACCACGAACGGATCCGCGAGATCTCCGGGCGGATCCCGCAGCCGCTGGTGATGCACGGTGCCAGCGGCGTGCCGGCCGCGCTGGTAAAGCGCTTCCAGGGCGCAGGCGGCTCGCTCGCCGACGCCAGCGGCATCCACTCCGACGACATTCGGCAGGCCGTGACCGAGGGAATCGCCAAGGTCAACACCGACACCGACCTGCGCCTGGCGTTCACGACGCGGGTGCGAGAGGTGTTGCGCGACCGGCCCGCCGAGTTCGACCCGCGCAAGATCCTGGGCCCGGCTCGCGACGAGATGCGCACGCTGGTGCGGGAGCGCATGGAGCTGTTCGGATCCGTGGGGCGCGCCTGAAGGAGCGCAAGCCCTTCAGGCCACGACCACGGCCCGGCCCTTCACCAGCACCACGAACACCAGCAGCGCCGCCGGCACCAGCCCGAGGAAGGCGATGAGCATGGCAGGCGTCAGGCCCATCATCTGCTGCAGCAGCCCCTCGAGCATGTAGAGCACGCCCGCCGTGCCCCAGGTGAACCCCATGAGCATGCCCGTCGCCGCGCCCATCGATCCCGGTGCAAGGTCCTGTGCGGCGACGATCAGGAGCGGCACGGAGGCGTTGGCGCTCGCGCCGCCCACGACGACCAGCAGATAGTACAGGGGGGTCGCCGGAGGCACCACCAGCACCGAGATCAGCGCCGGAAGCGCCATCAGCATGCTGCCTACGATCAGCAGCCGGCGCGGAAGCCGCCGCGACAGGGCACCGGCGACGATGCCTCCGAGGCCGCCCGAGAGCGCGAAGGCAGCCAGCGTCCACGAGATGACCGGAGCGTCCGGCGCGAAGCCCCGCACCTGCGCAAGCCACAGCGGCATGGCGTTGTTGAAGCTGACGAACGCCACGCTCCGCAGGATGCCGGCCAGGCTGAGCACGCCGACCGAGCTAAGAACCAGCTTTGGGTCGAGGAACGCGATCGGCCGCGCCTGTTTCGTTCCGGTCCCACGCGGGAGGACGGTCAGGAGCAGCACGCCGAGAACGAGGCCGGGGATCATCAGCAGAGGCGAGAAGCGCAACCCCACGGTGCGCGCCATCAGCAGGATCACCACGGGTCCGAAGGCCATGCCGAGGGTCCCGCCGCTACTGAACACCGCCACGGCCAGCTCCTTGAACCTCTCCCCCAGCACCCGCATGAGGCTGGTGCCGGCCGGGTGGAAGGCCCCCGAGCCGAGCCCTCCGAGCAGCAGCAGCAGGAACAGGACGCGCGGGCTCGGCGCCACCGCCACGAGGCTGAGCAGTGCCGTGCTGGTGACGATGCCGAGCGCAGCCATGGTGCGGCGTCCCACGCGATCGGCGACCGCACCGAACAACGGTTGCGTCATCGCGGAGCTGAACGACAGGGTCGCCACGAAGATCGCCAGTGCGGCCTCGCTGAGCTGGAAGCGCGCCTGCAGCGTGGGCAGCAGTGCGGCCAGCATGGCTGCGAACGCGTCGTTGGTGGCGTGCACGGAGATGAGCAGGAGCGGGACGCCGGCCGAGGCCAGCAGGGAGCGTCGTGCGGGCGCGGGCATGGCGGACAGTCTACCGGTCCGCTCCCCGAGCCGTATCGCGGCACACGACCCGGTGGTGTACGGCCCCGTCCTCAGCGGCCGGGTACGGTACCCCCGCCGCCCGCTCCACGCCGGGATGCGCCCGCCGCCGCGACCGCGTCGCGCGCGGGCGTCACGAACACGGTCTTCTGGTGGCTGAAGTGCACGGTGCCCGGCGGCTGACCCTTGACCTTCCAGACGTTCTTGCGTTGCGTATAGTCGACGGCTACGTTGTCCGACTGGCGGGCGGGCGAGAAGCCCGCTGCCAGACGTGCAGCGAAGAGCACCGTCTCGAACGGCACTTCCCGGCTCTCGGCCCGGACGATCACGTGCGCACCCGTGAGCCCCTGCACGTGCAGCCACAGGTCGCGGCTTCGACCCACGGCGAAGGTCACGGCCTCGTTCTCGCGCGCGTTGCGGCCAACGACCACCTCGAAACCGTGGGGGTCCCGGAAGCGGACGCCGGGTCCGCGCCGGCGATGCTGACGCCGGTCCTCGCTCAGAGCCTTAGCCCTGCGCTCGAGCTCCTCGACGTCCAGCTCCGACAGCCCGGCGAGCTCCCGCTCCGCCTCGAACCGCTCGCGCTCGAGCTGGGGGCGCTCGCGCGCGGCCCGTTCGGCGCGCTCCTCGAGGCGCCGCGCCCGGTCGTAGCGCTTGCGCGCGTTGCCGAAGACGTCCAGGCTCGGGTCGAGATCGAGCGTGCGCTCGGAGCCGTCGAAGGCGGTCAACGACACGCGGCGAGCGCCCTGGGACACGGTGCTGGGGTACGCCATGAGCAGGTCGGCCTCCTCGCGCAGCGAAACGGCCTCCACCGCACGCCGCTGCGCCCGCGAGGCGTCCTCCAACCTGCGCTCCGCCAGCTCGAGGCGGCGCCGGAGCACCTCTCGCACGACGGCGGTGGCTCGCTCCCTGCGGTCACGTTGCCGCTCCTCGGCGAGGCCGGCGAAGCCTCCGGCACGTTCCAGCCAGGCCGAGGGCCGAGCCGCGAGCTCTTGCACGGCACCGACGACCCGTCGAAGCGTCTCCCCCTCCAACCGCGCCCCTGCCTCCAGGCCGGTGCCTGCCGCCAGCGCCTTCGCGAGCTGCGGGCCGATGCCGTCGACACGGCTGCGGACGTCGCGCAGGCGCGCGCCCGACAAGGCTTCCGCCAGAGCCTCCATCGAGGCCGTTCGCGGGTCGAGCTTCCGGTAGGGGGGCGGAGGTCGGTAGGCGAGGCCCGGACGCAGCTCCCGGTAACGGTTGCGCTCGGCCAGCACCACGCGCTCGACCCCCAGGATGACGCGTCCGACGTCGAGGAGCACGAGGTTCGCGTTGCGCCCGGTGAGTTCCGCCACCAGCGTGACCGGCGGCTGCGGCACGAAGCCCTCGCTCTCGCCGAAGCTCAGCTCCACCACCCGGTCGAGCGCCTGCTGCCGCACGGCCGTGACCGGCCCCGCGGCACGTGCGACCAGTTGCTCCTGGAACGGCGTGTGCGGGCTACCGCCGGCGGGCACCTCGTCGCGCAGGCCCAGCCTCGGCGTCGGCGGGCGGCTGAAGATCCACAGCGCCTGGGCGCGCCCTCCCTCGCCCGACTGCAGCGGCAGCACAGCGGTCCGTGCGTCGGGGAAGCGCCAGCCCCCGCGGCTTAGTGGAAGCGCCCCTTCGAGCGGGCGAACCGCCTCGGCGAGCAAGAGCCCTTCCACGCGGGACCGTCGCCCGTCGTCTCAGTTGAGGAGCCGGTCGTTGCCGCCCAGCGCCCGCTGCGCGGCCGCGACGTGACGGCGCAGCGGCAGGTACCACTCGCTGCTGGGATCGGTGTGCTCCAAGGCCAGGCGTGCATGCGTCAGGACCCGCTCGGCCATGCGGTCGCCGCGCCACGCGCAGGCATCGGCGAGCAGTTGCTGCGCGCCGACCCAGACTGGATCGCCGGGCTGGCTGGCGCTGACGGCCTGCTCGAACCATCGGATGGCATCGTCGAGCCGGAAGTACTCGTAGGCCACGTTGCCGAGACACAGGCAGGCCGCCGCCGTGGCCCCCATGTCGAGCGCCTGCTGCGCAAGGACCTCGGCGGCATCGAACTCGCCCATCTTCAGGCGCGTGTCGGCGAGGTCGGCCAGCGCGTCGGCCCGGTGGGGGTAGGTCGGGTCGCTCACCACCTCGGCCAGCATCTCCTCGGCGGCCGCAAGCTGCTCGCTCTCGATCAGCGCGTACGCCGCCTCGTGCTGGACGTACGGTCGGTCCTCGGCCGGGGCCGCTCCGAGCGCCTGCGCGAACCAGCGGCTGGCGTCGTCGAAACGGTTCAACGCCACGTAGGTCTGGGCCAGGGCCAGGGCGGTCTGGAAGGTCTGGATCGGGTCCGTCCCCGGCGCCGCGCCCCCGTCCGTCCCCGGGTCGCCTGCGGCCAGCGCGGCCGCCTCCCGCAGCAACCCCAGCGCCAGGTTGGGGTTGCCGTGCTCGAGCTGGGCCCGCCCGGAAAGGTACCGCAGCATCACACGCTCGTCCGAGCGCAACGCGCTCTCGTCGACCCGCGCGAGCTCACGCAGCGCCTCGTCGGCCTCGCCGAGCTCGAGCAACGCCCCGGCCAGGCTGAGGCGCTCGGGCTCGCACTCCGCCTCCGGCGCCAGCTCGACGGCTCGGGCAAACGCCTGCGCAGCCCCGCTCCAGTCGCCCAGGGCCTCGCGGCATTGACCCAGCAACGACGAACGCCGCCACACCAGGTAGGCGGGCAAGACCTCGTCATCGAGCTGGGTCAGGCGCTTGGCCGCGCTCTTCGGAGCCCCCGCGGCCAGAAGGGCGCTCGCAGCATGGTAGCCGGCGATGGCATCGGTACCGGAGGGTACCTGGCGAACCCCGCGCTTGACGTCGCCGACCGAGCCGCCGCGGTAGGCGGCGAACTCCCAGTAGAGGGCCCGGTAGAGCGGGTGCTCCGCCAGACCGGGATCGGCCGCGACCGCCTGCTTGAGGGCGGGCATCCCGTTGTCGACGCCGTCGTCGGCGTACAGGGCATAGACCGCAGCGAGGTGGAGCCACACCAGCCCCTGCATGGCGCGCCCGGTGGGCCGCCGTACGGCGTCCTCCAGAAGGGCGAAGGCCACATCGTACTGCCCTTCCGCAAGAGCCCGTTGCGCCGGCTCCAAGTCGAGCGTGCGCGACCGCCGGAACATCACTCTGTCACGCTACCACGCGTCCTCATGAGCCGCGATGCCAAACGTCCTACACTTGCCCGCGCTACAGCCAGGGCACCGTGACGGGCCCCTCGCCGGCCACCGGCGCTGGGCGCGCCCGGTGGAAGGACTCCACCGACAGTCGCCGCGCGAAGTGCGCCATGAAGTTCAGTACGGACAGCGCCTGCGTTCGGTGCTGCGCCATGGCACGCAGCTTCGGTTCCAGGAACGCGCCCGCCTCGACCACATGCGTCGGCGGCAGGTGGCCGGCGCGGATGACGTCGGCCGCGAGGAAGCCCGGCCGATCCGGGCCGTCGTAGGGGTGATCGTTGGAGAAGTAGTACACGCGCTCGACCTCGACGGAGGCCGCCCCGATGGCCTTCCAGGCAAGCTCGTGGGCGGTGACGTGGTCGGGATGGCCGTTGCTGCCGTTGGGCGGGAAGGTGAGCACGGCGCGCGGCCGCGTCCGGTCGATCACCTCTGCCATGCGAGGAACCAGCTCCGCCGCAGGCAGCGCCTGCAACCCCGGGTGCGGGGGGATGCCGCGCTTGTCATCGGGTACGAAGTCCGGGTAGTCGAACACATGGACGTCCTCGACGCCGAGCGCGGCCAGCGAGGCGCGCAGCTCGGCTTCCCGCACGTCTGCGAGCTCCTCGCGGCTGCAGAGGTCCAGCGACCGCCCGGCCCGACCGCGCGTCAACGTCAGTGTCGCCACCCTCCGCCCGTGGGCGGCCATCCGAGCGAACAGCGCGCCGCAGCCGAACACCTCGTCGTCCGGATGGGGAACGATCAGAAGCAGGTCGGTCATGGTGTCGATGATACCCAGCGCCCGCGTGCGGGTCCGTGCGGCACCGAAAACCGGGTCCCCACTCAACCCCACGTGGCCGCGGACCGGCCTTCTGGCGGGAGCCAGCGCCCCACGTTGGGGATCATCGCCTCGGGAGCCTCGAACACCGACGCGAACACGTCGAGGTAGCGCGCCTCCTCGGGAGAGCGCGGCTGGACGCCGAGCCGAGGCGGCAACGGGCCACCCTGTCCGGCGCGACCAGCCAGGAGGTCCGCGGCGCCGGAGCCCTCGTCGAACTGCGCCTTGTCCCGCCAGACGATGTCGGCGGGCAGCAGGTCTTCGACCGCCTTGCGGAGGACCCACTTCTCGATGCGCCGGCTCCCCCGGCGCGCGACCTTGAGATCGGGAGCCACGCGCTGCGCCAGCGCGATCATCTCCCGGTCCAGGAAGGGGACGCGTGCCTCGAGGCCGTGCGCCATCGTGAGCCGGTCGACCCGCTGCAGGTTGAGGTTGTGCATGCCCTCGAGGCTGCGCCTGAGCTCGTTGGCGAGCTTCTCCCCCGCCATCGATCGGACGTAGCGGTAGCCGCCGAACAGCTCGTCGGCCCCCTCGCCCGTGAGGACGACCTTGACGTGCTCCGCCGCGAGCCGGGCGGTGAAGTGGGTGGGCATCGCGCTGCGGATGAGATCGCGGTCGAAGGACTCCAGCGCGTACACCAGCCGCTCCAGATCCGCCTCGACGTCGGCCTCGCGGAACACCCACTCGTGGTGGCGCGTGCCGAGGTGGCGGGCCACGGCGCGCGCGGCCTCGAGATCGTCCGAACCTTCCACGCCCACCGAGAAGGTGTGCAGCTCGCCCGTCGCCCTCACTGCCAGGGCGGCGATGGCGCTGGAGTCGAGCCCACCGGAGAGGAACGCGCCCAGCGGGACGTCGCTCATGAGTCGCTTTTCCACCGCGCGCTCGAGTGTGGCGCGAACGGCGCGCGCCGCGCTTTCCGGATCGGTGAGCTCCGAGCGCGCGCGTGGCACCCGGTAGAAGCGGCGCAAGCCGTCACGGCTGCTCCAGATGCTGCCCGGCGGCAGCTCGCGAACGGTCGCGCCTACATCCTGCAGCGCCTTCATCTCGGAGGCGAAGCGCACGCCCCGCCCGCTCTCGGCGAGGTAGAGAGGCTTGATACCGAGCGGATCGCGTGCCAGCAGGAGCTCATCGCCCCGGTCGAGCGCCAGAGCGAACATGCCGTCCAGCCGCGGCACCCCTTCGACAGCTTCGTCCTCGAGAAGGTGGAGGGCGACTTCGGTATCGGAGTGGCTCTCGAAGCGGTGACCCTGCAGGCTCGCGCGCAACGCGTGGTGGTTGTAGACCTCGCCGTTGGCAACCAGCGCGCAATCGCCCCCTTCCGCCACGTGCGGCTGCGCACCGTGGGCGGGATCCATGATCGCCAAGCGGGTGTGCCCCAGCACCCCCCGCTGGCCCGCCCGGACGCCCTCACCGTCGGGCCCGCGGTGGCGAAGGTGGACCATACGGCGCCGCACCTCGCGCAGGGCCTGCCCGCGCGCCCCCGCATCCCAGCTTCCAACGATCCCGCACATGGCCTCTCCAGGCGCTCGCGACCGCCGCACGGGCTGACGCCGCCCGCTTCACTCGGGAGGCCGAGACGCTCGCGCGGCCGTGCGGCTCCCGTCAGGGTACCGCACGGCCGCGCGGGCACGGGGTGGGGCAAGGCACGCACCCCGCGCTCCAGATCTCAGTTCGCAGCGGCAGGCTCCGCCGTCTCGAAGCGGAAGCCTTCGGCTCCCGGCTCGACCCTGACCCGGTCGCCGTCTCGCACCTCACCTGCGATGATCAGCCGCGACAGCGGAGTCTCGATGTGCTGTCGCACGGCGCGCTTGAGCGGCCGGGCACCGAACACCGGGTCGAAGCCCAGGCGCGCCAGCTCGTCCATCGCCGCGTCGGAGAGCTCGAGCTCGATGTGACGATCGGCCAGGCGCGCCCGGACCTGCTCGAGCTGGATGGCGGCGACCTGTTCGACCTGCTCGCGAGTCAGTGCGTGGAACACGATGATGTCGTCGACGCGGTTGAGGAACTCCGGCCGGAAGCTCTCCTGGAGCAGTCCGAAGACGGTGTTCTTGAGCTCGTCGTAGCCTGCGCCGCTCCGGCTCGCCTCGAGGATCTGCGGACTGCCGATGTTGCTGGTCATGACGACCACTGTGTTCCGGAAGTCGACGGTCCGACCGTGGGAGTCGGTGAGGCGTCCGTCGTCGAGCATCTGCAGCAGCGCGTTGAACACGTCGGGGTGGGCCTTCTCGATCTCGTCGAAGAGGATCACGCTGTACGGGTGCCGGCGCACCGCCTCGGTGAGCTGGCCCCCCTCGTCGTAACCGACGTAGCCAGGAGGCGCTCCGATCAGCTTGGCCACCGTGTGCTTCTCCATGTACTCGCTCATGTCGAGCCGGATCATGTTGTCCTCGGTGTCGAAGAGCTGCTGCGCGAGCGCCTTGGCGGTCTCCGTCTTGCCCACGCCGGTCGGGCCGAGGAAGATGAACGAGCCGATCGGCCGCCGCGGGTCGGACAGGCCGGCCCGCGAACGCCGGATGGCGTCGGCCACGGCCACGATCGCCTCGTCCTGACCCACCACGCGCTCGTGCAGGGCGCCCTCGAGCTCGAGCAGCTTCTCCCGCTCCCCCTCCATGAGCCGCGCGACGGGGATGCCGGTCGACCGGCTGACCACCTCGGCGACCTCGTTCTCCCCCACCTCGAGACGCACGTAGCGGGCGTCTTCCAGGCGCCCGGACAGCTGCCCCAGGCTCTGCTCGAGCTTGGGGAGCTGCCCGTAGCGCAGCTGGGCCGCGCGCTCGAGGTCGTACTCGCGTTCGGCCCGGTCGATCTCGGTGCGCACCGAATCGAGCTGCTCCTGGCTGGCCCTGAGCTCCTCCAGCACGGACCGCTCGGCCTCCCAGTCCGACTGGGCGCGCTCGATCCGGTCCTCCACGGCGTGCAGCTCCTCCTCGATGCGTGCCAGCCGTTGTGCGGAGTCGGCGTCGTCCTCGCGCCTCAGCGCCTCCTGCTCGATCTCGAGCTGGAGCCTGCGGCGGCGCAGGTCGTCGATCTCCTCGGGAAGGCTGTCGAGCTGGACGCGGATGCGGCTCGCGGCCTCGTCGACGAGGTCGATGGCCGAGTCGGGCAGACGCCGGTCGGCGATGTAGCGGTGCGCCATGGTCGCCGCAGCGATGATGGCGGGGTCGGAGATGCGGACTCCGTGGTGGACCTCGTACTTCTCCTTCAGCCCGCGCAGGATGCTGATCGTCTCCTCCAGGCTGGGTTCGTCGACCAGGATCGGTTGGAAGCGACGCTCGAGCGCGGCGTCCTTCTCGATGTTGCGGTACTCGTTGAGCGTCGTGGCGCCGATCATGCGGAGCTCGCCCCGGGCTAGCGGCGGCTTGAGCATGTTGCCCGCGTCGACGGCGCCCTCGGCCTTGCCCGCCCCGACGATGGTGTGCAGCTCGTCGATGAACAGCAGGATCTCGCCCTTGGACTGGACGGTCTCCTGGATGACGGCCTTGAGCCGCTCCTCGAACTCGCCGCGGTACTTGGCGCCGGCCAGGAGGCTGCCCATGTCGAGCTGGATGATCCTCTTGCCCTGGAGCCCCTCGGGCACGTCCTTGTGGACGATGCGCTGCGCCAGCCCTTCGGCGATCGCCGTCTTGCCGACGCCGGGCTCCCCGATGAGCACCGGGTTGTTCTTGGTCCGGCGAAGCAGGATCTGCACCGCCCGCCGGATCTCCTCGTCGCGACCGATGACGGGATCCAGCTTGCCGTCGCGCGCGCGCTCCGTCAGGTCGATGCCGTAGCGTTCGAGCGCCTCGAAGCTCGATTCGGCCGTGCGGCTCTCGACGGTGCGGCTACCGCGGATCTCGCGGGCCGCGTCGCGCAGCGCCTGGGCATCGGGCAGCGCGCGCACGCTCGGCCCGCCCTTCTCCCGCAGCGCCACGAGCAGCGCGTCGGCGGCTACGAAGCGGTCGCCCCAGTCGCGAGCAACGGACTCCGCCGTGTCGAACACCGCCCCCATCTCCTGGGCCATGTACTGGCCGTCGGCGCCGGAGACCTTCGGGAGGCGCTCGAGGGCGGCGTCGATCGCCGCCCTGATCTGCGCCGCGTCGCCGCCGGCGCGCTCGACCAGACGGGCCGACGGTCCCTCCGGATCGGCGAGCAGGGCGGCCGCCAGGTGGGCGGCGCTCACCTGCTGGTGCTGTCGCGTCTTGGCGATCTGCTGGGCGCTGGCGATCCCCTGCAGCGCCGTCTCGGTGAACCGTTCGGCATCCATGGTGCTGATGATAGAAACTTGAGTGTGCCTATGTCAAGTTTTCTCAGCGTCCTTGCCCGGGCGATGCACCGGCGCCGCTCGGCCGCCCCCGCCCACGACGTGCCGGTAAGCCCGCTCTACCGGCCGGCCTGCCACACCTCCAGCCCCTCCCGGTCGAGAGCACGGACGTCCTCATCGGCAAGCGCCAGCGAGGCGGCCCCGAGGTTGTCCTCGAGGTGCGCCAGACGCCCGGTCCCGGGGATCGGGAGCATCACCGGGCTACGCCGCAGCAGCCAGGCGAGCGCCACCTGCGCGTGCGTGGCCCCGCTGCGTTCCGCCACCCGGTCGAGCACCCCGCCCGGGCGCGCCAGCTCGCCGGCGGCCAGGGGAAACCAGGGGATGAAGCCGATGTCGTTGGCCTCGCAGTACTCGAGCACGTCCTCGCTCTGCCGCTGAACGAGGTTGTAGAGGTTCTGGACCGTTGCCACCGCGAAGACCTTCCGGGCCGCCTCGATGTCCTCCACACCGACCTCGCTCAACCCCAGGTGACGAATCAGCCCCTCGTCCTGCATCTGCTTCATGACGCCGAACTGCTCGTCGCGGGGAACCTTCGGATCGATGCGGTGCAGCTGCCACAGGTCGATGCGCTCGACGCCCAGGCGCCGCAGGCTCATCAGCACGCACTGCCGCAGGTACTCGGGACGGCCCACCGGCTTCCAGATGTCCGGACCGTGCCGGGTGAGTCCACCCTTGGTCGCGACGACCAGGCCGGGATAGGGGTGCAGGGTCTCACGCAGCAGGTCCTCGCTCACGAATGGCCCGTAGGAGTCGGCCGTGTCGATGAAGTCGACACCGAGCTCGGGCAGGCGTTCGAGCACGCGGCGCGCTTCGGAGGGGTCGTCGGGGTCCTCCCAGATGCCGCGCCCGGTGATGCGCATGGCACCAAACCCGAGGCGGTGGACCGTGACGTCGCCGCCGAGGTCGAACGTGGCGCGGACGGCGGGAATTACGTCAGACATGCCGTGCTCCTTTCGCCGAGCATTGTCCCTTGCCTGACCTGGGCGCCGTGTCGCCCGGCCTGCGGTACCGCTCTACGACGCGCGCCGCACCCGTGTCCGGGCGCGGCGCGCGTGGAGAGCGAAGGACGTGCGCCTCAAGCGGCGGCGGCCGCCTCCTTGAACTCGGATGCCAGCGTGCTGATGCTGGTCTTGGCGTCGCCGAAGAGCATGCGGGTGTTGGGCTTGAAGAACAGCGGGTTGTCGACGCCCGAGAAGCCCGGGTTCATCGAGCGCTTCAACACGAACGTGGTGCGGGCCTGGTCGACGTTGATGATCGGCATCCCGTACAGCGGGCTCGTCTCGTCCTCGCGCGCAGCCGGGTTCACGACGTCGTTGGCGCCGATGACGACCGCCACGTCCACCATCTCCATGGTGGGGTTGACGT
>CAZIBD010000068.1:0-16774 GCA_964536935.1 uncultured bacterium | reverse complement strand
AGGCGAGCTCGGCCGCCCCGAGGTAGCGCTCCGAGCCCGCCACCACCAGCACCGTGCCGGCGCTGTACTTGTGCGCGTCCGCGGGACGCCGCGGCAGCCAGCCGGCTGCGGTGGCGGCGTCGAGGAGCAGGACGGGGGAGGCCTGCTCGAGGAGCCTGGCGGGGATGCCGATGTCGACCACCGGCGCCTCCCCGAAGGCGCTTCGAGCCGGATAGAAGGCGCTGGCCCGCTTCGCGCCCGCGAGCTGGACCGTGAGGTCGGCCCGCAGGTGGGGGCCCGGCGGCGAGGGCGCGTCGGCAGAGACGCCGGTCGGTACGTCGATAGCCACGACCGGCAGGGACGAAGCGCCGACCTGCTCGACGACGGCCTGAAGCGCTCCGTGTAGAGGCCGGTCGAGACCGCTGCCGAGCAGCGCGTCGACGACGAGGTCGCACCGGCCCAGGGCGTCTCGCAGCGTATCTTCACGCAGGTCCGCCGGTACCACGCCGTGCGCGAGCAGCGCTCGGCGGGCCGCCGCGGCGTCGCTCCCCGAGGGTTCCGAGCCCATCTCGAGCACGTCGACCCCGGCGCCGGCCGCGCGCAGGAACCGGGCGGCAACGTACCCGTCGCCGCCGTTGTTGCCCTTGCCGCAGAGCACCAGGATCGTGCGCGCCTCCGGCAAGCGCTCCTTCACGGCGTCGGCCACGGCGCGGCCGGCAGCCTCCATCAGGAGCTGCGTCGGCATGCCGGCCGCGGCCGCGGCGGCGTCGGCCGAGCGCATCTGGGCTGCGCTGAAGAGCCTCATGGCGCCAGTCTACCGCCGCCTCCCGGGTGCTCCGCGGCAGCGCGGTCCCCCGACCGCAGCGGCCGCCTCCGGTATCATCGCGGCATGAAGCCCATCTACGACGGCCCTCCCGACGGACTCCCGGAGCGGCTGGGGCGACCCGGCGCGTACCCCTTCACGCGCGGCATCTACCCGCAGATGTATAGCGAGGGGCGCCTCTGGACGATGCGGCAGTACGCCGGCTTCGGAACCGCCGAGGCGTCCAACGAGCGCTACCGATACCTGTTGGCGCAGGGGGTGGCGGGGTTGTCGGTGGCGTTCGACCTGCCGACCCAGCTCGGCCTCGACCCGGACGATCCTCTGGCCGTGGGCGAGGTGGGGCGCGTAGGCGTCTCGATCGCCACCGTGGACGACATGCGTACGCTGTTCGACCGGATCCCGCTCGACTCCGTCACCACGTCCATGACCATCAACGCCCCGGCGATGATGCTGCTGGCGCTCTACCAGCTGGTGGGCGAGGAGCAGGGCGTCGCCCCCGAACGGCTGGGCGGTACGGTGCAGAACGACATCCTCAAGGAGTACGTGGCCCGGGGCACGTACATCTACCCTGCGGAACCGAGCATGCGGCTGGTGACCGACCTGTTCGCGTACTGCGCGGAGCATCTGCCCAACTTCAACACCATCTCCATCTCCGGCTACCACATCCGGGAGGCGGGAGCGACCGCCGCCCAGGAGATCGCGTTCACCCTCGCCAACGCCAAGGCCTACGTGCGGGCCGCGGTGGCCGCTGGCCTCGACGTCGACGCCTTCGCTCCCCGGTTGTCGTTCTTCTTCGCGTGCCATAGCCGCCTGTTCGAGGAGGTCGCCAAGTTCCGCGCTGCCAGAAGGATGTGGGCGCGGATCATGCGCGACGAGTTCGGCGCGACCGAGCCGAAGGCTTCGATGCTTCGCTTCCACACCCAGACGGGCGGGAGCACCCTCACCGCGCAGCAGCCGGACAACAACGTGGTGCGAACGGCCTACCAGGCGCTGGCCGCCGTGCTGGGCGGCACGCAGAGCCTGCACACCAACGCCCTCGACGAGGCGTTGGGGTTGCCGACGCCGGAGTCGGCGCGGCTGGCGCTTCGCACGCAGCAGCTTCTCGCCTTCGAGACGGGCGTGCCGGAGGCCGTCGACCCGCTGGGGGGGAGCTACTACGTCGAGCACCTCACCGATGCGCTGGAGGCCGAGGCCGCGACGCTGCTGCAGCGGATCGAGGACCTCGGCGGTGCCGTCGAAGCGATCGGAGCGGGCTACGTTCAGCACGAGATCGAGGAGTCGGCCTATCGTTACCAGCGTGAGGTCGAGTCCGGAGACCGCGTGGTGGTCGGGGTGAACCGCTTCGAGGGCGAAGGCGACGGAGAGAGCGTGCCGGTGCAGCGCATCGATCCGGAGCTGCAGCAGAGGCGGGCGGCGGAGGTGCGCGCGTTCCGCGAGCAACGCGACGGTGGCGCGGCGGCGGGCGCGCTCCAAGAGCTGGAGCGTGTGGCACGCTCGTGCTCCAACCTGTTCCCGGCCGTGCTCGAAGCCTTCCGGTCGCGGGCCACGCTGGGCGAGGTTGCGGGGGTGCTGCGACGCGAGTGGGGCGAGTACCGCTAGCAGGCCTCGATCGTTCGCGCCGACCGCGGGTCAGGCGATCGCGCGGTCCTCTCGCTCCCGGCTCTCGTGCACGAGCGATGTGATGGCGTCGACGGTGGCGTCCAGGTAGCTGCGCCCATCGGTGAGGGACGCGGTGGTGGAGAGGTAGCCGTCGCGTCCCATGTGCTTCATCGGGCCGAGGAAGACCCGCGTGATCAGGCCCTTCGCCCTGGCCTGGTTCCAGGGCGAGTAGCGCAGCAGCGGCCAGCGCCCTGCGAAGAACGCCGTTCCCACGCGCTGGACGTTGTCGCGTGCGCCGTAGAGGTAGTAGAGGTGGTGGACCTGCAGCGCGGCGGGGTCCGAGGCCATCACGCCCCCCAGCGCGATGACGTCGACGGGCTCCCCCAGGATGTCGTCGAGATGGCCGGCGGCGCCGAGCGCGATCTGGCCGCCGCCGCTGTAGCCGATCAGCGTGACCTGCGTGCCGCTGGCGGGCACGTAGCCGGCACCCAGCAGCGCCTCGGTGATGAGCTCCGCGCTGCCGTGGTTGTAGATGGGCCCGTAGCGCCGGTCGGCCGACACGGCCACCTGCCACAAGTTGCGTAGGTTGATCACCATGCCGGCGACGTTGGCCAGGGCGCGCCGACTGAGCTTCATGCGAAGCGCCCAGCGCCAGAATCGCGCGAACGCGCGCTGCCCGGTCAGCGCTCGGTTCGTGACCGAGTAGGGGAAGACCTCCAGGATGCGGGCGTCGGGGAGCCGCTCCTGGAGGCGCTCGAGAAGCACCACCTCACGCCTGGCGAAGGCGCGCTCGGTCACGCTGTGGATGCCCGATAGGAACACGACGAAGTGGCGGGGGGGCATCGATGTCGTCGGTGTTGCCGGGACCGGGTGCTCCTCGGGCTGGCGACCGAACCAGCCCGCCCACCACCCGAGCGCCTCGAGCGGTGACAGGGCGCCCGCGAGCAGCATCGCCAGCACGGCGAGGCCGGCGAGCAGCCAGGGGTCGACGAGATGCACGCTACGGACTCCGTTCGTCGTCCAGGGCCTCGGTCAGGGGCACCAGGCGGCGACCCGCCACCGCGATGCGCAGGCGACGGCCGAGGGAGAGTACCGGCCGGCCGATCGTTCGTTGCAGCAGTTGCAGCAGCATCCAGCCGAGCGCGGCGCTCGCCACCGCCTGGAGTGTGGTGAGATGGAACACCGTTCGGGTGGCCACCACGATCGCCAGGAGGTTCCATACCGACAGGAGAGCGGCCAGGAAGGCGCCGAAGTAGGGCGTCATCACCAGGAAGCCGAAGAGCTGCGGGCTGTAGGCCAGGCCGACGGTGCGCAGCGCGCTCAGGTAGGCGCGCGGGTGCCCGAAGACGTAGACCGCGATGAGCCACAACGAGGTCGACCAGAACAGGTACACCAGCGTGAACACGATGCCGGAGAGCAGCAGGCTGAGCACGAAGCGCCGCGGCGCGACGCGGTTGGCGAACAGCACCACGCTCTGGCCGACCGCGGCCGACACGCCCGCCAGGAACACCACGGCCAGCGATAGGCGCAGCCCGACGATGCCCTGGTCGAGCACGACGAACGCCACCCGGTCGAGGAGGAGCGCGTGACCCACGAGGGTGATGCCGTGCATGTCTCGAAGCTAGCATGCACCGGCAGGGCCTCCGCGTGTCGTCGGTCGCCCGGTCAGCGACAGAGCATGGGGCCGAGCGGCCGGCCGCCGAGCAGGTGGAGGTGCAGGTGGTAGACCTCCTGATGGCCGTGCTCCTTGCAGTTCACCATCAGCCGGTACCCCTTGTGCAACTCTTCCTGCTCGGCCACCTGCGCCGCCACCACGAACATGTGTCCGAGCACCGCCTCGTGCTCGTCGGTGACGTCGGCGGCCGTGGGAATGCGCTCGTTGGGCACGATCAGGATGTGCACCGGCGCCTGCGGACGGACGTCGCGGAAGGCCGTGACCCGATCGTCCTGGTACACGATGTCGGCGGGAAGCTCGCCCCGCACGATCTTGAGGAAAAGGGTGTCGGTGTCGCGAAGGGAGTCGGGCATGTGGAGATTGTAGTGGGTCGGCTTGATACTCGACGCATGGGTCCCGCCGCTGCCTCCGTCTGTGGTAGGCCCGCGTGCTTCCGGAGGACGGTCTGGAGCACGAGGCGCGCTGGCCCTGACCTGTAGGCCAATATGTGAGCTCGTCGGGGTCGTCCTCGTTGCCGGCGGGCGGCGGCCGTGGGCAGCGCAGTCGCCTCCAGGACGGGACTCTGTGCCTCGGAACGGGCTCGTGATAGCATCGGACGATGGGTGTCAGGGAATCCGAGCTGAGGGATCTGCTGGGCGAAACCGGAGCGTACCGGGAAGGCCACTTCGAGGCCGCCCAGGGTCAACACATACTGAGCTACGTGCATTGCGAGCGGCTGTTTCAGTACCCTGCGCTCGCGTCGCGGGCGGCCAACCTCCTGTTCGAAGTCCTCGAGGGAGTGGACGCAACGTTCGTCTTCGCACCTTCGATCTCGGCTCTTCCCCTTGGCTTCGAGCTGGCCCGGCGCACGACCTGGCAGTTCGCAGTGCACGCGCTTCCCTTTACGCTTGCGACCTATCGCTTCCCGCCGAAGACGCGGGTGCTGGTCGTCGACGATGTGGTGGTGTCCGGGCGTTCGCTACGCCACGCTCGTGAATGGTGCCGCCAGCGCGGTGCCGAAGTGGCGGGCTTCGCGGTGTTGGTCGACCGCCGTCCGCAGGGCGGGTCTGAGTTCGAGGGGCTCAGGCTTTGGTCGGGGCTGCACGCTCCTGTGCGAACCTTCACTCCCGAAGATTGTCCTGCGTGCCGTGACGGCATCCCCATCGAGCCGGTAGACCCCAACTACCCGGAGCGAATGGGGTGAGTCAGGACCTGAGTCGCGACAAGATCCTGAAGATGTACGAAGATACCGGTGCCATGCGCACGGGCCACTTCCTTCTGGCGGCTGGTGGCCACACCGACCGCTTCTTCCAGTCCGCCACCGTGATGCAGTTCCCCGACTCGGCTCGTCAATTGGGAGAGTGTATCGCCGGGCTATGGGGCGACGTCAGCATTGATTTCGTGATCGGCCCGGCCATGGGGGGCGTGATCCTGGCGGCCATTACGGCCCAGTTCATGGGCGTGCGCGCCTTGTTCGCCGAGAAAGACGCGTCGGGCAGCGGCATGTTCATCCGACCGGGTATGACCGTCCGGGACGGAGAGCGGTTCCTGGCTGTTGAAGATGTCGTCACGACTGGAACCTCTGTGATGAAGGCGATCCGTGCCGCGGAAGCGGCGGGCGGTGTGTGTGTGGGCGTATCTGCCGTCATCGATCGCAACGAGGGGGAGACGCCCTTCCCCTACCCCTATAGGCCGTTGACGTCGCTGCGGGTCTTGACCTACGATCCCGACGACTGTCCGTTGTGCCAGCGCGGCGTGCCACTCGAGAAGATCTAGCAACGAACGCACAATGGAAGCTGTGCGACATTCGTGGCCGCAGGATCTTGTAATCTCGTGATCATTGTTGCAGCCGGATGGAACATTGTTCCGCTAGGGGGAACATGCAGACGATCGAGCGACAAGCCGCACTCCTGGATGCCTTGGCGGGCGCCTCCTACGAAGGGCTTCCTCTAAGGACGCTGGCGTCCAACGTCGGACTCGCGCCGAGCTCCACGCACCGCTTGCTCCAGGCGCTTGTGGAGGTCGGGCTTGCGGCCCAAGAGCCCGTGCACCAGGGCTACCGGCTCGGCAACGGTGTGCTGCGTCTGGCAGGTGCCTATCTGGAACGTGTCGGGTTTACCGACGTCGTATTGCCGTACTTGGAGCGCATCAGCAGCGAGACGGGTACGCTGGCCTTCTCATCGGTACGGGATGGGGACGCCGTCATCTGTGCGTCGGTGCGGGCTCCGCGCGAAACAACGAGTTTCTACGTCCGGATCGGCAAGGTCCTTCCATGGCACGCGTCGGCGGCCGCCAAAGCGCTCATCTGGTCCATGGACCGTCCGACCCTGGTGGCGCGCCTATCGACGCACGTCGGCCTGACCCATACGGAACATACGCTCACCACGGTCGACGAGGTCTTGGCGGATCTCGATCGAGGGCGAAGCCAAGGGTACTGGGAGTGCGTGGAGGAGCTCGAACTCGACGTCTATGCAGCGTCGGCACCGATCCTGACCGCGCAGGGGAGGCCGGTGGCGAGCCTCACTGCCGTATGCCGTCTGAGTCAACCGGGCTGGGACCGCGATGCCGTCGCGTCGGCCGTGGTGGCCGCGGCGGGCGAGGCCTCTCGGGACGTTGCGGCTCTGCTTCACGCGGGCCAGCTGATGGAGGCCGAGTCATGAGGCCATGGGTGGTCGAAACGGGCACGGTTCTGGCCAACCAGGCAGTGGATGCGACGCTGTCGCGCTTGACGCTGGCGGTGCCGCAGGTGGCGCGCCTTGCGGCCGCCGGGCAGTTCGTGGTGGTACGCATTCCCCGCGCCGACGCCCTGCTTCCTCGGCCCTTCGATCTGCAGTCTGCCGATGCCACGTCGGGGACGATTGACATCGTCTATCGCGTGAAAGGTCGCGGTACTCACGCCCTTGCTGAAGTGACCCACGGGTCCGCGCTGGAGTTGCATGGGCCGTTCGGCCGCCATGCCGACGAAGTGCTGAGCGGTCTGGGGCGTATCGCATTGGTGGGGCGTGGTGCCGGTTCATCCCCGTTGACGTTCCTTGCGGTGAGGGCGCGCGAGCTGGGCATCGAAGTGGACGCCTATCTCTCGGCGCGCACGGAGCTCCTCCTTACCCCGTTTCATCGGCTCTGGGAGCTGACTCGGGTGGCCACGCAGATCGACGATCGGGAGCCGGGGAAGCTGGTGACGGCGCATCTGGAACGCGATCTGGAACGGCAACGGTTCGACGCCGCCTTCGTCGTCGGGTCGCGCCGCCTGGCGAGGGCAACCCTGGACTTGGCGCGGCGCCACGGCATGCGGGCCTACACCTACGCCGAGAGCCACATGGGCTGTGGCTTCGGCCACTGCAAGGGTTGCGCAGTGCCGACTCGCCGCGGCTACGCCCTTGCTTGCGTGGATGGTCCGCTCATCGATCTCGAGGAGGTGAGCGATGCCTATTGGGCCAAGATCTCGAGGTGAACCCGACATGGGTGTTTCCATGGCGTCGATCGAGCTCGCCAACCCGCTCATGCCCGCATCCGGCACCTACGACTGGAAGCCGGGCGACGGACACCCCCTCGACCCTGACGAACTCGGTGCGGTGGTGACCAAGAGCATCACACTGGGATCACGTGGCGGCAACCCTCCGCACCGCATCTTCGAGGTCGAGGGGGCGGTCCTCAACTCCATCGGCATTCCCAGCCTGGGCTTCGAGGCCTACCGTGCGTCCTTCCTGCGTCCGGCTGAGCGGCTGAAGACGCGCGTGTTCACGAGCATTGCGGGCTTCTCGGCGCTCGAGTTCGCCGAGCTCTGTGCCAAGCTAGACGACGAGCCCCGAGTCGACGCCATCGAGCTGAACCTTTCCTGTCCCAACATCGAGACCGACAGCATCTTCGCCACCGATGAGGCTCAGATGGGGGAGATCGTTGGCGCGTGCCGCCGAGCGACATCCAAGCCGCTCATCGCCAAGTTGTCACCGAGCGTGCCTGACATTGCTCCCTTCGTGCGGGTCGCCGAGGATGCGGGCAGCGATGCCGTGTGTGTGGCGAACACCTTCACCGGTATGGCCATCCATCCCAGCCTGATGGAGCCCGTTCTCGGGAATACGAAGGGTGGAGTGACCGGACCGGGTCTCTTGCCGATCATCCTGCATCAAGTGTGGGTTGCTTCCGGCGCAAGTCGACTCCCGATCGTGGCCAGTGGGGGCGTGTACCACGGTACCGATGCACTTCAGTACCTGCTGGCGGGAGCAAGTGCGGTGCAGGTGGGAACAGCGAGCTTCCGGGAGCCTCTGGCGCTGCGGCGGATCCAAGCCGAGCTGAAGGAGGCGCTTCGGGCGGCGGGCCTGGTCAGCGTGCGGCAGGCCATTGGCCGAGCTCACCCCGAGCGAAGGGCAACGACCGGCCATGCCTGAGGGCTCCCGAGATGTCCATGCTGCAGAGCGGATCATGGAGCGCCTTGACGTCCTTTGCGAGCGCGACCCGGTTGAACATGGCGTGGGTCGCGTCGTGTTCACACCGGAGCACATCCGCGCTCGCGAGCGACTCGTGGAATGGGCCCGAGAGGCAGGCCTTGAAGCGTCGGTCGATGCGGTGGGAAATTTCTGGCTCGCGCCTTCCTCGGGTGTGCGTGCTCGCTTTCTCATGGGAAGCCATTTCGATTCCGTACCCCGTGGCGGCCGCTATGACGGGGCTTTGGGTGTACTGCTGGCCCTGGAAATCGCCAGGGACCGCAACCAAGGGGCGCGTGCGCCGCAGGACGTGGCGGTGGTGGACTTCGTCGCGGAGGAATCATCTCGCTTTGGGGCGGGGACGATTGGTAGCTCGGTGGCGGTCGGCCACCGCTCGCTCGAGCAGGCGTTCGGCCTCGTCGATCGTCATGGGGTGACCTTCGGCAGCTTGCGCGCGGGGCTGTGGACGAACTTGCGCCAGCAGCCGAGCGTGGATCTCTCCTCCTACTCGGGGTATCTGGAGATCCATGTGGACCAGGCCACGGACTTGCTCGACGCGGGCGCTGCGATGGCGCCTGTGAAGGCGATTGCTGCCCCGACGCGTTGGCGCGTCGTCATCCGTGGTACGCAGGCGCATGCTGGCAGCGCGTCCATGCGAGACCGAAGCGATGCCCTGGTCGCTGCTGCGGACGTCATCACTGCCGTCAACCGCATCGCCACGCGAGCCGAAGGGCGGGAGGTGCGGGCGACCGTAGGAGCCATCGACGTGCAGCCGAACGTCGCCAATGTGATCGCTGGCGAGGTCGCCTTGATCGTCGACCTCCGCGTACTTCAGTACGACGACGCCAAGACCTTCGCCGACCTTCTTGCCAACGCGGTGCAGGACGTCACCCGTCTCCGGAACGTAGCGGTGGAGATGAGCCAGGTCTTGAGTGACCGGCCCGCACCCATGAACCCCCGTATCACGAGCGCCTTGCAGGCGGGCGCGTCCGTCCTCGGGAGGACGTTCATCGATGTCGACAGCTGGTCGGCTCACGACGCGATGCATGTCGCGTCGGTCATCCCGGCCGGCATGCTCTTGGTGCGAAACATCGGAGGTGTTTCGCATAGTCCGTCGGAGTTGGTTGCCGAACGTGATGTCGCCGCCGCGCTGTCGGTGGCGCGAACGGCGGTGACCGGACTCCTCGATGACCGTGCGCTGTGAAGGGCAGCGCGTGTCGCTGGGCCTGTTGCGGAGCTTCGTGGCAGGACAGGTCGTGGGTGCGTCGGGTTCCGCCCGGACACCGGTACGAGAGCCCGTGTTGGAAAGGGAGTGAAGAATGAAGATCGGAAGGACGACCCTAGTCTTGGCCGTGCTGGCGTTGATCACCGGCATGGCGCTGGCGCAGACCCCCATCAAGGTTGGAGTCTCGGTTGCGCTGACCGGAAACTTCGCCAATCTCGGCAAGCTGGAGTTGAACGGTCTCGAGCTGTGGGCTGACCACGTGAACAGCAACGGTGGAATCGACGTGGCTGGCACGAAGATGCCCGTGAAGCTCATCTACATGGACGATCAGTCGGACACGACCACGAGTACCCGGCTGACCCAGCGGCTCATTACGCAGGACAAGGTCAACTTCCTCGTGGGTCCCTACTCGAGCGGGATCACCCAGGCGACCACGGCGATCGCCGAGCGTTACAAGATCATCACGGTAGCGCCATTGGCCAACGCTCCGGCGCTCTACCAGCGCGGCTTCAAGTACCTGTTCGGGGTACTTCCGTTGGCCACTCAGTACCTGCAGGGCGTGCTGAACATGGTCCACGGTTTCAGCCCGGCGCCGAAGACGGTGGCGATCCTGACGCCCGACAACATCTTCTCGCTGGCGGCCGCCGAAGGTGCACAGGCCTACGCCAAGAAGCTGGGAATGGACGTCGTCTTCTTCAAGAAGTACCCCCCCAATGCGCAGGACTTCACGGCTGTGCTGAGCCAGATCAAGAGCTTGAAGCCCGATGTCGTGCTCGGTACGGGCTACCTGAACGACAGTATCCAGATCGTCAAGCAGATGGCGCAGATCGGCTTCTCTCCGAAGGTGCTGGGCTTCACGATTGCGACATCGGTACCCGACTTCGCCAAGAGCCTTGGAAGCGCGGCCAACGGAATCATCGGCGGGGAATGGTGGGAGCCGACCTACCAGTACAGCGATCCCGTCTTCGGAAGCAACGCAGCCTTCGTGAAAGCCTACGAGGCGAAGTATGGGTCTACACCAACGTACTACTCCGCGGCCGGTGCCGAAGCGGGCGTCCTTCTGCAGACTGCGATCCACAAGGCGGGAAGCCTCGATTCCGACCAGGTGCGCAAGGCGATGCTCAGCCTTAACGAAAGCACACTCTTCGGTCCGGTGAGCTATGGCGCTGACGGCGTCAACACCCGGGCTGCGCCGGCTGCCAGCCAGATCCTCAACGGCAAGGCAACCCCGGTCTACCCGGCGGCAGCCGCCGAGGCGCAGCCGGTGTATCCCAAGCCCCCGTTCTAGCCCCTTCTGCCCTGGCGACCGGCCGCCGGTCGCCAGGGCACCCGTTCGGTGCGAGTTGTCTCCTCGCTCCCCTCATCGAGGTCCAGGGATCCAATCATGTTCTTGCTTCAGCAGCTCATCAACGGTGTCATGCTGGGAGGCGTCTACGGAGTGGCGGCGATTGGCTTCGCCTTGGTGTGGGGGGTGATGAATGAGATCAACATCGCGCACGCGGCCTTCATGGTGATCGGTGCGTACACGGCGTTCTATCTGTTCAGCGCCCTCCACCTCGATCCCCTCGTCGGGTCGGTTCTGGCCATGGTGGTGGCGTTCATCATCGCCTATCCGATACAACGCTATCTCCTCAACCGCGCCTTGCCACACGGTCTCGTCATCACGCTCGCCACGACGTTCGGCCTGAATCTGTTCCTTGAGAACGTGGTGCGGGAGATCTGGTCGAGCGACTACCGGAGCATCAGCCCTTCCTATGTCACGAGTTCGTTCGCGGTGGGGCCCTTGACCATTCCGCTCGTGCCCCTCTTGGTGTTCGCACTGGCGGTCGTCTTCACGGTTGCGCTTCACTTCTTCCTGGAGAGAACGCAGCTGGGGCTGGCAATTCGCGCAACGGCACTCAACCGCGTCGCCGCTCGCATCGTGGGGATTCCGGTGCAGACCATCTTCGCCTTCACGTTCGCGCTCGGCGCTGCCCTTGCGGCTGCCTCCGGGACGATGATCGGAACCCTGCAGAGCATCTATCCGGGCATGGGTGACGCCTTTCTGACGAAGGTCTTCGTCATCACCGCACTCGGTGGTTTCGGGAGCATCCCGGGCGCCTTGGTCGGAAGCCTCATTCTTTCCCTGGTCGAAGTGCTGAGCGCTACGTATATCAACCCCAACATCGTTGACTTCGTCGCCTTCTCCCTCTTGGTTGCCGTACTCGTGCTGCGACCGCAGGGCCTGTTCGGAAAGCGCTTCTACGGTGAGGAGGCATCGGCGTGAAGCGTGTTTCGTTCTGGGGCTGGTTCGCCCTAGTGTTGGCGCTGTTGGTCGCCGTGCCGTTCGGGCTCAACGAGTACTGGATGCGCGTGTTCAGCACGGTGCTGATGTGGGTGGCGATGGCGGGAGCTCTCAACATCATCCTCGGACTCGCGGGCTATCCAGCGTTCGGCAATGGTGCGTTCTTCGGGGTCGGCGGCTACACGGTTGCCGTCCTCATGCACAACCACGTGGGGTTCTGGCTGGCGATGGCGGCTGCCGTGGTCGTGCCAGGCGCGATCGCAACCGTGATCGGCGTTCCGGTCTTGCGCTTGCGGGGCCACTACTTCGCCATCGCCACGATCGGTGTCAACTTCGCCTTGCTGTCGCTCATTCAGAACCTTGGGTTCACCGGTGGCGGGAGTGGCTTGAGCGTGCCCCTGTTTCCCGGTTCGGCCGCGTCGCTCTCGTTCTTCTTCTTTTACCTGTTCGCGGCACTGGCGCTGCTGTCGGTGGCGGTAACCAAGATCGTCCGCTCCAGTCGTCTAGGCTATGCCATCCGTGCGATCCAGGCGAGCGAGGAGGCCGCGCTCGTCATGGGCATCAACGGAACCGCCTACAAGGTCGCGGCTTGGGCCATCAGCGCTATGTTGACGGGTGCTGCCGGTGGAGCATACGCGTACTGGAACGGCTACATCGAGCCGGTGTCGATGTTCGACATCGTGACGTCGGTCAAGCTCTTCATCATGGTGCTCATCGGCGGTGCCGGCACCATTCTGGGACCGGTGGTGGGCGCGGTCGGAATCGAGCTCGTATCCGAGTACCTCTGGTCCACGCTCGGAGGCATCCACCTGGCGGTGTTGGGATTGATCATCCTCTTCACCGGCATCTTCGTTCCTCGAGGATTGCTGTCTCTTCGTGCGCGGCGTTTCCGAGCGGCGCGGTCGCCTGAAGGGCCCTCGAGTTCGGTGGGTGCTGACGACAGCGCAAGCGGTGGGGTCTGATGGCGCTGCTTGAGGTGGACTCGATCAGCCAGGTATTCGGCGGTGTCCACGCTCTCAGCGAGGTATCGATGGCCGTCGAGGAAGGCGAGCTGGTGGGCCTGATCGGCCCGAATGGCGCCGGCAAGACGACCTTGATGAACCTGGTCAGCGGCCTGTACCGGCCGACAGCGGGCACGATTCGCTTTGGCGGCCAGTCCTTGCGTGGACGGAGGCCGAATGAGATCAATCACCTCGGAATCGCTCGAACGTTCCAGATTCCGAAACCGTTCGTGGGCATGACCGTGCGCGAGAACGTCACGACGGCTGCGCTTTTCGGCGGGGAACGAGGGCGAGACGCGGAAGCCCGCAGCGCCAGCGTGGAGCGTGCGCTTGAGGTGGTCGGGTTGGTTGGCCGGGCGGCGCTGCCGGCCGAGGCACTCAACGTCGCTGGGCGCAAGCGCCTCGAACTTGCCCGGGCGTTGGCCATGGAGCCACGCCTCTTGCTCTTGGATGAAGTCATGGCAGGACTGAACCTCAAAGAGGTCGAGGCGGTCATGGGGGTGATCGACCAAGTCAACGCCTATGGGGTGACGGTCGTTCTCATCGAGCACGTGATGAAAGCCGTGATGGGGTTGGCCAGGAGAATCGTGGTGCTCCATCACGGCCGTGTCCTGGCCGAGGGAACGCCCGAGTCCGTGACCCGGAATCCCGATGTCATCGCGGCCTACCTCGGCAGCGGTATCGCGTACCACGGTAACGAGACGCAAGCATGAACCCTTCGCCGCCATTGCTCCAGGTTTCCGCCCTGCGTGCCTCCTATGGAGAGGCTGAGGTACTCTTCGGCATCGATCTCGAGGTCCACGCACGAGAGATCGTGGCCATCCTCGGTTCAAACGGGGCGGGGAAGAGCACGCTCCTCAAGTGCGTCTCCGGTTTGCTGTCGAGTTCGTCTGGCACGATCACGCTAGCTGGCGAGGACATGAAGCGCAGCCAGGTGGAGGAACGTGTGAAGCGAGGCATCGCCCTCGTTCCGGAGGGTCGGATGCTCTTCTCCGGCTTGAGCGTGGAGGAGAACCTCCGCCTGGGCGCCTACGGGAAGCCCGCTCGGGCCGCGGCCGAGCTGCTTGACGCCGTCTACGAGACCTTTCCCGACTTGGCCGGCCGGCGCCGCCAGCTCGCCGGCACCCTCAGCGGCGGGCAGCAGCAGATGGTGGCCATCGGTCGGGGGCTCATGGCCCAGCCGCGCCTGCTGTTGATCGATGAGTTCTCACTGGGACTGGCTCCGACGATTGTCGAAACCATCTTGGAGGCCATTGCCAACTTGCATGCGAGGCGTGAGCTGTCGGTACTCCTCGTCGAACAAGACATCCGCGTAGGCCTACACCTCGCTACTCGGGGCTACGTGTTGGAGAATGGAGTGGTGGCCATGGTGGACGAAGCCAAGGAGCTATTGGCGAACCCCCGGGTTCGCGAGGCCTATTTGGGCCTGTAGGCTCAACCGCGAAGCAGGAGGCGGCTATGCAGTTCGATCGAATCATCAAGGGGGGCGAGCTGGTGTCGCCGCACGACCGCTTGCGTGGCGACGTCGGCATCAAGGACGGTAGGATTGCAGCGATCGGCGACCTCGACGTGGCCGACGCGCGGGCAGTCTACGACGCCTCCGGGCGACTGGTGTTCCCGGGGTTCATCGACGAGCACGTGCACAGTCGGGAACCGGGGCTCGAGCACAAGGAGGACTTCGCCCACTCCACCAGGGGGGCGGCGGCCAGTGGCATCACCACGGTCGTGGAGATGCCCAATTCGGTGCCTCCGGTGTCCGATTCTGCTAGCTTCAGCTCGCGCGCTACCCTGCTCGAAGCCAACGCCTTCGTCGACTTCGCGCTATGGGGCATGGTTCTGGGCGAGACCAACATCGACCACTTGGCGGAGATGGCGGACGCCGGCGTCGTAGGCTTCAAGCTCTTCTGGGGCTACGCGCTCGATCGGCGGACGCTTGCGCTCGTGTATGATCCAGGCCCGGGGCAGGATGTGATTCCGCCTCCCGACGATGGGACCATCCTGGAAGCGTTCGAGGTTATCGCGGGCACAGGGCGGCCGGTAGCCATCCATGCCGAGAACGCTGAGGTTATCGGGCGTCTGACCCGACGCGAGCGGGGGAGCGGCGCCTCCGACTACGCTTCGCTGTTGAGATCCCGCCCGGCCTACGCGGAAGCGATGACGATCGACGCCGGCATCCGTCTGGCTGCAGCAACGGGGGCGCACCTTCACGTGGTGCACGTGTCCTCCATCGAAGGAGCAGAGCGCATAGCGCAGGCGCGGTCGGCGGGCAGCCGCGTCACGGGAGAGACCTGCCCTCACTATCTCTTTCTCAGTTCGGATGACTATGCACGTTGTGGCAACGAGATGAAGATCTTCCCGCCGATTCGCGGTCCAGAGCATCGTGATGGGCTCTGGAGTGCGCTACGAACCGGCACGCTGAAGACCCTTGGGTCTGATCATGCTCCACACACGCCCTCGGAGAAGAGCGCGGACATCTGGCGCGCGCCCGCTGGGGCGGCGGTGATCCAGGCGACCGTGCCGCTAATGCTCGATGCGGCGCATGCCGGCAAGGTGTCGTACGAGTCACTGGCCGCCCTCTTGAGCGAGAACCCCGCGCGCCTACTGGGTCTCTACGGTCGCAAGGGTGTCCTTGCGGCAGGGGCCGATGCCGACATCACCGTCGTCGATCCCGAGCGGAGTCACACCCTGGATCGTGATGCGCTGTTGTCGAAGAGCAAGGTCATGCCCTACCACGGTTGGGAGGTTCAAGGCATGGCGGTGGCAGCGTTCGTTCGAGGCGTGCAGGTCATGGAGGATGGCCGATTGGTCGACGGCGATACGGCGCGTGGGAGGTTGGTCAGGCCGGTGGGTCCCACAACGCTTACGTAGTTCGGCAAGGGCCCGCCCCGATGTGCTAGAATCGGGGGCATTTTGCGCACGCCCTCGTCGATTTGGCTGCGCGAGGAATCACCACTGCTCGTTCCGGGAGGATTGACCGATGCCCCGTGTGTGCGCCATTACAGGGAAGAAGACGCGCAGCACCACGACCAGCAAGCGCAAGGGCTCGCCCAAGAAGCGGGGCGGGGTCGGTGTGAAGCAGGTCGGGGTGCACAAGCGCCAGGTGAAGCCGAACCTGCAGAAGAAGACCGTGTGGGTCGACGGCAGGCCACGGAAGGTGTGGGTCAGCGCGAAGGCCCTTCGTCAGCTCGATCCCACCCTGTTCGTGAATCCGAACAAGCGCTGACGCCGCGCGCGGCGCCTGCGAGGACGGCCGTCCGGGAGCTCCTGGACGGCCGCGTTCGTCGTGGCGGAGGCGCGGGTGTCGCCGGGGCTTGGCAACGCGTCCGCCCGGCGGGTAGAGTGGAACACTAATGAGAACGCATTCTCGATCTTCGTTCGGAGGCCGGGTGCGGCGACGCGCCGTACCCGCAAGCGAGGCGCCAGGGTGAGAGCCGCACGCGCACGGCCCGCCGCGGGCGCCGCGCCGACGGGCGAGCCCGCGCTGCGGGTGGACCGCGTGAACGTGCGCATGGGCGACGCCGTCGTGCTCGAGGATGTCAGCTTCGACGTGGACGCTGGCTGCTTCCTGGCCGTGGTCGGCCCCAACGGCGCGGGCAAGTCCACCTTGGTCAAGGTGGCGCTCGGCCTGATCGTCCCCCAGAGCGGCTACGCTGCCCTGTTCGGCGTGGCTGCCGGCGCGGCGCCGGACCGGATCGGCTACGTGCCGCAGCTCAAGACCTTCGACCGCAGTTTCCCGGCCACCTCGCTGGAGCTGGTCGTGACGGGCCTGCGCCGGCGCTGGCCCGTCC
>CAZIBD010000067.1:11884-16879 GCA_964536935.1 uncultured bacterium | reverse complement strand
TAGAACGACGGGTAGATGTCGATGAAGTGCCAACCGGGAGCCCAGCTCGCGGTGAGCGGGATCTTGACGTCGCCGTCCGTGCTGAAGCCGCAGCCGTAGCCGAGGTAGGTGTTGTCGATGACCACGGCGAAGATGTTGGTGGTCTGCGTCCAGCCGATGCCCTTGAGGTGAAGCATGATGTGCGTGCCCACCGGACCCTTGGCGGGCTCGAGCGGCAGCCCCTCCGAGTCGATGGTGAAGTCGGTCGAAGCGACGACCTTCTTCCCGACCTGGGCGAGCAGCTGGTGGCCGCCGCCGTGCTGGTCGGGGATGGGGAAGGGGAGCGTGAAGGCGCCGCTGGCGTCCGTGGTCACCGAGCCGACCTTGATCAGGGTGCCCGTGAACAACGACGTCGTGACGCGCGAGCCGGACATGTCGGTGAAACCGAGGTCGATCTTGGTGTTGGCCGGAAGGCCCGCGCCGTAGATGTGCGAGGGCGCCCCGGGGATGGCGGCGACGGGATTCACCCAGATGCGGGGGCCGCTGCCGCTCGGCTCGGCGCCCGGGGTCGGAGCCGGTGCCTGCTCGGCGATGGGCTTGGGAAGCACGGGGGCGCCGTCGGTCACCTTGAACAGGAACTGCGGCTCGGGCAGGAACGAGTAGGGCGAGAACTTCAGCGCCAGGTAGGGCGCGTCGAAGGGCGAGTTGCGCAGCTCGATGACGTGCGTGCCGACCCGGCCGGTCGCCGGGATGACCATGTGGGCCGTGCCGTGGGTGGTCACCGCCGTCATGAATCCGGTGATGGTGTTGTCGTAGGTGAGGGCGTACCAGCCCGCGATGTTGTTGATGTCGTCGATGCCGGTGACCGTGACGGTGATGTCGGTGCCCACGGGGCCGCTGTCGGGCGACATGGTGGCGTGCATCTGGACGTAGAAGCCTGCCTTGTTGACGTACGTGCCGTTCTCCACCACGTACACGTCATGGTTGCCGCCGAAGCCCTCGGGCACGGTGAACGGTGCGGAGAAGCTGCCGTCACTCCCGACCGTGACACTGGCGAGCGTCACGTTGTTCTCCTGGAACTGCCGGCCCAGGAAGTTGCCGTCGTACTCGCCGTTCTTCATCTCGAGCTTCCACTCGCCCTTGAAGGCGCTCCACACCACGTCGAGGCTGGCCCCCGGCTCGAACCCGCTCCCCGTGAGAGTGGCCTGTGTCCCGACGATGCCCTTGTCCGGGCTCACCGATACATGCCCCTGGATGCCGTTGGGGAAGGTGATCTCGTTCGACGCTGCGCTTCCTTGCGCCGACGCGCTGGTCGCGAGCATCCCGAGGACCAGCAGGAGCATCGAGAGGAGGGCGGTGCCGCTCAGCCGTGAGCGACCGGGTTCCGGTTGGTGGTGACGTTGCGTTCTCATCCGACATCAAACTCCGTTTCGCGTGAGGGCCGGGATTAACGGCTACCTTGCTATCCACGTTCGGGCCATAGGACGGGCGCCCACACTCCGCAGCCGAACAGGGATTCCGATTCGCGGTAGGGGGCGCCCGTGGACCTGTGCCTCGATTCTCCCCTTCGCTATCCGAGCATCCAGTACCACCAGCGATGCCGCTGCTCGAGACGCCTCAACATCGAGTCGATCCCCCAGATGTGGCCGGCGCCGACCGAGGCCAGGGCGAAGAAGGCGAAGATCGCGATGATCTGGACGTCGAACCAGCCCGTCGTCGGCGGCAGGCACGCCGTGTAGAAGCTCAGCATGATCAGCGTGCCCGCCAGAGCGGCGAGCCTGGTGAGGAAGCCCGCGACCAGCGCAAGGCCGATGGCGGCCGTTCCCAGGATGATCAACCACAGCACGAACTGGTTGCCCCAGAGGGCCGTGTAGACATTCCCGATGGGTCCCTGCACGACGCCGGGCAGGAGCGCGCCGGCGCTCGTCCAGCCGTTCCAACCGCCGCGCATGAGCTTGTACGCGACCTGCAACATGCTCAGCCCGAGGGCCAGGCGAAGGGCGAAGAGGGCGAACTCACCCACCGACAGTCGCGCGCTCTTGCCGAGTTGCTCTTCGGGCCACTCGAAGCGGTTGCCGCCCCGGACGCGAGTAGTCTGCTCCTCGGGCGCGCGACCGGACATGCGTTGACGATCCGGAGCGGACATCGTGCTACCTCTTCTCGATCGTGATCAGCGTGGGGTAACCGGCCTTGGTGGGGTAGTCCTGGTTCATCGGAGTCCACGTCACCGTGTTGCCCGAGCTGTCCTTGACGATGAGCTCGTACTTGAGGATGCCGGTGGGGTAGACGGGAGGAATGACCCAGCCGGCCGCCCACATCCACACCTTGGGCTCACCACTGTGCGGGTGCTGCCCGAGCTCCATCTTGACGTCCGTGCCGTTCTCGAGCTTGGCCGTGACCGTCATGCCCAGCTGCTTGGCCTGGTCGGGGGTCACGACTTCGCCGGTCGCCGTGCTGTAGACCTTGGCCAGCCAGACCACCTGCTCGCCGGTCTTGAACGTCGATACCAGCACGCAGCTCGGACCGGTGGCGTTCTGGCTGCCACGAACGACCTCGGCCTGCACGTAGTAGGCCGGTCCCGCTGCGAAGGCCGCGCCCGCGATCGCCGCGAGGACGAGCGCGATCAGGGAGAGCTTGAAGGTACGCATGAGTGTATCGCCTCCTAGGACTGGATTGGGAGTTCGCTCCACGGGTTCCATACGGGTGGATCATAACGCCTTTCGTTCCATGGGAAAAGAGGGACAAACATACCGTCCGGGACGAAACACCCCTCGGGGGTATCCATTCCTGGCAGGTGCGAACCGACCACGAACACGCTTGGCACCGACCCAATCGGCGTTGGACCGCCGGGCCTGCGTGAGCGTGCTCCCCATGGTTGGATGGATACCGGGATAATCGTCCCCCCTCCGATGCTCTCCCGTCGGGCCCCCTTGCTCGCGCGGGGGGGGCGGGGGGGGTTGGGCGATCCGCCGCCTCACGACTCGCGAACTGTTCATGAACCACTCATGTTGGGGCGGCGCCCCACCCTCGCACTCGTCTGCGCGGGGGGGCCGATATCGAGGCTCCTCACGCCTCCGCCGCGACGGCTGGCAGCCACACCGTGAACAGGGCACCGCCCTCAGCGTGATTGTGCGCCTCCACGCGGCCGCCGTGGGCCTCGACGAGCGCCTTCACGATGGCGAGCCCCAGCCCGGAGCCGGCGCCTGCGGGTGTTCCCGCGTGCCGCCCGCGCGACGGGTCTCCGCGGTAGAAGCGCTCGAAGACGCGCTGCGGCTCCCCCGGCGGGAGCCCCGGCCCGTGGTCGCGGACGCTCACCTGGACGCCGCGACCCTCCGCGCGCGCCCCCAGCTCGACCGGCGTTCCGCCGCCGTGCCGGAGCGCATTGTCGACGAGGTTGCCGAGCACCTGCTGGACGCGGTCGGGGTCGATGCTGGCGCGGAGCGCCGGGTCGACGTCGGCCAGCCTCAGTACCGCGCCGGCGTCCGCGGCTCTCGCCTCGAAGCTGGCCACCGTGCTCTCCAGGAGCGGCTGCAACGCGGTGTCGACCCGCCGCAGCGTCACCCCTCCCGCCTCGGCCAGTGACAGCGTGCGCAGCTCCTCCACCAGGCGCGAGAGCATCATGACCTCGCCGTGGAGCCGCGCCAGGCCATCCGCGTCGGCCTGGCGAACGCCGTCCTGCATGGCTTCGATCTCGCTCCTCAGGACGGCGAGCGGGGTCCTGAGGTCGTGCGCCACGTCCGCCACCATGTCCCGGCGCCAGGCCTCCTCGCGCTCGAGCCCCTCGGTGAGCTGGTTGAAGGCCAGAGTCAGCACCCGCAGCTCGTCGTCGGCCCGCGGCAGCCGGAGGCGCAGGCCGCGTTCCCCGGCCGCCAGGCGGCGCGCGCCCTCGGTCAGGGCGGTCAGCGGCCGCGTCAGGAAGCGCGTGACCACACCTGCCGCCACCGAGGCCAGCAGGAACGACAGCAGCGCCGCCAGGAAGGCCTCGTGGAACACGCCGGCCGGCGGCCCCTGCGCGGCGATCGGATGCCGTGCTCGGTACACCGCCCCCAGCGTCAGGAACGTGGTGAGGAACACGGCGGCAAGGGCCACGAACGCGAAGGCGAAGGCGAGCCGTCGCCGCAGGCCCCAGCGCCGACGGCGCCAGCGGTCGCGGTTGTGCCAGGCCCGGTAGCGGCGGCGTTCGACCTTCTCGACCCATCGCGCGCGACGCGCCTCCACCCACGGCGGCGGCTGGCCGTGCCACGGCGGGCCGCCTTCGTCGCTCCACCTCAGGGGGGGTTTGTGGCTTCGCCTGGGCACTCAATCCTCCCGCAGGCGGTAGCCCACGCCGCGCACGGTCTCGAGGGCGCCAGCACAGGCGCCCAGCTTGTGGCGCAGGTTCTTCACGTGGGCGTCCACCGTCCGCGCCTCGGCGATGCGGTCCACCTCGCCGATGACGTCGAGGAGCTCCTCCCGGCGGCGGACCACGCCCGGCTGCCGCGCCAGCTCGGCCAGCAGCCTGACTTCGCTGGGAGTCGCCGGCACCTCATGCCCCCCGCAGGTCACACGGTAGCGGGCCAGGTCGACGACCAGGTCGCCGGAGCGGAACGTCGTGGGAGGCGCTAGCCCACCGCCTGCACGGCGCAACACGGCTCGCACCCGCGCCACGACCTCGCGCGGACTGTAGGGCTTGACGACGTAGTCGTCGGCACCCAGCCCGAGACCCACCAGCTTGTCGACCTCCTCGTCGCGGGCCGTGAGCATGATGATGGGGACCGCCGACGCCGCGCGGATGCGGCGCGCGACCTCCAGGCCGTCGACCCGTGGCAGCATCAGGTCGAGCAGGATGAGGTCCGGCGCCGCCGAGCGCCACAGCTCCAACGCCCGCTCGCCGTCCTTCGCCCACTCCGTGGCGTAACCCTCGCGCCGCAGGTAGTCGGCGAGCACGCCCGCCAGCTTGGGCTCGTCTTCGACGATGAGGATGGTTCCGGCCATGGCCCTCCGCCCGGCTACGTGCGCGTGGTTACGTGCGCGTGG
>CAZIBD010000067.1:0-11784 GCA_964536935.1 uncultured bacterium | reverse complement strand
TACGTGCGCGTGGTTACGTGCGCGTGGATACGTGCCAGGGCGAGCCTCCCTGTCCGCTGCGGGGCTCTCTCCGCCCCGAGGATAGCCCCGAGGATAGCCCCGCCGGCGACCCTGCGGCCGAGCCGGGTGCGCGCGGCGGCGCCCGGCTAGGCCGCAGGGGGCTACCGGAGGTGCGCCCACCCGTAGGGCGACTCAGCGCTCCAGCGCCGACCGCAACCGCTCGTACTCGTCGACGTCGATCTCGCCCCTGGCGAGCCGCAGGCGCAGCGTCTCCATGGCGTCGGGCCGCCCCCCGAGCCAGTGCTCGAAGGGAGCCTCCCCGTGGTACTCCTCGCCGGGCTCCTCGCCTTCGAGGGCGTCGCGTACCCGCTCGTACTCCTGGGTGTCGATCTCACCGCGCGCCAGCCGGGCGCGGGCCTCCTCCACAGCGTCGTTGGCGGACCACGGGCCGCGATGCCGGCGGTAGTGGCGACGGTAGGAGCGGCGCCAGCCGCAGCGTCCCCCTCGGTACCCGAAACCTCCGCGCAGCACGAGCCGGATGACCCACACCACCAGGATGAAGAACAGGATCGTTCCGATGAAGTTGAGGAAACCCAGGCCGAAACCGCAGCCGGCTCCCCAGCCGTAGGCGAATGCCATCGTCGGACTCCTTCCCCGGGGCGGGCCGTCGCTGCGGTCCTGCCCCGACGATCCGACGCTAGGCGCGCCGCCGTGAAGCGCTCCCGCGCCCCGTGTGAACGCCACGTGAATCGGCCGGCGTCAGCGCGGCCCGGCGCATCCGTCGGCCTCGCAACGGCCGCGCTCGCTCCCGTAAGTACAGTGAGTCCGAGACGGAGGAACATCATGCGCTACAGACCGCTCGGTAGAACGGGGACGCTCGTCTCGGAGCTGTGCTTCGGCACCATGACCTTCGGGGGCAAGGGCATGTGGGAGCACATCGGCACGCAGCAGCAGTCGGAAGCCACTGCGCTCGTGGAGCGCGCGCTCCAGGCCGGCATCAACTTCATCGACACCGCCAACGTCTACTCGTTCGGCGCCGCCGAGCGCCTGCTCGGCCAGGCGCTGGACGATCTGGGCGTGGAACGGCGCCGCGTCGTCCTGGCCACCAAAGTGCGCGGCCGCATCGGGCCCGGCGTCAACCAGTCGGGGCTGAGCCGGGGGCATATCGTCGACCAGGTCCACCGCAGCCTCGAGCACCTCAAGACCGACTACCTGGACCTCTACCAGATCCACGGCTTCGATCCGCTCACGCCGCTGGAGACGACGTTGCGAGCGCTCACCGACCTCGTGCGCGAGGGCACGGTGCGGGCGATCGGCGCCAGCAACCTCGCCGCGTGGCAGCTCGCCAAGGCGCTGTGGATCAGCGACGTGGAGGGGCTCGAGCGCTTCGAGAGCCTGCAGGCGTACTACACCGTCGCCGGTCGCGACCTCGAGCGCGAGGTGGTCCCCCTGCTGCGCGACCAGGGGCTCGGCCTGATGGTCTGGAGCCCGCTCGCGGGCGGGCTGCTGGCGGGCAAGTACGACCGCGAGACCGACCGGGCCGGCGGCGCCCGGCGCGACGAGTTCGACTTCCCGCCGGTGAACCGCGAGCGTGCCTGGGACGTGGTCGACGTGATGCGCGAGATCGCCGCGGCCCACGACGCCACGGTCGCCCAGATCGCCCTCGCATGGCTCCTGCACCAGGACGTCGTCACCAGCGTCATCATCGGCACGAAGACGATGGAGCAGCTCGAAGACGACCTCGGTAGCGTCGACGTCGCGCTCACTCCGGCGGAGCTCGAGCAACTCGATGAGGCCAGCCGGCTGCCCCCCGAGTATCCGGGCTGGATGGTCCACCGCCAGGGCGGCGATCGGGACCTGGCACGCCTCACCAGGGAGGCGCCACCGGCGCTGGAGCGGGAGACGGAAGAAGCGAGCTGAGGGGCGCGAGATCGGGGCCGGAGCGCGTCGGCGCGGTCGTCGTGCTCGCGGGGGGCATCGTGGCGGCGCTGATCCATCGACCGGTGGAGACGCCTGTCGGAGCCACGGGCGCGGTGTCCGCGAATCCGTCGACCGGTGCGGCGCCGTCCTCCGGGTTCGCCCTTCCGCCCACCGGAACCGACGCCAAGCCCTCCTGACGACGGCAACCACGAACGAGCCGCGCCACGCGGCGTGCGGGCGCCCAATGACACTTTCATGACACTATTCGCGCCGCGCCGTGGGTAGGCTGGGCCCCCGTGGATCGACTGGTACTGATGGGCGTATCGCATCGCCGGGGCGGCGCCCGCGCCCTGGAGGCCTACCAGCAGGCGTACGCCGGCGAGGGCGTCGAGCGCCTGCGCCGGGTCGGCCTGCGCGAGTTCGTCCCGATCGTCACCTGCAACCGCTGGGACGTGGCCATGGTGGTGCCGGAGGGCCGCGAGGTGGAGGAGATCCGCCACCGCCTGGCGCTCGACGGCCAGCAACGGCCCTACGCCTTCGTGGCCGACGGCGCGCTGGAGCAGCTCACGCGTGTGGCATCCTCCCTCGACTCCCTGAACCCCGGTGAAGACCAGATCATGCGGCAGGCGCGGGAGGCCTACGCCGCCGCCCAGGAAGGCGGCAGCACCGGCCCCACCACCGCCTTCGCGTTCGAGACCGCGCTGCGCGTGGCCAAGCGCGTGCGGCGCGAGGTGGCGCTGGCGCCGGTCCACACCTCGTTGTTCAGCCTGGCGCGGCCCGAGCTGGAGCCGATCCTGACCCCTGGCACCACCGTCGCCGTGCTCGGCGCCGGCGAGATGGGCACCCTGGCGGCTCGCTCGCTGCGCGAGCTGCCCGGCGTGCGCGTCCTGGTGGCGAACCGCACCGTCGAGCGCGCCGAGGACGTGGCCCGCCGCACCGGCGCCGAGCCGATGGCGCTCTCGGGCTTCGTGGCGGCGCCGCCGGACGTGACGGCGCTGGTCTGTGCCACCCCCGCGCACCAGCTGGTGGACGCCGTGCTGCTGAGCCGCCTGCCCTCGCTTCGGCTGGCCGTCGACCTGGGCATCCCCCGCAACGTCGATCCCGCCGCCGCCCGCCGCCGCAACGTGCGCGTGTTGGACGTGGATGGCCTGCAGGCCGCGGGGCGCGAGCGCCGCGACGAGCTCTCCGGCAAGCTGGCCGAGGCCGAACGCATCGTTCGCACCGAGCTGGACGAGGCAGTCCAGGCCTGGACGGAACGGCAGCTCGGACCCTCCATCCGCCGCCTGCGCGCCCTCTACCTGGACACCATCGGGGACGCCCTGCCGCAGGAGGCGGCGGAGCGCCTCGCCCACCGCTTCGCCCACGTGCCGGTGAAGGGGCTGCGGGCGCTCGCGCGCCAGCACGGCTTCGACGTGGCCCGCACGTTCCTGATCGAGGCCGGGCTGGCGGAGACCGAGCCGGGGGAGCCGTCGTGAGCGGCAGCCCGGACGCCGGCCCGACGCGACCCGCGCCCCCGACGGAGCGCCCGTGAGCCAGCTCCCCGACTACCTGCGCGGCGTCCGCGGCCGGCCCGGCGAAGGACAGCGGGTGCGCATCGCGACACGCGGCAGCGAGCTCGCGCTGCACCAGGCGCGCGGCGTGCAGGCCAAGCTGGAGGCGCTCGGCGCCGAGGTCGAGCTGATCCGGGTCGAGACGCAGGGCGACCGCGACATGGGTCCCTTCGCCACGCTGCGAGGTCAAGGCTTCTTCACCAAGGCGGTCCAGCAGGCACTGCTCGATGGTCGCGCAGACCTGGCGGTGCACTCCCACAAGGACCTTCCCAGCGCGCCGGCGCCTGGGCTCGAGATCGCCGCGGTGCCGGCGCGGGCCGACGCGCGCGACGTGCTGCTCGTCCGTCCCCAAGCCCACAGCGGCGACGAGAGCCCCCTACCGCTGCGCCCGGGTGCCGTCGTGGGCACCAGCGCCGCCCGCCGCCGCGACCAGCTCGGCCGGCTGCGCCCGGACCTGGCGCTCGCCGAGATGCGCGGCAACGTCCCGACCCGCCTGCGAAAGCTCCACGAGGGCGGCTGCGACGCGGTGGTGCTGGCCGCCGCCGGCCTCGACCGGCTCCAGCTCGACCTGGATGGCCTCGTGGTGACGCGGCTGGACCCGGGCGTCTTCGTTCCCGCACCCGCACAGGGCGCCCTGGCCCTGGAGATCCGCCGCGGTGACGACGCCCTGGCCTCCCTGCTGACCGAGCTCCACGACCTCGCTTCGGCCAAGACCGTGTCCGCCGAGCGCGGGCTGATGGCGATGCTCCAGGGAGGCTGCCAGCTCGCGCTGGGAGCGCACGCCCGTCTCGACGGCCAGCAGGTGCGGCTCCGCGCGTACTACCAGGGCACCGTCGTCGAGACCGAGCACCCGACCGGCGAAGGCGCTGCCATGCTCGCGTTCGACGCCCTGGGCAGGCCCCACCCGGCGGGGGCGGGCACCGCATGAAGATCGTGTTGACCCACTCGGAGGGACGGTTCGAAGGGCTGGCCGAGGGCCTGCGCCGGCGCGGCTACGAGGTCGAGCACGCTCCCCTGATCGTGACGCGCCCCCGCTCCGGCGAGGACGCCCGCGCCGACGCCGAGGATCTGCTGGAGCTGCCCTGGCTGCTCTTCACCAGTCGCTCGGCGGTGGAGGCTTGGGGGGCGCTCGGCGTCGGCTGGACGGCGCCGGACGGCCATGTGCCGCGCCTGGGCGCCGTGGGCCGCCAGACGGCCGCCGCGCTGCGCGCCCTCGGTGCGGAGCCGGCGCTCGTCGCGGAGCGGTCCTCACGCGCGGCCGGGCTGGCCGACGCATTCCTCGAGCATCCGAAGGCGGCCGGCCCGGTCGGCCTGCCGCAGGGCGACCGGGCGCGACCCACCCTCCGTCGGGCCCTGGAGGAGGCGGGCATCGAGACCCGGCCGCTGGTGTTGTACGAGACCGTCACACAGCCGTGGAAGGGGGAGGCTGAGGAGAGCGAACGCACCGGCCCCGCAGACACCCCAGACGCCGCCGCAGTCGCGAGCGTGCTGATCGTACTGGCGAGCCCGTCGGCCGCCGAGGCCCTGCCGGGCGAGGTGGCTCGCCGCGCTACGCTCGTGGCCATCGGGCCCACCACGGCGGCGGCCGTCGAGAGCCGCGGACTGCGCTGCCGGCAGGCGCCCACGCCCAGCGTCGGCGGCGTGCTGGAAGCGGTCGAGGAAGCCGAAGCGGCGGGGCTCGCCGAGCGAGAGGGCGCCGGGGCCGCGGATGCGGCGGATGCCGCCGCGGCCGGCGACGAAGGAGGCAGGACATGAGCCGAACCCTGGACCGGGAGCCGGGTCCCCGCAGCGAGATGGCGGCCGAGAACGCGCTGCCGACGCCGGTGGCGCGTCCGCGCCGCCTGCGCACCACGGCGGCCATGCGCGCGCTGGCCAGCGAGACGAGCGTGCAACCGCACCAGCTCGTGGCGCCGTTCTTCGTGACGGCGGGCCGCGACAGCGAGCAGGCCATCCCCTCCCTGCCGGGGGTGGCGCGCCTCGGCACGGAGCCGCTGCTGCGGCGCCTGGAGCGCGCGCTCGAGCTGGGCATCCGCTCGGCGGTGCTCTTCGGCGTGGTGGAGGGATCGCACAAGGACCCGCAGGCGCACGCGGCCGACGACCCCGAGGGGCCGGTGGCGGCCGCGCTGCGAGCCGCCCGCTCCGCCTTCGGGGACGACCTGGTGCTCATCACCGACGTCTGCCTGTGCGGCTACACCGACCACGGACACTGCGGCGTGCTCGCCCCCACGCCGCGCGGCCTGGTGGTCGACAACGACGCCAGCCTGGACCGGCTCGCCGCCATGGCGGTGGCCCACGCGGAGGCCGGCGCCGACCTCGTCTCCCCCAGCGACATGATGGACGGCCGCGTGGCCGCCCTGCGGAGCGCGCTCGACACGGCCGGCTTCGAGAACGTCGGCGTGCTGTCGTACGCGGTGAAGTACGCCTCGGCGTTCTACGGCCCGTTCCGCGACGCGGCGGGCTCGGCGCCCAGCGGCGGCTCGGCCGGAGCGGGCGCGGGCACGGTGGCGACCTCCGGCGGCTGGGGGCACGGCAGCCCCGTCCACCACGACCTCACGCCGCCCAGCAACCGCGCCACCTACCAGATGGACTTCCGCAACGCCCGCGAGGCGCTCCGCGAGGCCGAGCTCGACGAGGCCGAGGGCGCCGACATGCTGATGGTGAAGCCGGCGCTGCCCTACCTCGACGTGCTGGCCCGCCTGCGCCCGCGCACCCAGCTGCCGCTGGTCGCCTACTTCGTGTCGGGCGAGTACGCCATGCTCAAGGCCGCCGCAGCAGCGGGCGCCCTGGACGAAGCCTCGGCGGTGCGGGAGACGCTTACCGCCATCCGCCGCGCCGGTGCCGACCTGATCTTCACCTACCACGGCATCGAGGCGTTGGAGAAGGGTTGGCTTGCGTGACACACGCAGGGTTGCGAGAAGTTTTCTTGAGGCAACATCCGATTTCCTGTGGCGACACGAGCCGGGGGCCCGGCTGAGGATGCCCCGGCCACGGCCGTTCGCACGCCACCGGCAGGCCGGCTGGGCCCGTTCCCGAGCCGCCACGCGCCTGGCCTTCGGGGTCATCGTGGTGTTCGTGCTGAGCCAGGCGGCGTGGTGGATCGTGTTCGAGTTCCAGACCATCCACCAGGCGACGCGCGAGCAGCTCGACGCCTGGCAGCAGGACGCGCAGCTGGCCAACCAGGTGCTGGCGCAGGCGGGCGGGCCAGCCGACGACGCCGGCGTCCGGGCCATCCAACAGCGCATCCTGGCGCGCTTCCCGCATCTCGCGTTCCAGGGTGGGCTCCCCGGCGGCCACTTCGTGGTGGACCCCGCCAGCCGCGCGAGCTTCCTGGCGACCCAGAACAGCCACCTCAGGATGTTCGCCTTCGAGGGCCCCACCTTCGCCCTGGTGGTGCTGTCGATGCTGTTCCTGATCGCCGTCACGCTCCGCAGCGAGCGCGACCTCAAGCGGCGGCAGCAGAACTTCCTGTCGGCCATCACGCACGAGTTCAAGACGCCGATCAGCACCCTGCGGCTGCTGGTGCAGACGGCGCAGATGCGCAGCCTGCCCCCGGAGAAGCACGAGCAGTACCTGCGCAGGATGGAGGCCGAGCTCGACCGGCTCGAGCGCACCAGCGAGCAGGTGCTGGCGAGCGCCCGGCTGGAGCACGCCGAGACCGCGCCGGACCTGGGCGAGCTCGAGCTCAACCACGTCGTCCAGGGCGTCGTCGGCGCCGCCCGCTCGGGCCTGGAGGCTCGTGGCGCCCTCCTCAAGGTCGACTACGCGCCCGAACCGCTGCCGGTCTCCATCGACCCCGACGCCTTCGCGGTGGTCCTCAACAACCTGCTGGACAACGCGGTGAAGTACACTCCCGGAGCGGAGCGGCCGGTGTGCGTGAAGCTCGAGCGCCGGGGCGAGTGGATCGACGTCCACGTGGACGACCTGGGCGTGGGGCTGAGCGAGGGCGAGGAGGAACGGGTGTTCGAACGCTTCTACCGGACCGGCGATGAGTTGACGCGGGAATCCATGGGCGTCGGGCTCGGCCTCCACCTGGTCCGCAGCATCACCGAGGCCATGCACGGCAGCGTCCGGGCCGGCCGCAACCCCGCCGCCGAGCGCGGCTCCCGCTTCACCGTGACGTTGCCGCGCCGGGCGGTCCACGCCGCGCCGGCGCCGGCCGAGGACGGCAGCGCGCCCACCTCGAGAGGCGCGGCATGACGGCGGCGCCGCGACCCTCGCGCAGCGCCGCCCGGGCCGAGGCCCGCGTGCTCATCGTCGAGGACGAAGCCTCCCTGGCCGACGTGCTGGCCGACAACCTTCGCGACGAGGGCCTCACCGTCAGCACGGCGGGCGACGGGGCCGCGGGCGAGCGCCTATGGACCGACGAGCGCCCCGACCTGGTCGTGCTCGACGTGATGCTCCCGCAGCTCGACGGCTTCACCCTGTGCGAGCGCATGCGCGACGCCGGCTACGACACGCCGGTTCTCTACCTGAGCGCCCGCGGGGAGCCCGACGATCGGGTCCACGGGCTGCGCTCGGGCGGCGACGACTACCTCCCCAAGCCCTTCCACCTGCCCGAGTTCCTGCTGCGCGTCAAGGCGCTGCTCCGGCGCCGAGGCTGGTCGAAGGAGGCGCCTCGCGCGGGCTTCCACTTCTCCGGCCACTTCGTCGACTACCGCTCCTGGACCGCCGAGCTGGCGGACGGCCGGCACGAGCCGCTGGGAGAGCGCGAGTTCCGCATCTTCCGCGTGCTCGCCGAGCGCCGCGGCGAGGTCGTGAGCCGCGACGACATCCTCGATGCCGTGTGGGGCGACGACGCCTTCCCTTCCAGTCGCACCGTGGACAACTTCGTGCTGCGGCTCCGCAAGCTGTTCGAGCCCGACCCCTCGGCGCCCCGCTACTTCCACACCGTGTGGGGGGTGGGCTACCGCTTCACGCCGGACGGCGAAGCCGAGGATCCGCTGTGACCGCCTGGCAGGCGGCGACGCCCGCCGAGCCGCGCCCCACGCTGGTGACGGCGTGAGCGGGGATGACCCCCTCTTCCTCCGCGCCGCCCGCGGCGAGGACACGCCGCGCGCGCCGATCTGGATCATGCGCCAGGCCGGCCGCTACCTTCCGGAGTACCGCGCCCTCAAGGAACGGCACAGCTTCTGGGAGATGGTGCGCGATCCCGAGCTCGCGGCCGAGGTGACGCTGCAACCGATCCGGCGCTTCGGGCTCGACGCGGCCATCTTGTTCAGCGACATCATGACGCCGCTTCCTCCCATGGGCGTGAGCATCGACTTCGACCCGGGCCCGGTGTTCGAGCGGCCGGTGCGCTCGCGCCGGCAGGTCGAGGCGCTGGCCGTGCCCGACGAAGACGGGCTGGCGCCGTTCGTGGCCGACGCCCTGCGCCTGCTGCGCGCCGGCTCGCCGGTGCCGGTCATCGGTTTCGCGGGGGCGCCGCTGACCCTCGCGGCCTACGCCGTCCAGGGGGGCGGGAGCAAGGATTTCGCCGAGTTCCGCGGCTTCCTCCGGGCCGAGCCCGCGGCCTCGCACGCCCTGCTGGAGAAGCTCGCGGAGGTGACGCTGCGCTACCTCCGCATGCAGGTCGCGGCCGGCGCCCAGGCGATCCAGCTCTTCGACTCCTGGGCGGGGCTGCTGGACGAACGCAGCTACCGCGCCTTCGGGCTGCCCTACGCCGGCCGGGTGCTGGCCGGGCTGGCCGAGGCGGGCGTGGCGCGCATCTACCTGGCGGTGGACGCCGCGCACCTCTACCCCGCCATCGCCGAGCTCGACGTGGAGGTGGTGAGCGTCGACTGGCGCAGGCCGCTCTCCGCCGTCCGGCGCGCCCTCCCCGGCAAGACGCTGCAGGGCAACCTCGATCCGGCGGCGCTGCTGGGCCCGTCGGAGGACCTCGAGGCCGAGGCCGAGCAGGTGCTGCGGGACGGCCTCGGGGGTGCCCACGTGTTCAACCTGGGGCACGGCATCCTGCGGCAGACGGCGCCGGACGCCGTGGCGCGCCTCGTCGACGTGGTGCGGGGCTTCGACCGCGCCGCGGCGATCGAGCCTGGCACCGCGACGACCGGCGAGGGTCGCGGATGAGCCGCCGCGAGCGGGTGGTCGACGTCATGGGCAGGGGTCAGGCCGAGCTGGTCGAGGGCTTCGAGGCGATCGACGGGGAGGGCCGGTTCCTGACGCACAGCTGGGAGCGCCCCGGCGGGGGCGGCGGCGCCGCCCGCGTTCTCGAGGGCGGACGCGTGTTCGAGCGGGCCGGCGTGAACCTGTCGGCGGTCCATGGCGAGCGCGTCCCCGAAAACCTTGCCCGCCAGCACCCGCCGGCGGCCGGCAAGCCCTTCTTCGCCACCGGGGTGTCGATGGTGCTGCACCCGGTCAACCCGTACGTGCCCGCCTTCCACGCCAACTTCCGGTACTTCGAGACCGGCGCCGAGGACGATCCCGACGCCCTGTGGTGGTTCGGGGGCGGCGCCGACATGACGCCCAGCTACCCCTTCGCGCGGGACGCGGTGCACTTCCACCGGAGCCTGCAGGCGCTCTGCGAGCGCCACCCGGGCGTGGGCGACTACGCCCGCTGGAAGGCGATCTGCGACGACTACTTCACCATCCGCCACCGCCACGAGATGCGCGGCGTGGGCGGCATCTTCTTCGACGAGATCAGCGGGCCGGGGGAGGGCGCCTTCGACGCCGAGCTGCGCTTCGTCCAGGACGGCCTGGGCTCGCTGCTGGACAGCTACCTCCCGGTGGTCGAGCGGCGCATGGAGCTGCCCTACGGCGAGCGCGAGCGCGACTGGCAACTCTACCGGCGCGGACGCTACGTCGAGTTCAACCTGGTCTACGACCGGGGAACGGTCTTCGGGCTGCAGACGCAGGGCAACATCGAGGCCATCCTGATGTCGATGCCGCCCCTGGCGCGCTGGGCCTTCGACCACCACCCCGAGCCCGGCAGCCCCGAGGAGGCCGCCCTCGCGTTCTTCCAACCGCGCGACTGGGCCGGGGCGGAGGCGGAGGCGCTGGACGCGGGAGGGCCCCGGGGCAGCGGCGCGTGAGGGGCGGCCGCCGTGCGTCGCGGCCAGTCCCGGCCGGCGCACCCCGCCCCGAGCCCCTGAGAGGATGGTGACCGGATGGGCAACGGACCCACGGGAATCGTGATGATGAACCTGGGAGGGCCCAAGGACCTCAGCGAGGTCCAGCCCTTCCTGCTCGAGCTCTTCGCCGACCGGGAGATCATCCAGCTCCCCATGCAGGACTGGCTCGGCCCGTTCATCGCGCGCCGGCGCACCAAGGGCGTGCAGCGCAACTACACCGACATCGGCGGCGGCTCGCCGATCCTGAAGTGGACCGAGGAGCAGGGCAGGGGGATGGTCGAGCGTCTCGACCGGCTCTCGCCGGATACGGCGCCGCACAAGTTCTACGTGGCGTTCCGCTACGTGCAGCCCAAGAGCGAGGACGCGCTGCGGGCCATGAAGGCCGACGGCGTCACGCGCGCGGTGGCCTTCACCCAGTACCCGCAGTTCTCGTGCTCCACCACCGGCTCCTCGCTCAACGAGCTGTGGCGCGCCGCCCGTCGCCTCGACCTGGACGGCGCCTTCGAGTGGAGCGTGCTCGACCGCTGGCCCACCCACCCGCGCTTCGTGGAGGCGATGGCCCGGACCGTCGAGGACGGCCTCGCCCAGTTCAACGAGGACGTCCGCGATGACGTGCTGATCGTGTTCAGCGCCCACTCGCTGCCGATGAGCGTGATCAATCGAGGCGACGCCTACCCCGGCGAGATCGGGGCGACCGTCCACGAGGTGATGAAGCGCCTCGACTACGGGTACGAGTACCTGATCTCCTACCAGAGCTCGGTGGGGCCGGTGCCGTGGCTGGGGCCGTCGACCGAGCAGGTCGTCAAGGACCTCGGCGCCAAGGGGCGGAAGAACGTGCTGGTCGTCGGCATCGCCTTCACCAGCGACCATATCGAGACCCTGCACGAGCTCGACATCGAGTACGGCGAGCTCGCCCACGAGGTGGGTGTGACCAACTTCAAGCGCGCTCCCGCACTCAACGGGCTGCCGCTGTTCCAGGACGCGCTCGCCGAGGTGGTGGCGGAGCACCTCGCCTCGGGCGAGGCCTGCACGAGGCAGTACGGGCTGCGCTGCCCGGGCTGCACCAACGAGCAGTGCCGCGCCATCCTGAATCCGGTGGCCCCCTTCCGCCGGACGCCGCTGTCCGCGAACGGCAAACCGAGCCGGTAGGCGCGTCGACAGCGCGGCTCCCGGCCGACACGCGTCGGACGGCCGACTCCCAGGTCAGGCGCGTCGCGGCCTCCGCGGCGAGCTCGGGAGTCATGGTCATG
>CAZIBD010000066.1:0-17198 GCA_964536935.1 uncultured bacterium | reverse complement strand
GCGCCGGAACGTAGGCTTCGGGCTGGTAGTAGTCGTAGTAGCTGATGAAGAACTCCACCGCCGCCGTCGGGAAGTAGTCGCGGAACTCCGCGGCGAGCTGGGCCGTGAGGATCTTGTTCGGCGCCAGGATCAGGGCCGGACGCTGGGCCCGCTCGATGACCTTCGCCATGGAGTAGGTCTTCCCGGAGCCCGTCACCCCGAGCAGCGTCTGGAAGCGAAGGCCGTCTCCCAGCCCCTCCACGATGCCCTCGATGGCCGTGGGCTGGTCGCCTCGCGGTTCGTAGGAGGAGTGCACGTCCAGCGGCATGTCCTAATAGTTTAAGGTACCGCTGCCGGTACCAGGGCTCGCGGGCCGACGTCGGAGGGGGCTGGTAGCGGCGGCGTCAGGCCGCCGGCTCGGCCGTGTCGAACGACCGGAACTGGCGCTCGAAGAGGTCGCGGTAGATCCCGCCCTCGTCCACCAGCGTCTCGTGGGAGCCCTGCTGGACGATGCGCCCCCCGTCCATCACCACGATCGTGTCGGCCCCGAGCACGGTGCTGAGCCGGTGGGCGATGACGAAGGTGGTGCGCCCCTCCATCAAGTGCTGGAGCGCCGCCTGGACGAGCGCCTCCGACTCGCTGTCGAGCGAGCTGGTGGCCTCGTCCAGGATCAGGATGCGGGGGTCCTTGAGTAGCGCCCGAGCGATTGCAACGCGTTGTCGCTGCCCGCCGGAGAGCTTGACGCCGCGCTCGCCGACCAGCGTGCCGTAGCCGTCGGGGAAGCCCATGATGAAGCCGTCGGCGTTGGCCGCACGGGCGGCGGCCCGCACCGCGTCGTCGTCGGCGCCGGGGCGGCCGTAGCGGATGTTGTCGGCGATGCTGCCCGAGAACAGATGGGTCTCCTGCGGCACGATCCCGATGTGGCTGCGCAGCTCGCGGGTGGCGAGCCGGCGGAGATCGACGCCGTCGAGGAGGATGCGGCCACCCACGGGATCGAAGAAGCGCGGGACGAGGGAGACGAGCGTGCTCTTTCCGGCGCCACTCGGACCGACCAGCGCCACCACGCGCCCGGGCGCCACGTCCAGATCGATGCCGTCCAGCACCGGCAGGTCCCCGCGGTCGCCGTAGCGGAAGCGCACGCCCTCGAAGCGCACCGCGCCGCGAGGCGCCCGCAGGGCGACGGGCTCGGCTGGCTCGGGGAGGTCGGTGACGGCATCGAGCAGCTCGAAGATGCGCCTCGAGGCGCCTAGCGCCTCCTGCAGCTGGGAGTACAGGCCGGTGAACGAGCCGATGGAGCCCGCCACGAACACCGTGATGAGCAGGAACGCGATGAGGTCGCCGCCCTTCAGCGAGCCCTGGAGGACGAGATGCCCGCCGTACCAGAGCACCACGCCGATGCCCAGGGACATCGCCAGGATCACCGTGGGCACGAACAGGGCGCGCACCCGCAGGCGCTTCAGCGCCAAGGCGTACGACGCATCGATGCCCGCGCCGTAGCGCCGCCGTTCGGCGTCCTCGGCCGTGAACGACTTGACCACGCGAACGCCGGAGATCGCCTCCTCGGCGCTGGCGTTGGCGTCGCCGACGGCGTCCTGGAAGCGGGTGCTGATGCGTCTCAACTGGCGCCCGAAGTAGGCGGCCGCCAGCACCACCGCGGGCACGATCGCCAGCATCACCAGGGTGAGCCGGAGGTTGAGCACCAGCAACACCACCACGCCGCCCACCAGCGTGATGAACTGGTTGACGAACTGTGCCAGCGCCTGCGAGACAGCGTTCTGGACGGTGCTGATGTCGGAGGTCAAGCGGGAGGTGATCTCCCCGGTCTTGCGCTCCTCGAAGAAGCGGACAGACAGGTCGATGAGGTGACCGAAGAGCGTCTTGCGGAGGTCGGCCACCAGCGCTTCCCCCACCAGCCCGAGGTTGTAGGTGCGGATGTAGTTGAACACGGCCTGGAGGACGAACAGGCTGAAGAGGACCAGAGCGATGTGGTTGAGGCCGAAGGAACTGCTCGAGCCGCCGAAGGCGGTATTGAACAGGTCGCGGATCAGCAGCGGGAACGCCAGCCCGAAGGCGCTCGAGATCCCGACCGCGACGATGCCCACGATGAGGCGGGTCCGGTAGGGCCGGGTGAAGCCGAGCAGGCGCCCGAGCTGGGAGAGCTCGAGCCCTTCCCGATGCCCGGAGGAACGGGCCCGGCGACCGGGCCGGAGAACGCTGCGCACACCGCAGTGTACTCGGGCCCTGCGGCCGGCCGGGATGCGCACGCGGGCGGTAGACTGGCCGCGCGGGCAGACCGGGGGACCGGAGGGTCGAGGGGACGACCATGACCGAACCGACCACCAGCGAACCCTTGTGGACGCCGTCCAACGGGCGCGTTCAGGCGGCCGCCATGACCACCTTCCGCTACCGGGCCGAGCGGCACGCCGCTCGTGCGCTGCCCGATTACGACGCGCTGCATGCCTGGAGCGTGGAGGACCCGGCGGCCTTCTGGGCGTTCTACGTCGAGGACGCCGGCCTCCGGTTCGACGCGCCCGCGACCCGCATCCTCTCCGAGGATCCCATGCCCGGCACGCGCTGGTTCGAGGGCGCGGAGCTCTCCTATGCGCGCGAGCTGCTGTATCCGCGCGGGCTCGACGACGCTCGGCGGACGGCCGTCATCGGCCTGACCGAGGCAGGAGCCGAGGTCCGCCTCGACTTCGCCGAGCTCCGCGCCCTCGTCCGGCGCGTCCAGGACGCTCTCAGGCACATGGACGTAGGGCGGGGCGACGCGGTTGCGGCGTACGCCGCCAACGTACCGGAGACCCTGGCCGTGCTGCTGGCATGTGCGGGCGAGGGGATCGTCTTCTCGTCGGCCTCGCCCGATTTCGGTGCGGAGGCGGCGGCCGCCCGCTTCCGGCAGCTCGGCCCCAAGGTGCTTTTCGCCTCGCCGCTGTACCTGTACGGCGGTCGGCGGTTCGACACCTCGCCATCGGTACGGTCGCTGGCCGCTGCGCTCCCGTCGCTCCAGGGCGTGGTGACGCTCCCGTACCCGGGAGAGGGCATCCCGCGCGAGGCCCCAGGTACGCCGTGGCCGGAGTGGCTCGCGCAGGAGCGTCCCGGCGACGAGCCCCATTGCGAGGCGCTGCCGTTCGACCATCCGCTGTACGTCTTGTACTCGTCAGGCACGACGGGCCTGCCGAAGGCCATGGTCCATCGCGCCGGAGGGGCGCTGCTCTCGCACCACAAGGAGCACCGCTTGCATAGCGATATCCGCCCCGGAGACGTGGTCTTCTACTACACGACGTGCGGGTGGATGATGTGGAACTGGCTGGTCTCCGCGCTCGCTCAGACGGCGACGGTCGTGCTCTACGACGGCTCGCCGGGCCACCCCGACCTGGGGGCGCTGTGGCGCGTTGCCGAGCGGCTCGGGGTGACCTTCTTCGGCACCAGCGCACGGTTCATCCACACGTTGCAGGCGCAGGGCGCGCGCCCGAGCGAAGGGGCCGACCTGCACGCGCTGAGGACCGTGGCGTCGACCGGCTCACCGCTTTCTCCGTCGGGTTTCGCCTACGTCTACCGCCACGTCAAGCAGGATCTGCACCTGGCCAGCATCTCCGGGGGTACCGACATCGTGAGCTGCTTCATGCTCGGCGTGCCGACCTTGCCGGTCTACGCCGGGCAGATCCAGCGTCCCGGCCTCGGCGTCGATCTGGCCGTGTTGGACGAGGACGGGCGCGAGGTGGCGGGTGCGCCCGGCGAGCTCGTGTGCCGGCAGCCGTTGCCGTCGATGCCGTTGCGCTTCCTCGACGATCCCGGCTTCGAACGCTACCGGGAGGCCTACTTCTCGGTCTACCCGGGGGTGTGGCGACATGGCGATCTGGTGGAGAGGACGGCCGAGGGTGGGATAGTCGCCTACGGGCGCAGCGACGCCACGCTCAATCCCGGCGGCGTCCGGATCGGGACGGCGGAGGTGTACCGCCCGCTCGAGCGCGTTCCCGAGGTCGTCGAGGCCGCGGCGGTGGGGCGACGACGAGGTGGCGACGAGGAGATCTGGCTGCTGGTGGTGCTGCAGGAGGGTGCGAGCTTGGGCGAGCCGCTCGAGCGCCGCATCCGCGCCGCCATCCGTGAAGGCGCGTCGCCGCGCCACGTCCCCCGGCGCATCCTTCAGGTCGCCGAGCTTCCCCGGACGCGCAGCGGCAAGTCGATGGAGATGGCGGTGGCGCGGCTCGTCAACGGCCTGGACGTCCCCAACGCATCGGTGGTGGCCAACCCCGGCTCGCTGGCGGCCATCGCTTCGGTCCTGGCCGACGCGGGCACGGTCGACTGAGTCGGGTCGACTTAGTCGGGTCGACTGAGCCCGGTCGACAAGATAGACCTCGTATGAGAAGGGGGGCGCGCCAGCGCGGCGCGCCCCCAAAGGATGTTCCTCCCGGAGAGCCCGGCCGGCCGGGCATCGGATCAGCCCTTGACCGCCCCCGCCGTCAAGCCTGCGACGATCCGCTGCTGGAAGATCAGCACCAGGATGATCAGCGGCACCGTCACGATCACCGAGGCCGCCATGATCTGCGCCCAGGGCAGCTCGAACTGACTGGCGCCACTGAACAGGGCGATGGCAACGGGAACGGTGCGCGCGGTGTTGTCCACCGTGAACGTCAGCGCGAACAGGAACTCGTTCCACGCCTGGATGAAGGCGAGCAGGCCCGCCGTCACGAGGCCGGGAGCCATCACCGGCAGGAGCACGCGCGTCAGCGATTGGATCGGCGTCGCGCCGTCGACGAAGGCGGCCTCCTCGAGCTCCCGTGGGATCTCGCGCACGAAGCTGGTCAGGACCCACACCGTGAAGGGCAGCGTGAACACCATGTACGACACGATCAGGCCCCACCAGGTGTTGTAGAGGTGGAGCGAGCGGATGAGCGCGAACATCCCGCCGAGGATCGCGACCTGCGGGAACATCGACACGCCCAGGATGCTGTAGAAGACGGCGCGCTTGCCGCGGAAGCGGATGCGGCCGAGCGCATAGGCGGCCGTGCCGCCGATGAGCAGCGATAGGAGCGTCGTGAGGCCCGCCACGATGAGGGAGTTGAGCAGGTTGCGGGCGAACGGTTGCCCCGTGAACACCTGCACGTAGGTCTTCCACTGCGGTACCGGCGGCCAGTAGACCAGGGGCGTTTGGAAGAGCTCCTGCTGGGTCTTGAGCGACGACGAGATCGCCCAGAAGAACGGGAACACCAGGTAGAAGAAGACCAGCACGACCAGGATGGCGAATGCCACCTGGCTCAGATAGTGGCCGAATCCGCGCCGCCGCATCAGTCGACCTCCACCCGGAGGCTGACCACGTAGATCACGACGAAGATGGCGATGATGATGAAGATGCCGACCGACAGTGCCGAGCCGTAGCCGAGCGCTCCGAAGTCGACGAGCTGCTGCCGGGAGTACACCGCCATGGACATCGTGGTCGGGTTGGTCCCGGTCATGACGTAGATCACGTCGAACACGCGCAGCGCGTCGAGCGTGCGGAAGATCAGCGCGATGAGCAGCGCCGGTCTGAGCAGTGGCAACGTCACGCGCACGAAGTTCTGCCAGGCCGTGGCCCCGTCGACGCGAGCGGCTTCATAGAGCTCGTTCGGGATCGTCTGTAGCCCGGCGAGCAGCAAGAGCGCCATGAACGGCGTGGTCTTCCAGACGTCGACCGAGATGACCGCCGGCAGCATCAGCCTCGGGTTGGCCAGCCAGGCGTAGGCCTTGTGCGTGAGGTGCAGCTTCATGAAAATATCGTTGATGACGCCGTAGACGTCGTTGTACATCCACCGCCACATCTGGGCGGAGACGACCGTGGGGATCGCCCACGGGATCAGCATGGCGGTGCGCATGGCGCCCCGGCCCGGGAACTTGGCGTTCACCAGCATGGCGATCCCCAGCCCGAGCACGGTTTCGATGCCGACCGAGAAGACCGTGAAGATCACCGTGTTCTTCACCGAGTCCCACCACTGCGCGTCCTGGAGCAGGAACTTGTAGTTCAGCAGGCCGACCCAGTGGGACACCAAGGGGAACTGCAGGAGGTTCGTCTGCGTGAGGCTGAGCTCGATGGTGCGGAACAGCGGGTAGCCCGCCACGAGGAGCACGACGATGAGCGACGGCGCGAGGAAGATCCATGCCGTGCGAGCCCGACGCACCTCCAACGACATCTCCCGTCGGGCTTTGCGCTTGTTGACGGTGGACTGCTGCATCACGTCACCTCGTGCCGAGCGCGGCGAGCGCGGCGAGCGCGAGCGCTCCAGCAAGATAGGTGCGGCGGCCCCTCCCGGAGGAGGGGCCGCCGCAGTGGTCCGGGATTACCAGCCCGCGCCCTTGATGCGCTTGAGCTGTTGGGCGAGGCCCGCGAGGGCCTGGTTGGCCTGCGCCTGGCCGGCGAGCACGTTGTGCACGGCGGTCCAGAAGGCGCTGGACACCTGGTTGTACTTGTTGCGCGTGGCGGTCGACGGGCGCGCCACCGCGTTGGCGAAGACGTCGTGCAACCTGGCGAAGAACGGGTAGGCCGCATCGACCTGCGCGTTGGTGTAGAGCGACGGCCACGAGGGCTCGAAGCTACCCTTGACGGCGCGTTCGATCTCGACGTCCTTGCTCGTCAGGTACTTGATCAGCGCGGCCGCCTGGGCCGGGTGCTTGGAGAAGCGCGACACGGCGAGCTGCCAGCCACCGAGCGTGGCGGCGTGCTGGCCGTCGGCGGTATCCGCCTTCGGAAGCACCGCGATGTCGAACTTGCCCTTGATGGGGCTGTCCGCGGCCTCGCCGAGACTGTAGGCATAGGGCCAGTTGCGCATGAAGGCGGCGTTGCCGGCCTGCCACACGCCACGGGCGGTCTCTTCCTGGTAGCTCAGCACGCCGGGAGGTGAGATGGTGCCGACCCAGCTGGCGGCCATGCTCAGGGCCTTCGCGGCCTTGGCGTTGTCGATCGTGATGTTGCCCTGCGGGTCGACGATGGTGCCGCCGCCGTACGAGTAGATCCACTCGAGCGCGTCGCAGGTCAGCCCTTCATAGGAGTTGCCCTGCCAGACGAAGCCCCAGAACTTGGAGTTGCCGGCCGCGCGCTCGCCCGCCTGGATCTTCTGGGCCATGCTGGTCAGCTGGGTCCAGGTGGTGGGCGGTGCGTTGTAGCCGTACTTCTGGAGGAGATCCTTGCGGTAGTACAGCACGCCGGCGTCGGCAAACCACGGCACTGCGATCTGCTTGCCCTGGTACTGGTCGTTCTTGACGTACGCCGGGATGTAGTTGGCAAGGTCGCTCTTGGAGAAGTACTTCGACAGGTCGAGGAAGTAGCTTCCCAGGATGCCGGGGTAGGTGACGTCGATCTGGTAGACGTCGACGGCGGACGACTGGGCACCGAGCTGCTGCTGGTAGAGCGCCAGCCGATCGCTGGTCGAGTTGGGTGTGGACACCACCACGACGGTGTTGCCCGTCTGCTTTGCCCAGGCCTGTGTCTCTTCCTTGCACAGGGTGAGCTCTTGACCGACGGCTCCACATGAGATGTGCAGGGTCACGCCTTGCGCGAGTGCCGCACCCCCCAGGAGACCGGTGACCATAACAACCATGGTCAGCCACAAACGCTTCATGGGCCACCTCTTTTCCTTCATTCCCCCGTGCCAGATGGTGTGCAGCGGGGTCGTCACAACACGACCGTCGGAACCCACGACGACCGCAACTCTGCGGTCGCGTCCGGCCTATACCTATCCTCCCGGAACGATCGTCTGTACCGGCGCACTATACCAACGGGCATGCACGGCCGCAAGGACTGCAGGGACGACTCCGCGTCTTGGAACGTGCGCAGGCAGCCGGCGCGCGAGCGGCGGACGCACCCAGATGCGCCTTGCTGCAGGCCCGTCGGGAACGGGCTGAGGGGGTCGGCGACGCTCAGGCCAGCGGCCGGCCGACCATGCGCGTGATGATCTGTTGGAACTCGATCTCGTGGAACGGCTTGAGGAGCACCTCGGCGCGAGGCCTCCGGGCCCGGCCGAAGAGGCCCCCCTTCGGGGTCTCGTCCACCAGCATCAGGACAGGAAGGTGGCTCTGCCCGGTCTGCTTCCTCAACTCCTTGACCAGCTCCCATCCGGCGCCCTCCTGGTCGTCGACCACCAGAGCGGACGGGTGGATGTCCGGGAGGACCTTCAGGGCGTCGTCGTAGTCGAGCGCCACCTCGGCGCGCAGCCTGGCCCGCTGCAGCGAGAGCCGGAGAAGCCGCTGAAGCGCGCTGCTCGGCGAGACCGCCAGCACCAGGGGATCCTCCACGCGGAACGGTTGCGCCTCGATCACGCCCGACGCCTCCAGCTCGTAGAGGAGGTGGAGGACGTGGCGCTCGGTCAGGTCGAGCTCGGACGCGATAGAACGCGCGGTACGCTTGCCGTCGACGTAGCCGAGCACCTCCCAGGCGCCGCCCGGCATCGTCACCTTGGTGGGGTCGCCCTTGCGGAGGAAGATGGAATCGGGATCGACGACGCCGCCCTCGAACTCGTGCAGTCGCTGGGCCACCGACATCAGGAGCGCCATCGCGTCGACCGTGTGCTCGGTGGGCGCCTGAGAGGCCCAGCCCGAGCGCTCGGCGAAGTTGAACTGGCCGTCGGACCAACTCATCAGCTCCGACACGACCTCGAGGACCTGGCGTTCGAGCGCGCGCCTCAGGTCGTCCTCGTCGATCAGCCGCATCTCCACCGCCATCAAGCCCAGCGGCGTGCCGGCGTTCTCGACGTGCTGACGGCGAAGGATCTCCTGGACCTCGTGCGTGGTCAACAGGTCCATGCGCACCAGGATCTCTCCCAGGTGGACTCCGGGGGAGATGTGGGCGTACTGGATGCCCCCCTGGTCGAAGTAGATGCGCGCTCTCGCCTTGCCGCGCATCACCGTGAGGATGCCCGACTTCTGCCCGGTACCGATGATCTGGAACACGTCCGAGAGCGGGACGTTGCGCAGGCTGCCTTCGATCATCCCCCGCTCAACCGCCTTCGCCGAACAGGCCGGCCGGCACGGCCGCGGCCGGCAGCCCCAGATGGGAGTAGGCCGCTTCGGTCGCGACGCGGCCGCGCGGCGTACGTTTGACCAGACCTCGCTGGATCAGGAACGGCTCGTAGACTTCCTCGAGCGTGGCCCGGTCCTCGCCGACCGCCGTGGCCAGCGTGTCCAGGCCCACCGGTCCGCCGGCGAACTTCTCGACCAGGGCTTCCAGGATCGTGCGGTCGCGCCGATCGAGGCCGGCGTCGTCGATCCCGAGCGCTCCCAGCGCCTGGCTCGTGCGGCCGAGGGTGATGCGCGTTTCTCCCGCCACCTCGGCGAAGTCGCGCACGCGCCTGAGCAGCCGCTTTGCGATGCGCATGGTGCCGCGCGCGCGCCGCCCGATCTCGAGGGCGGCGCCGGGCTCCAGCACGAAGCCCAGCAGGTCGGCGTCTCGTGCGACGGCCTCGGCCAGCTCCGCGTCGTCGTAGAAGTCGAGGTGCTCGATGATGCCGAAGCGAGAACGCAGCGGGCCGGTGATCAGGCCCGGCCGTGTGGTGGCCCCGACCAGCGTGAAGCGCGGCAGGTCGAGCCGTATCGAGCGGGCGGCAGGACCCTGACCGAGCACGATGTCGATCTTGAAGTCTTCCATGGCGGGGTAGAGGTGCTCCTCCGCCACGCGCCCGAGGCGGTGGATCTCGTCGATGAACAGGACGTCGCCGTCCTCCAGCGCGTTGGTGAGGATGGCGGCGAGGTCTCCGGGCTTCTCGATGGCCGGACCGCTGGTGACGCGAATACCGACGCCCAGCTCCGACGCGATGATGTGGGCCAGGGTGGTCTTGCCGAGTCCCGGCGGGCCGTACAGCAGCACGTGATCCAAGGGCTCCTCGCGGTTGCGGGCCGCCTCCAGATAGACCTCGAGCTTCTTCTTGAGCCGGCGCTGGCCGACGTACTCCGCCAACGAGCCCGGCCGCAATCGCGCGTCGTCCACGCGAACACACTAGCATGCAGGCCCATCGGCCCGACATGCGGAACCTTACGACGGGACCGTGCCTGCGGCCGGAGCCGTGGGCGCGTCGAGCGCCCGGGGATCGCCGAACTGCTGCAGGGCCTCGAACCCCTCCAGCACGCCGGGTTCCGGGCGGAACGCGATCCTCACGCGGCGCGCATCGGGAAGGAGGTAGAGCACGCCCTCGGCGTCGACGAGCTCACGGCTGCCGCGGAGCGCCAGCAGCGGACGGCGCACACCATCCAGGAAGCGCTCGCGCTGGCGGGCCGCGAGGCCCCGGAGGTGCCGCTGGAACAGCGGCTGGCGCGCGAGCGCCACGTCGGGCCAGGCACCGCGCAGCCAGCGCTGCGCCACCCACACGGCCTGCACGAGAACTCCGGCCACCATCGACCACCATGCGCCGTCGACGCCGAGTGGCGTGTGGAGCGCCAGAAGCCAGGCGACCGGCAGGCCGACCAGCCAGCGACCGACGAAGGTGCCCCAGAGGGCGGGTCGGGTATCGCCGGCCCCCCGGAGCGCGCCCGAGAGGACCATGAACATGGCCAGGACGGGCTGTGACAGCGCGTTGATCCGCAGGTAGCTGATGCCGGCCCTGACGACCACGGCGTTGCCGCTGGGTTCGAACAGCCGGATCCACAGAGGGGCGCCGAGGAACAGCACCAGCCCCACGGACGACATCACCGCCAGCCCCACGAACAATGCGGCGTGGCCTCGGCGCCACGCCTGCGCGACCTGCCAGGCGCCGAGCGCCTGACCGACGAGGCTGGTAGCCGCCACGCTCAGCGCCACACCCGGCATGTAGGCGAGCGACTCGATCTGGATGCCGATGGCCAGGGCCGCCGCGCCGAGCGTGCCCGCCGCCGTCGAGGTCACGATGCGCAGCAGCACCAGGCGCGAGAGGGTGTAGGCCAGTCCCTGCAGCCCTGCCGGAGCGCCGATCGCGAGGATGGTGCCGAAGCGCCTGGGGTCCGGCCGGAACCGGCCCGGCGCCAGGCGCAGCACGGTCCGGCCGCGCGCGAGCAGGACGAGCCCGATACCCGCACCCACGGTCCAAGCGGCGACCGTGCCCAGTCCGGCGCCCGGAACGCCGAGCGCAGGCAGGGGCCCGGGCCCGAACATGAACAGGTAGTCGAACAGGATGTTGAGAAGGTTCACGCTGCCGCCGATGAGCAGCGGCGTGACGGTGTCTCCGGCCCCCTGCCACAGGCTGGCCAGCCCCAGACTCAGGAACAGCGCGGGCGTGCCGAGGAAGAGGATCCGCAGGTAGCCGACGCCCAGCGCGACCGCTTCGGGATCACCGGAGGAGTTCATGAAGGCCAGCAAGGGGTGCGCGGCCACCCATCCCAGGGCGCCGACGCCGACGGCGGTCACGATTCCCAGCAGCAGCGTCTGGCGGGCCACCTCCGACAGCTCGGCATCGTCGTTCGCTCCGCGTGCTTGCGCTGCCAGCGCCATGGCGCCGGCCGTCACGACCTGTGCGGCTAGCATCGCGAGAAGGGCCACGCTGCTGGCGAAGCCGACCGCGGCCACCGGGATCGACCCCAGTCGGCCGGCCATGAAGACGTCTACGACGTTGACGAGCGTCTGCAGCAGGTTCGTGAGGATGACCGGGAGCGCGAGCCGGGCGACCGGGCGCACGAGCGAGCGGAGGGTGTCGGGCGCGCTCACCCGACCATGCTATGCCGGCCGCACCGGAGGCGGCGGGTGGAGCACCGTCGCGCGGGGCACGCGGTGCTAGCCTGTCGCCCATGGACGTACGGGACGCCTCGGGTAGCGCAGGGTCCTCGGCGACGGGGGGGCGCGCACGCCTCCTGGTGTCGTGCGCAGACCGACCCGGTATCGTCGCCGCGGTGTCGCGCTTCCTCTTCGAGCATGGCGCCAACATCCTCGACGCCGACCAGCACAGCAGCGATCCGCATGGTGGAGGCACCTTCTCCATGCGGATGGCGTTCGAGCTACCCCCTGCCGGCGGCGGGCTGCCCGGCCTGGCGGCCGCGTTCGAGCGGGACGTCGCCGTCCCCTTCGCCATGCGCTGGCGCCTGGCCGATGCCTGGAAGCGAAAGCGCATCGCCGTCCTGGTCTCGAAGGTCGACCACTGCCTGTTGGAGCTGTTGTGGCGCCGCCGTGCCGGCGACTTCGAGGACGACATCGTGATGGTGATCTCCAACCACGACGCCCTGCGGAGTGTCGTGGAGCCCTTCGGCGTTCCGTTCCACCACCTCGCCATCGGGTCCGAGGGGAAGGCCGCCCAGGAGGCGCAGGTGCTGGAGCGGCTGGAAGGCGCCGCCGATGTGATCGTGCTGGCGCGCTACATGCAGATCCTGAGCCCGGCCTTCGTCGCACGCTACCGGGAGCGCATCATCAACATCCACCACTCGTTCCTTCCGGCGTTCAGCGGTGGTCGGCCCTACCAACGCGCCTACGAGCGCGGCGTGAAGCTCATCGGGGCGACGGCGCACTACGTCACCGACGCCCTTGACGAGGGCCCGATCATCGAGCAGGACGTGGTCCGGGTCACGCACCGCCAGTCGGTGCGCGTCCTGCAGAGGATGGGTCGCGAGATCGAGCGGACGGTGCTGGCCAGGGCGGTCGCTCTGCACCTCGAGGACCGGATCCTGGTGCACGGCAACAAGACTGTGGTCTTCGTCTGAGGCGCCGGGCCATGCGGTACCCTTGGGTTTGGCGGTGCGGCAGGCATTTCCGTCGAGGTGTCGTGTCGCCGGGGCGAAGCCGCACGCCGGAGGTTGGCGCATGCAAACGCATCGAGTACGCATCGGAGACGAGGAGCGCGATCTCCAGGTGGTGAACGTGGGTCGGGTGTCGGTGGCCTTGCTGAACCTGCTGGGGGACACCAGCCTCACCGAGGCCGCCGCGGCGGAACTGGCGCGGCTCATCCCGTCCGAGGTCGAGACGCTGGTGACTCCGGAGGTCAAGGCGGTCCCGCTCGCTCACGCCATCAGCGTGCGGACCGGGATCCCCTACGTGGTCGCGCGAAAGACCGAGAAGCCCTACATGGTGGGAGCGGTCAAGAAGACGGTGGTCAGCATCACCACCGGCAAGCCGCAGGAACTGGTCATCGACGGGGCGGACATCGAACGGTTGCGCGCGAGGCGGGTGGCCATCGTCGACGACGTGGTCAGCACCGGTGGCACCTTGCAGGGGCTGCACGATCTGTTGACCGAGGTGGGCGCCCACGTCGTGGCTACGCTCGCCGTGTTCACGGAGGGCAGCGAGCGCTCCGACGTGGTGGCGCTGGGGCACCTCCCGCTCTATCCGGCGCAGCCCGACGCCTGACGGCGGCGCGCCGGCGGTGCACCGCAAACACGACGTGATCGTCGGCCCAGACGGCATCCTTGCACGGGTCCGGTGCGTGCTATGGTGGTGGCGGCCGGGTCGAGACGAACGCCGCCGGAAGGTCGGAAGCCATGCCCTCTGAACCGAAGGAGCTCATCCGCGAGCGGCTCAATATCGCGGACGTCATCGGCGAGGTAGTGGCGCTCAAGCCTGCCGGCCGGGGCCAGATGAAGGGGCTTTGCCCCTTCCACAGCGAGAAGACGCCGTCGTTCCACGTCCATCTCGATCGCGGCTTCTACTACTGCTTCGGTTGCCACGCCAAGGGCGACCTCTTCGACTTCGTGATGCAGACCCAGGGGATCGACTTCGTTGATGCCCTGCGCCTCCTTGGCGAGCGGGCCGGCGTCGAGGTCGGTCAGGCTGCGCCCAGAGACGGGCGCAGACGCGACCTCTTCGACGTCAACGGGCTCGCGCTGGCCTACTTCCGGAGCCAGCTGAAGGGGGACGCGCTGGCGTACCTCGAGCGGCGCGGGCTGAGCCGGGCGAGCATCGACGCGTTCGAGCTGGGCTTCGCACCCGAGGGATGGGACGGGCTCCTGCGCCATGCCTTGACCAAGGGCGTTCGTGACGACGACCTCATGAGCGTCGGGCTGCTCTCCGAGAACGAGCGGGGCCGCCGCTACGATCGCTTCCGGAACCGGGTGATCTTCCCCATCAAGGACGGCATGGGGCGCGTCGTCGGCTTCGCGGGTCGGGTGCTCGACGACAGCCTTCCCAAGTACCTCAACACTCCGGAGACCGAGCTGTTTCGCAAGGCGGAGTTGCTCTACGGCCTCGACCGGGCCCGCCCCGCCATCCGCAAGAGCGGCGAGGCGATCGTGGTCGAGGGTTACATGGACGTCATCGCCCTTCACCAGACTGGTTTCGACAACGCGGTAGCGGCGCTCGGCGCGGCCCTGACCGAGGCGCAAGCCGAGCAGCTCGCGCGGCTCGACGCCCGTCGCGTGTTCCTGGCCTTCGATGCCGACGAGGCAGGGCAACGCGCGGTGCTCTCCGGCCTCGACCAGGCGGTCGGCCGGCGGCTGTTGGTGCGTGCCGTGCAGGTGCCTCACGGAAAGGATCCGGCCGACGCCGTCCTGGGAGGGCATGTCGATGCCTTCCGCGACGCGCTGGACGGAGGGCTGTCGGAGGTCGAGTTCCGCTTCCGGCGCGTCCTGGAGCGCTACGACCGTTCCACCATCGAAGGGCAGCGCGCCCTCCTGGAGGAGCTCGCTCCGGTGCTGGCGCCGCGCGACGTGTTCGACCCCGTTGCCAGCGAGATGCGCCGGCTCGTGATCGACCACCTGGGGATGGAGCCGGCCCGGCTCGACGCATGGGTGCAGGCCAACACCCGCCAGCACCGGCCGTTGTCGACCACGCAGGTACGCGGGATGCGGCGACGCCGCGTCGAGGTGTCGCAGGTGCGCACCCTCGAGCTCGAGGTCATCGCGCTCCTGCTCGATCGACCGGGATCGTTGCGGGAGCGCCTGGACGCGGTCCTGTCGGCGCTGCCGGCCGAGCTGGAAGACTCGGCGCTCCGTGACTTCGACGCGCTGTGCGTCGAGCATGCGGATGATGCCGAGCGCGTCCTGCTCGCGTACCGCGAGCGGGAGGACGGCGCCATCGTGTTCGAGCGCGTGCTTGCCCTCTCGCAGCAAGCCGGCGTCCACATCGACATCGATGTCGCCCTGAGCCAGGCGCTCTCGAGGCTGCGGGAGCTTCATCTCGAGAGCGAGAAGGAGAGCTCGCGCGCGCGGTTGCTTGCGAGGCGGGAGGAGCTGGGGCGGCTGGTGGAGGCTCCCGGCACCAGCAGCGAACGGTTGCCGGCGCTCTACGCCGAGCTCCAGCAGATCCACGCCATGCTTTCGGCGCGCGAGGCGGAGCGTCGCACCCGCGTGCCGGCTCGCCGTACGCGCGGCAAGCGGCGCGCCTGACGCGCTCACGGTTGCGAGGGGCTGGTGTGCGGCGCTCAGGCGTTGCGGAGCCTGCGGGCGCCCCGTCGCAGCGAGCGCAACCGGTCGGCGGCGGCGGCCATCGTGGCCACGCCATCGTGGCCCACGCTCTCCAACCCGACCAGCAGGGCCTCGTCGGCGAGGGCCTGCGCAGCGGCCCGGTCGCCGGCCCGCAGCGCCCGATCGGCTGCGACCACGGTCGCCGGGTCGACGAGGGTCGTGGGGTCGAGGCCGGGGGTGGGGCAGGGGATCGGCAGCCTGAGGCGCATCGCCTCCGAGGGCTCGAGCTTGAGCAACCCGCCCCCGAGCGCGTGCCCCTCGAGCTCGGCGCTGAGCACGGTCAGCGACGTCAAGGAGGCCAGGGCCAGCAGCTGGCACGTGCCGGGTGCCGGGGTACCGTGCAGCCGCACCCCGTGGAGCGTGTTGCACACGGCCGTCCGAGCGGTGTTGGCGGCCAGGAGCGGCGCGCGGGTGCTCATGGCCGTGAGAACGAGATCGGGCGGCGCGGTCCGGGTCACGCGATACCAGGCCCTGCGGCCCCTCACCTTGGTCCGGGAGGGCACGCCGCGCAGCCTGCCGCTCTCCAGATAGGCGGCGATGGCGGGATCGGAGGCGTCCTCGGGCAGGAGCAGGTAGCCGCTCAGGCCGAGGTCGGTGCCGCGCCGCCAGTCGTCGTCGGTGACCTGCAACCCCGTGAGCGCCCGGCTCCGGAACAGCGCCCGTCGCACGTGGGCGGAGCCGAGGCCGAGCTCTCGCGACCTGGCGGGGGAGAGGTGGAAGAAAGCGTTGTCCCCGGTCACGTAGCCGATGCTGACGTCGCCCCAGTCCAGCAGGCGGCTGCTTCGACCGGCACGGCCGAGCTCGGCCAGCAGCTCCGCCGCCCCCTCCGGCAGCCAGGCGTGGTGGAGCCTCGCCTCGCCCGCCACGAGCGCTTCGGCGTCGAGCGGATAGCGTCTCGCGGCTTCGAGGCCGCCGGGAAGCGCGTCGGCCGACGTCAGGCGTGACGCCGTGAAGCCACGGAAGGGGCGGCCGAAGCCTTCGGCGAGCAGGAGCACGGTGCCCTGGTCTAGGCTCGGGAACAGCGCCGACTCGAACAGCACGAACGTCACGGAGGCGAAGTTTCGATGGAGGTGCTGCAAGACCGCACGCGCATAGCGGGCGTGCCCGATCTCGCTCGGGAGCACCAGCGCCATGCGGCCTCCTGGGCGCAGGAAGGAGGCCCCGTGCAGGACGAAGGCAGCCCAGCTCGACGCCATGGTGTCGAGACGGATGCCGGCGGCCGCAGCGACCGCGGCCGCCTGCTCGCGCCGTGCCCGTGACATGCGCTGGAAGCGCACGTAGGGCGGGTTGCCGACCACCGCATCGAAGGCCGGCCACCCTTCGGAGGCCAGGGTGAGGAAGTCTGCGACGCGCACCTGCGCGCTCCCCGCCTCGGCCGCAGCGAGTCGGCGGGCGGCCTCCGCCGCCGCTTCGCGGCGCATCTCGATGCCGGTCACGTCGTGGGGAGCGCCGCCTAGCTCGTGCACGCGACGCACGGCCTCGAGCAGGAAGGCGCCGTTGCCCGATGCCGGGTCCAGTACCCGCTCGCCGCGGCGACGGATCGCCCAGTGGCACAGAGCTCGCGCGACCGGTGGGGGGGTATAGTAGGCGCCGACGGACTTGGGTCCGTCCGGTGATCCATGGGAGGGGTCCCGGCTCACGCCGGAGTCTACCCGAGCCCTCGCCGTTCGGCGGAGGTCCTGGGGGCTGCGGGGGAGTTGTGTCCCGATTGACACGCATTCTTGGGGGTTGATAGGATTAATCGGAAACGCCTAAGGGGTAGAATGTACCGCGTTCGACGCGGTTTTTTGTGCCTCGCGCAGCGATCCGGCGACATTCATGGTGGCCTGTCGTAACCCGCGGCGACGCGGGCCGGAAGGAGGGCTGGTTGGAAGCTCAGGGTGAACGACTCCTGCAAGACCTCGTGA
>CAZIBD010000065.1:0-17423 GCA_964536935.1 uncultured bacterium | reverse complement strand
CGCCGCGATCGAGGAGGAGGTTGGGGCCATAGCGGTCGAGCATCCCCATCGGGGCGTGGTTGATCCATTGCTGCCAGAGCGCGTCGATGCGCTTGGGCTGGCCGTTGATGGGCTGGTACGGCATGTCGATGTAGGGAGGCGGGTTTCCGCTCGGGGTCGCAGGGGATGGGGCCTATCCCTGCCGGCTAGACGCGCTGGCCCTGGAAGGCGCGGGCGAGCAGGAGGAGCACGCCAATGCCCCAGAGGACGTAGATGACGCCGCCGAAGGTGGAGGTGATGAGCCCCAGGAGCCACAGGATGATCAGGATGACCGCGATGGTGATGAGCATGTCGGTCCTATCTCTTCATCGCGAGACTTCGAAACGTCTGCTGCTAGGAGGGTTCGGCCTCCGGGACGTCGGCCACGTCCTCCTGGTTGAGGTTGAAGGTGCCCCGGGTGGTTCGGATGATGATCTTCCGGGAGGCGTTGATGGGGTGGCCTATCAGTGTTCCTTTCAGACCGTCGCCCTTCTCGAAGTACCAGGGCCCGACGTGGATCTTGATCGCCACCGAGCGTCTGAGGAGAACCAGATGATGGGGAGCCGGGTCGGTTGGGCCCGAGGCTAGAGCGTGCCGGACCGTCGGTGGATCTCCGGGCTCAGCGGGGTGCTGGCTCGGTGCGCGGTGCGCTTGGATTGCCATGCTGCTCACCTCCCCACGCTTTGTCCTCCCGGAGTGCGCCGTTTCTGGCCGTCGTGGGATACGTGATGGGTCGACGGCCGTTTCCAAGCGCCCTCGGGTGGGCCATGCGCTTCGGTGTGTGGGATGCGTGTGTGCTCGTTCTCGAGGTTAGGTCCCGGACGCACGGGGGACGAGAGGCGTGGTGGCTATCTGGCATGGGGTCGTGACACCAGCATCGACGACGGGTGTTCGGTCGAGGCTGCGTCCTGATGGGGCCGCGGTGCAGGCGCCTCCGCTTTCCGATGAGGGCAGGAGAACGGCCATGTCGAGGTGCAAGAGAAGCGAAGAGCTCGAAGTGCATCCCAAGCGGCGTGGCAAGGGGAACCGCCTCTCCAACGCGCCGGCAATTTGCTGGCCCTACCCCGCGAACGCGCCCTTCTGCGGGCCATCGGGACCGAGCCCCGAGCCCTTCACGGAGGCGACGAAGCGGCAGGCTCTGCAACGGGCGGGCAACCGTTGCCGGTGCACGACCCCCCGAGGCGGCCACTAGCTCGGGACAACGGGCGTCTCGACAGCCGTCGCGAGACCGTTCGCTACGGCGTAGGTGAGAGGAACGATGATCGTCGCGGCCCCCGGTCTGACCTCGGCATCGAGCGGCGTGTAGCCGAGCCCTTCGCCGTCGACCTGAACCTCCAGCGGGGGTGTGGCGGTGATGCGGATGTGCGACGCCGAGAAGGTGGTGATGTCCCGGTTCGTCCTGACGTGCCGGACGAGCACCTGGTACGCCAGCCGGGCCAGCCCGACGGCGCTCGTTGTAGACACGACGGCCAGGTCGAGCGTGCCGTCGTGCGGGTTGACGTTTCGACCGAAGTCGATGCCGAGGCCGGGAAACGCGCCGACGTTGAAGATCATGACCGTGTGCGCATTGAACGATCGCCGCACCCCGTCGACCTCGATATCGACCCGTGAGCGCTTCAGCGCGAAGAGGTTCTTCACGCCCGACAGCACGTACGCGAATCGCCCCAACCTGTCCTTGCGGGCCCGGGTTGCGTCCCTGATGAGTTGTGCGTCCCAACCTGCACCTGCCACCAGCGCGAAGTAGCGGTTCTGTTCTGGCAGGGTTCCGACATCGAGAGGTACCGGAACGCCCGTCATTGCGGTGTCGAGGGCCGCCTCCGGATCGGGGCTGATGCCGAAGGCTTCGGCCAGCAGGTTGGCCGTGCCTCCAGGGATGATCGCGAGCGGGACGCGGCGACCGTTGGCGATCAGCCCGCTCATCGCCTCCATGACGGTCCCGTCGCCGCCGCCTGCGATCACCAGATCGGCCGCGGTGTCGCGACTCCAATCGAAAGCGTCCCCGCTCCTTTCGGTCTCGCGCAGCTCGTAGGCTGCGCCCGTCCTCTCGAATCTTGCGTCGACGAGCTGACGCAACGCCTCCAGGCCGCCCCCTCCCGCCGCCGGATTCACGATGACGAGGACGTTCCTCGCTTCGCTCACGTTATCCACCTAGATGCGGCGCGTCGTCTTCGGGGCCCGTGAAGAGGCCCCGCGCTACTCACGCCGGTTCCTAGGACGTCACCAGGTTCATGATCTCATGCAGTTCGTCGCGAGCCCGCGCCTTCGTGGTGATCTCACTCTCGTTCCGCGCCTTCGAGAGCTGGATGACCGCCTCGTCGTACACGAGCCAGAACGCGTCCTCGCCATCCAACCGCGTATTCCGAACCACCCGGTACAGCGGCCTCAGTCGCTCCGCGACACGTCTGCACAGAGAAGCGCTTGCCGAGTCCATCAGGCGCGCCGTCCCCGGAAGACTTGCACCAGCAGGAGCGCCACCGCAACGATCAGGAGCACGTAGATCACGCCGCCGAGGGTTGTGGACGTGACGAGCCCCAGGATCCAGAGGATGATCAAGACGATCGCGATTCCTACCAGCATGGGCCTTCTCCTTCGCTCGCGCATTGGCGCGGAACACACCTGGCCCCGGCGCCTGGACGGTGTTGCCCTCCGCCCAGAGCGCATCCGCCCTCCGCTTCCGTAGAACAGGGGGACGGGCGAGACGGGCGCTTTCCAGCCTACGGGCATTGCTCGAGGCTCGACAGAAGCGAAGGAACCATGCGCACTGGGGTCAGGAACCCCCTCCGCCCCGGCGCCGGTGTGGACGGGACCCTACCGTTCAGGACCACCAGGCTCTATCGCCGACGCATGACGCAGCGAGAATCCGCCTCCCGCATGGACAGGGGCAGCAACCGGGATCGACGGTCTCGATGCCATCGTGAACGGGGGGCTTCCTCGCGACTGGATCTACCTCGTGCAGGGGGCGCCGGGGACCGGCAAGACCACGCTGGGCCTGCAGTTCCTCCTGGAGGGGGGTTCGGGCGGGCTCGGCGTTGGGGTCGGCGCTCTGGCACGGCGCGGTCACTTGGTGCGCAGCCTTGGTTTCCTGTTCTCGTGGGAACGGAGACGCCATCGGTGCCGGAGCGCCTCGACCGCCGTATTCAACGGGGTGTTCGCGCTCATGCCGGCAACGCAGACTTCGAAGAACCGTTGACGATCACCGGGAGCTTGCCCTTCCAGTCGGCCCACGCACTCGGGCTCGTTACCAGCTCGCACATGAAGTGCGCGACGTTGGCCATGTTCGTCTTGCCAGGCGCGAAGAGGCTGTTCACGAGGCCCTCGTGCAACGTGTACTCGGAGACGCCGCCCTCAAGGAGTGAATCCGGTCGAACGACCACCCACTGAGCGTACGGGTTGTTCGGGCCGACCTTCTCGACCAGGAGGTCGGCGGCTCGCTGGTTGTCCCTTGCTGGCGGGAGCACGCCGCGGAGCATCCAGAGAAATGCGCGCTCGAGCGGGCCCCGACGCGTGTCGAGGGCCCTTGGGCGGTTCACCGAGACGCTGCTCATCAGGATGAACCTGACCGGCGCTGCGGGCTGCAGTGCTTCGACCCCACGGCAAAGACGCGTCGTCGCGCTCGTGACGAGGTCGCGCGGCGGCCCGAAGATGCCCTTGAGGCTGAGGACGTGACCGAGACAGGAGATGACTGCGTCGCAGCCGTGCAGCTGCTGCCGCAGCTCCTCGTCTCGAAGCGACAGCAGGCTGGCCTCGATCACCGTCAGGTTGGGGTTGCCTGCGACGTCGGGCGGTAGCCTCCCGCTCGATCGCACGACGGCGCGAACAGCGATGCCGCGGTCCAGGAGTTGCTGCAACACGCGGCCGCCCGTGCGTCCGGTGCCGCCAACGAGAAGAACGGTCTGCTGGGCAGGCACGGTACCATCTCCCTCCAACGCCTCGGGGAGCAGGCCCGGGCGTACGCATCGGCTACCGACGGCCGTGGACTTCATGGGCTGGTGCCTCAGCGTACTTCGCCTGGCTCTCGCAAGGGAGCGCCCCGGCACATCCCGCCGAGGAGGCTCGGCTCATGACGCTCGACGGTGCACGGAAGGCCCGGGACGACATCGTTCAACCGGCGGTTCGTGTTGGTTCGGAAGACATCGAGAAGATGGTCGCCCGTCTCGGGCCCAATGACGGCGGGCCGTGGTTGGGCGGGGACTCGCGGAGCGGATTCCGTTATGCGGACGGGTACGTGCTTGAGGCCGAGGCTCAGGACCGGCCGCACGGGGTGCGTCGCCATGGTTGTGGCGGCGATCGGCGGGAGGACGCCAACCCAGCGCCGGTGATCCTGCGAGGTACTTCGGCAGGTAGTCGAGGCTTGGTGCGTCACCCCTGAGCCGGTGGTGCCGGCTCCCAGTTGTTTCTCAGCGTCCGAGCCTTTGACGGGAGAAGGCCTTGTCGAGGTTTGCCGTCGCCTTGGACTGGACGATCCGGCCGATGAGCTCGAGCGGGAGCGGCTGGTCGAGCGGGAAGCGGGCGGAGTTCCTGCCGAGTCTGTAGCTGGCGAGCTCCCGTGAGGCTGCGTCGGCGCCGGACCCCAGCGGGTAGACATCGATGTGATCCCCGAAGACCCCGAAGTGCACGAGGTTGCCCCGCAGCTCGAAGGCGGGGATGCCGTATTGGATGGTTTCGTTCGCTTCCGGAACGGCATTCCGGATGGTGCGCCGGAGCGCCTCGAGCTTGGTCTGGACGGCTTCGGGGAAGCCCGCGATGTACTCGTCGAAAGTGGTTGCACGTGCTCGAGCTGCGGGCATGACATCCGCTCCTTTGAGGGCGCCGCGCGCCCGCTCGATGGTTGGTCTGCGTCGTTCGCGCGTTCGTCGCGGAGCGGCCGAGCCGGCAGGGGTGGTCCGCTGCCGACATCGGCCGCCCGACCGCTCCGCTGCCACGGCCGACGCCACCGTGCCGGCACGGGACGAAGCGTCCCCGCCCGAGCGAGCTCGAGCGGGGACGCGTGTCGTGGCGGGTATCGGCGGCCGTCAGGCCGCCTGGACAACCTTCACGTTCGAGGCTTGCAGGCCCTTGGGGCCCTGCTCGACGGTGAACTCCACCTGGTCGTTCTCGTTGAGGCTGCGGAAGCCATCACCTTGGATGGCCGAGAAGTGCACGAAGACGTCCTTGCCGCCGTCGCTCTGCTCGATGAAGCCGAAGCCCTTGTCGCCGTTGAACCACTTGACGTTGCCTGTTGCCATGATCTCTTGCTCCTAGTGTCGCCCGGCCTCGGCCAGGCGCAGTCATATCCGGGCGAGTGCCCGTGTTTCAAGAAAGCCCTATCGACTTTGTCGGAACACGGAAGCATAGACGTTCTGATGCTGAATAGCAAGGGCGTTCGAACATGGGGGTCTCCGAGAGGGACTCGGGGTCGGAGGGGCGCCGAGCGGGCAGGCCGCTGACGGCGACGTGCCGCGACGGCACGACGTGGTAGCGTGTATGCACTCCTTGGACAGGCAACGTGGATGTCTCCATTGCGGGGCGCGGTCCGCTCAGGGATCCGCCAGCCGCGTCTGCGCCGAATGGCGCGGACCATCGCGGCGTATGCCGGGACACCGGCTGTTGCGCGGCAGTGGAGCGGTGTGGACCGACTCGGCCCCACCGTGGACCATCGTTCACGCTCGACGAAGGGATCCTCGGATGAACGAACCAACCCAACCGCAGTCCGGCTACGCCGGCTGGCAGGCGATCGTACGGAAGTACCAGACGCCCGACCTGCGCAAGAGTCTGTGGCAGATCGCGAACTCCTTCGGAGGCCTGCTGGTGGCCGGGGCGCTCATGTACCTGGCACTCGGTGTCGGCTACTGGCTCACTCTGCTGCTCGCGATTCCTGCCGCGGGCTTCCTGGTGCGCATCTTCATCATCCAGCACGATTGCGGCCACGGCGCTTTCTTCAAGTCGAAGCGCGCCAACGACCTGGTCGGCGGGCTCAGCGGCGTCCTCACACTTGCGCCCTACAACTTCTGGCGCAAGACGCACGCCATCCACCATGCCCACCACGCCGAGCTCGAGGAACGCGGCGTCGGCGACGTATGGACGATGACCGTCGACGAGTTCGTCGCCGCGCCGTGGTGGAAGCGCTTGGGCTACCGCGCCTTCCGCCACCCGCTGTTCCTGTTCGGCGTCGCCCCGGGTATCAACTTCCTCATCGTGCAGCGGTTCCCGCTGGGAGCGAAGGCGAGTTGGCGCACCGGCGAGAAGCGCTCGGTGTGGCTGACGAACGCGGCCATCGTGGCCCTGCTCGCCGGGTCGGGCCTGCTCATCGGGATCGTTCCGACCTTCATGATCGGTTTGCCGACCATCTTGCTGGCGGCCAGTGCGGGGACATGGCTCTTCTACGTGCAGCACCAGTTCGAGCGCACCTACTGGCAGCACTCCCCGGAGTGGGACTACACGCTCGCCGCCCTGCACGGCAGCTCCTACTACGCCCTGCCGCGCGTGCTGCAGTGGTTCACGGGGAACATCGGCTTCCACCACATCCACCACCTCAGCCCTCGCATCCCCAACTACAACCTGGAGCGCTGTCACCGTGAGAACCCGATCCTGCAGCGCGTCACCCGCCTGACGCTGTTCGAGAGCTTCAAGACGGTGGCGCTGGCGCTCTGGGACGAGGATCGGCGACGGCTGGTGACGTTCCGCGAGGCGCTGCGCAGCAAGGCCGCCGCGGCGTCGGCGTGACGTTGCGGCTCGGCGCGGGATGACGGCTGGCTATCTCTCGCCGAGCCGCAAGCAGCCAGGCATCGTGACGGGGGTGGACGGGGGTCACCCACGCCCGCACGCGGAGTGGATGTGTTCCATCCGTGGTACACTGCGGTACCGCTTACGAACCTAGGGCGACAGCATCCCGTCGGTTGCCTTGGCATCCTGCGGCACGGGCGCGGGCGCGGTCGCCGCGACCGACCTGGCAAGCACGTTCACGGGTAGCCTCCGTTGGCTGTGGGGGGCCTCCGTAGCGTTCCGGAAGGGGCGCCGTGGAGATCCCGCGCGAGCTCAGTGCCGCGTACGGGAAGGGAAGTGCAGGATGTGTCCCCAACAAGTCGGCGGCCTTCCTCAAGGAAACTACATGGAATCTTCCGAGGCGGCCGGCGAGCCGCGACGGTGGCTGCGCCTCATCGTGCCGAATCTCTGGCGGGGCGAGTGGCCGTGCCTCGTCGGGCCGTTCTCCGGGCGCGTCGTGGCGGAGTACTTCGCCGATCGGGTGGTGGAGCTCGGCCGCTTCGAGGCCGTTCGCGAGCGCGTCTTCGCGCGCCAGGACTCCTACTTCGTCCAGGTGGCCCGATGGCGGAAGTCCGCCGTGCCGGGCAGCGGGAGTTTCCTGCAGCGTGGCCCGGCGTGATCGATACGTGCGTGAGGGGCTAAGATCTGGCGGGCCGCGTGCCTGTTGGGCTCCCGCCGGCGTGAGCGTCGGCGCTGGGGCAGGAGCGGAGGAGCATCGTGAGTAGATGCAAGCGAACGGAAGATCTCGAGGTACACCACAAGCGGCGCAACCAGGGCAACCGCCTGTCCAACGCCATCGTGATGTGCCGACCCTGCTACCAGAGGACCCCGTTCTACGGCTTGCCGGGCCCGAGCCCGGAGCCGTTCACGGAAGAGACGACGAGGTACGCGCTTCGGCAAGCCGGTCACCGCTGCGAATGCAAGAGCTCGCGCGGTTGCCACTAGTCGCGCGACCTTGCTGACGGCCCCTACGGGATCGGTTTTCCATGCCTGCAGACGAGGCCCGGGCCATGTGCGGGAACTTGCGCGGGCGGCCGAGGTGATCGCGGTTGAGGCGAGCCTGGCGGAGGTGCCATCGACCTCGCCCAACGTACTCGCCTGGCGCTCCTGGTGTCGATGTGGCGATTCTGGAGCGTTCGGTAGGCTGTTTCCGGGAATCTGTGCGCGGTCGCTCGATTGCGCTGGGAGTTGACGGCTCGATGCCAAGCCCGGAAGAAGGTGCACAATAACACCGCACAGGACGTAAAAACTAGGCAATCGGCACTACCGCTGGTAGCCCGCTGCGATGATTTTCCGACAGGTGGTCATGGTGGCAAACAACCTGGCTACCCGCCCGATCCGGTCGGATCTTCGGGCCCACACGCCGATTGCTTGCCTGGCCTCCGGCTGGCCTGTTGTGCGAGGGTGCAGCGTCCACCAAAGAACACGGTTCAGGAGACCGCGCCGTACTCTTGAACCGTTCCGAAGAGCCGTACCTCGGCGGTGCCCATATGCTAAAATCAAAGTGCCCATATGGGCTGACCTACGAGGAGGCCCCACGGTGACTCAGCGCGGGTACAGGATATCGAGAACCGAGACGCCTGAGATGCGTGCGCGCGAGATCACGGTGAGGATTCTCGGCTTGCCGAAGGAGCATGATCCGGAGGTCGTGATCCGTGCCGTTGGCAAGGGGTTTGCGAGCGCGTCGGTCTCCAGGCTTGCGGAGTACATTCGTGTTCCGGAGGGCGATGTACTGGAGGCTGTTGACATCTCGCGGAGTACGTTTAGCCGGAGGAAGAAGTCCAAGCGGCTGACGACCGAAGAGAGCGACAGGGTCTACCGGCTCACGAGGCTGCTTGGGAGAGCGGTGGCTGTGCTCGGAGACGAGGCGGAGGCGCGCCAGTGGATTCAGACGCCCAAGCGTGCGCTCGGGAACGTGAGTCCATTGATCATGGCTAGGACGGATGCGGGCGTCCAAGAGGTGGAGGATCTCTTGGGCCGCATCGAGTTCGGCATTCCATCCTGATGGTGGTGTGGCGGATCACGTCCAGCCGCCATGCCGACTCGGCCTTCGGGGGGGAGGGCGCTGCCAATAGCCCCGGGCGTTGGAACCATCGTGGCAGACGCGTGGTCTATGCGAGCGACACGCCGGCGTTGGCGGCGTTGGAGATCTTGGCGAATGCCGAGACGGCCTTGGCGCTCGAGGGCCGCCTTGCTATCCGGGCGGCTCTCCCGGATGGCGTGGTCTATGTGTTGCCGGCCCAAGACCTGCCTGGAAACTGGGATGCGAACCCGATCGGGCCTGGCACGCGTGATGTTGGTGAGGCCTGGCGTGCGGATGGCGTCTTCTTGGCGTTGGCGGTCCCGAGCGCCGTGATGCCACTTCAGCAGAACATCGTCATCAATCCGGAGCATCCTGACTTCGAACTCTTGGAAATCGATGATGCGATTCCGATCCGGTTCGATCCCCGTCTGACCGACTTCGGGACCCGCTAGTTGGGTCCACTGGAGGTGCGTCGGCCGTTGACAGCTCAATCCCAAGCGCGGAAGAATTGTCGCTGGAACGTCGTGTAGGACGTAAAAACTAGGCACCTGGCACTACCGCTGGTAGAGCGATGATTCTTCGGGAGGTGGTCAAGCGATGCTTGGGCGTGTCCTGTAGGCGGCGGCTTGGCCGCGACTCCTAGGAGGGCGTCGACCGGGTCGGGCCACTGGGCCGAGGAGCGGGCGCAGCGCGAACTTGCGTCAGCGACACGGCTCGTGGCTGTCTGCCAAGCCGGCGCAACTCCACCATCCCTGGTGGGCGAGCGATGAGTGCGCGGCGAGCCTGTTTCGGGCTCGCCGCGCCTTGGTGGTGTCGGGTCGGGCCACCGGTGGCGACGTGTGGGCGACGCAACGGGTTCGGTGGTCACAGGGTTCTCGGCCGGGAGCGTGCGCTTCGGGCGTCTCCCGCGGGTGTCGCTACTTGACGGGCAGGAGCGGGCACTGGAAGTAGGGGTAGGCGCCGCTTGGATCGCCCGGCATGATCGTGAGGTGTCCCAGGGCCTGCTGCTGCAGGATGTCATCGTACGAGGTCAGGACCGGCACGGTGCCGAGCGCGGTGAACGCTGCTGTCGTCCATGCGACGGTGTACGTGGACCAGCGGCCGCCGTTGTAGAGCGGGTTTCCTGGGCCGGCCTCGGAGACCGGAAGCTGTCCCGCGGGATTGTTGCTGTTGGTGATCTTGAAGAGCTTGTCGAAGGACTGCTCGTTGTTGTCGTTGGGTGCGGGCAGCGTCGAGTTGCCCTTGGTGCCCCATACCTCGCCGTCGGCGTAGATCCGGGGCATGAAGGCGGGTGCGTTCTGGGGCTGGAGCGTGACCTCGTCGAGCTGTGTCCCGCAGGCCGCCAAGCCGATCGCGACCGCAAGGATCGCGGCGACCATCGATAAGGGGAGCCTCTTCATGATCTGCTACCTCCTCCAGTGCCTCGGCCGACCGCGCGGTTCGGCGAGGCGGTTCGGATGCTGGGATCCCATCGGCAACGTAGCCCCTAGGTGTCCCCAGAGGGTCCCTTGAGGTCCCGAGTAGGTCACGTCTGAGCACGGCGCTAGTATCTGGTTCGGGCCCGATGTCCACGACGGGAGGGGAGCGCTTGGCTCTGTCCGGCCAGGTTCGGCCGGCAGGCTGCTCTAGGCGTGGCCGTCGTCGCATTCAGGCCCCGATAGTTGCCGGGGCGCATGCCAACGTTGTGGCGGGAGTGTTGCATGGAGCCTGAAGAGCAGCCGCTTGGCGCTACGGCTGGTAGAGCGATGATTCTCGGGCGGGTGGTCAGGGAGTCGCCCTGGCGAGCCTACCTGGAAGAGTCCTTGGGTCAAGGGAAGGTCGTCCGCATCGTCTGGTCGCTGCCGTAGTGGTCCGATGTGAGGGCGGTTGCGTGCTCGGTCGTTGGGCCTTGCGTGCTAGGGAGCGGGGTCGGACCCATGATGAGGTCCGGCCCCGCTCAGCTTCGTGCGCGTGGCGCGTTGCTAGTCTTCGACGGTGAAGGGACGCATCATCTCGTGGTCTTCGTGGGACAGGATGTGGCAGTGCCAGACGTACTCGCCCGGTCGGTCGAAGTGCGCGATGACGCGGGTGACTTCGCCGGGGTACGCGACCACGGTGTCCTTCCAGCCGGCTTCGTTGGCTGGTGGTGCCTTGGCTTGACCGCGTGTACGGATTGGGCTCGTGAATGCTCCGGTCGTGGGGTCTTGGGTGGCGGTGAACTTCTGGCGGTCGAGGATCTGGAAGCTAACCAGGTGGAGGTGGATGGGGTGGGCGTCTACGGTGGTGTTGTAGATCTCCCAGATTTCGGTGTCTCCCAGACCGATGGTTTCGGTGACTGGATCGGCGTAGGCTTTGATGCCGTCGGTGACCGTGCCGAGGCTGGGTTTGAGGCGGCCGTACTCGTCGATGGCCTCGAACAGCAGGAGTCGGCGGTTTGGCGCGGTGGCGGTCAGTGGGTCGATGATGCCGTAGATGGGCCGCAGGTCTGTTGGGAGCGGGGTCGAGTCAGCGCCTTCGAGTGGCACCACGACGCGGAAGACCATGATGCGTCCGGCGGTGAGTGGATCGGGTGGGGTTCCTTTCGGATACGGTTCTCGGGCGGTGTTCTTCATGACCAGCACGTGGTTCCAGAGGGCGGGGTCGGAGAAGTCCACGATCACATCGGCCCGCTCGCCTGGCGCCAGCACCAGTGATTCGAGCGGCACGGGTGCTTCCAGGAGTCCGTCATCGGATCCAATCTGCGTGAGCGCAGGGCCTGGCTGGTCCTGTTCGGTCTGTAGGCGCAGATCGTAGAAGCGCGAGTCGGAGCCGTTCAGGAAGCGGAGCCTGTACTTCCGGGGTTCGACGTTCGTGAAGGGCCATGCGACGCCGTTCACGAGGATCACGTTCCCGAAGAACTCGGGTTGCACGCTCGGGTCGGGAGGCGACAGCTCTGTGATCACCTCCGGTACGGGCGGCTGGGAGGGGAGATAGAGCTGGGCGTCGGATGTGAACATGCGGTCCTGGATGACCAACGGGATTTCGTTGGGGAACTCTGGGAGGTTCAGGTCTCGCTCGTTGTCGTCGCGGATGAGGTAGAAGCCCGCGAGTCCGGCGTAGACATTGAGGCGCGTGATGCCCATGGTGTGGTCGTGGTACCAGAGGGTGGCGGCCTCTTGGTCGTTGTCGTACACGTAGTCCTGGTTGAACAGGGCTCCCGTCACCCCGAAGTCGGGTGTGAACCAGGCATCGGGGTTCCCGTCGCTGTCGGCCCGCGTGTGGCCCCCGTGAAGGTGGGCAACGATCGGCACGCCATCGCCTGCCAGCGTTGCGCCGGGGGCATCGTCGAACGCCCAGTGCACGCTGGTGTCGACGGGAAGCAGGTGGGGCAGTGGGTCACCACTGCCGTCCACGAGATGGTTGTACCAGGTGACGGTGATCTGCTGATCACGCTCCACCTCGAACGTTCGGCCTGGGAAGGTGGCGCTGCTCGGAGCGCCGTCGTAGCCGTACCCCCATACGGTCGTGGCCGGGAAGCCCGGGCCCAGCAGGTTCTGCTGAGTTTGGTAGACGCCGATGTCATAGTGCGAACCTGACGATGGCGCGAAGACGAAGCTTGGATCCAGTGGGTTCGGCAGGGGATTGATGAACTGTGGCACGGTGAGCGGGTCCAAGAGGGCGGGGACCGCTTGCGTGGAGAGTTGGCCGGGCAGGTCCATGTGATCGAGGCGGGCGCACCCGGCGAAAGCGAACAGAAGGGAGAGCGCAACCACCGTGATGGCAGTATGCCGTCGTGCAGTCACAGCGATACCTTCCTCTCCGGGTGGCGTATGCGCCAGTCAGCTCGGGCAACGTCGAATCAGTCCGAGTCGGACTGTCTTTGGCTTGCTTTGCTTGCTACGAGTCCCTGTCCAGGGTAGAGGACACCCTCACCGTGGACCACCTCCCCCACATGCGCCCCGCGAATCCCGCGAGCCACACTTCGTTGAAATGGAGCGCCTCAGATTGAAGGAAAGAGCCTGAGAGAACGATGCCGGAATGTTTCCGTGGCGTGTTCTCCAGTTGTTGGCGACCACTCTGGCACATCCATGAGAACCATGAGAAGCCGTGCGCACTTCGTTGGCGCCTCGATGGAGGTTTCCGGCACGGCTGCAGGGCCGGTCGTTCCGTAATCTTGAGCGGTCGGGCCCGCCCAGGATGTAGAAGACCAAACGCTCTGCAATTCCGCTGGTAGAGAGATGACTCTTCGGCGGGTGGCCAGGGCCGGCTCTCAGGCCAGCGCTCGCGCAAAGCCCACGTAGCCTGGCGAGGACGGACTCTAACGAGTCTGGAGGCCCGGAGGAGGCGTAGTCTGGGGGCCCTACGCGGTCGAACGCGGCGAAGAAGGCCGCGAGGAGGAGACTCGCCTGCCGGCCTTCCCTGTGGGCTCGGCGCGGCTACCTCGACCGTGCCTGGCTCTTGGGGAGTACGGATGGCCGCGTGAGTGGCGTGCCTGGAGTCTCGACGCTCAACCCTCGCATCTTCTCGAGGCCCTCCCGGTTCTTCTCGCTGGTCGGCTGCAGGTCGTCCCAGGACTGGATCTGGGCGAGGCTGCGGTCTGCCCATGCATCGACGGTGTGCAGCAGGCTCACGAAGAAGTCGACCACGAGCGCTCTGATGTAGACCTGGTCCTGGGTAGCGTTGATGCCGTCGATGAACTCCTGCTTCACCTCGCCAGCAAACCCGAGCATCTCCCGGGCGTCTCGACGAACCTGCTCGAGCGTCCGGAGGATGTCGGCCTTGGTCCCGAGCGGTAGCACAAAGACCCGCAGCATCGCCTCGAAGTCCATCGAGAAGGGAGAGACCGGCGTTGCCAGCCATTTCCGCAAGGCGTCCTTGCCTGCTTCTGTGATCGCGTAGACGGTTCGCGCTCGCTTGCCCGTGTACTCCTTCTTGCCCTGGATCAGCCGCATCGAAGCGAGCCGCTTCGCTTCGCGATAGATGGCGCTTTCGGCTCGTGGCCACACGTATCGGAAGTAGCGAACGCGTTGTTGGACCAACTCGTAGGTTGACCACGGTCGCACGGCTACCTGAGCCAGTACAGCGTAGGAGGTTGTCGTTAGTCGATCGCTCATCCTCACCTCTTGACGTACTCCAGATCGGAGTATATGATTACTCCTAATCGGAGCATAGCATCCCCCAATCACACCGTATTCCGAGCGAGGAGGCACGCCATGGCTGCACGAGCCATCGAGGTTAGCCGCCTGCATGGACCGCCCCTCACCTTCAGAGGCGACCGGCGCGCGGAATTGCGAGACGAGGTTGGCGCCCGCGTTCTGTTCCCCGGGGACGACGGTTTCCGCGAGGCCATCCGGTCCTGGAACGGGATGGCGGCCCGGACGCCCGCCTTGGCGGTCCAACCCGCGTCCGCCGAGGATGCCGCGAGGGTCATCCGCTTCGCGCGCGAACGAGACCTGCTCGTCAGTATCAGGGGCGGGGGGCACAACATCGCCGGCACCGCCAACGCGCCGGCCGGCGTGACCATCGACATGGGGTTGATGCGTTCGGTCTCCGTGGATGCGCGCCGGAGACTCGCGCGGGTGCAGCCCGGCTGCGTCCTGGGCGAGGTCGATGCCGCGACACAGGCGCACGGTCTCGCAACCGTCTTGGGCTTCGTGTCCGAGACCGGGGTCGCGGGCCTGACCCTCGGCGGAGGTTGGGGCTATCTGACCCGGCGTTTCGGCTGGACGGTGGACAACCTCGCTGAGGTCGAGATCGTTACGGCCGAGGGGGAGATCCTCACGGCAAACAGGGACGCGAACGCGGACCTCTTCTGGGCGATACGCGGCGGCAGCGGGAACTTCGGGGTCGTTACGCGATTCGACTACCGACTCCACGACGTGGGTCCGCTGGTCACGGCGGGACTGATCGGCTGGAGTGCCGAGCAGGCCGAAGAGATCCTGGGCGCCTACAAGCGCATCACGGCTTCCGCTCCCCCGGAGCTTACGCTGGCCGCCGTGCTGAGGCTCGCCCCCCCCGGCGCCCTTCGTTCCTGAAGTGTGGCGTGGCAAGCCGATCGTGGCCATGATTGCCTGCTACACGGGAGACGATCCGCACCATGCCCTTGATGCCATCCGCGAGCTGCCGGATCCGGCGTTCGGCACGCTCTCCCGGATGCCATACACGGCGCTCCAGTCGATGCTCAACGCCAACGAGCCGAGCGGGCCCCACCGCTACTGGAAGACGGAGTTCCTTCCTGGACTGGCGGACGGCTTCCTGGAGGCGTTCCGTGAGGCCGGCCTGCAGCTCACGAGTCCGATGAGCCAGTCGGTGCTCTTCCATCTCGGTGGCGCCCTCAACCGGAGACCCCAGGATGACGGGGCCGTGGGGAACAGAGACGCGCACTACATCACCGGTTTCTCGGGAACCTGGGCGCCCGACGCTCCGGCCGAGCCCCACATCGCCTGGGTGCGGCGGTCGTGGGAGAGGATACGCCCCTTCTCTACGGGCGGCAACTACGTCAATTTCCAGCTAGGTGACGACGACGAGCAACGCCTGCGAGCGGCCTACGGTGAGAACTACGCGCGCCTGAGACGGGTGAAGGCCAAGTACGACTCCGCCAACTTCTTCCGGGTCAACCGCAATATCGCACCTTCGGAATGAGCTCCTGCGAGCCTGAAGTCGACCTCGTTCCATGGGCACGTACGTGCGCGATGGCCGCGAGCCTCGCCGGTCCCTGCGCTTGCTTCGGCGTCATCGTGGCGGCAAGGGCCGACGGTGCTTTCGCTCGACCGTGACCCCGGGTCTGACTCTCGCACTGCGCGTTTCGGTCGTTGCACGACCCCGGTAGAAGCTCCGCAGAAGTCCAGTGCAGGACATAAATGCTAGGCAACTGGCACTACCGCTGGTAGAGCGAGGATCCTTCGGCAGGTGGTCAACGGTTGTTGCTCCTTGGTCCCCTGCGGCCCCGTAGGGCCGGCACGGCGTCAGCCCAGCATCCAGTACCACCAGCGGCGCCGTTCGAACCGTCGGAGGAAGGGGTCGACGCCCAACATGTGGCCGGCACCGACGGAGGGGAGCAGGACGCTGGCGTTGGTCCAGCCGTTCCAACCTTCGCGAAACAGCTTGTATCCAACTTGCAGGAAGCTGAGGCCCAGTACCAGCCGCAGACCTAACAGTGCGAGCTCGCCGATCGACGGACGTCCGCTGCTGCCAAGCTGCTCTTCCGGCCGGTCGAAGCGGCTGCCGCGCACGCTCTGCGTCGTGAAGGCGTCCTAGCCTTCACGACGCCACCCTGGCTCGCTGTGACATGGCGATTCGAAGGCTATGGAACATGTGCGATGCGGCCAAGGCGCGAGCGGACGGCACGGTACCTCGTGCCTTGGGCGCGGTGATGCGCGTGGTGAGCGGGCTGCGTCGCATTGCGCCGTGGCGTCGTGCGATGGCGGTCCGAGCTGCCTCCTGCCGTCGCTGGAACAATCCGTAGAGGCCGCTCCCCATGCCGCGGACACTCCTCCGCTTGCGGCGGCGGCCACGCCAGGTAACGGCGTCACCTGCGCGACGCCGCGGCCACCCCCCAGCGAAGACCGGCGCAGGGGCTCGTCCGCTGTCCGATCTCGCATGGGAGATAGACTGGGCAAGGCCAAGCGTGGAAGAACCATCACAAGAATCCTGTACGGGACGCTAAAACCAGGCAGTAGGCACTACCGCTGGCACTTCTCCGATAATTCTTCAGCGGGTGGTCAGCGGCGCGTCGCTGCTCTGAGAGCTCGCTTCAGCGCGCTGTGGCGATGACCTCTTGGTCGAGCCTGTCGCCGAGTCGCTCCTTGGCGATTTCGAGGTCTTAGCGCGCCTGGAGGTTGAGCCAGGACCGCTCGGAGGTGCCAAAGTGGCGGGCCAGGCGGAGGGCGGTGTCGGCGGTGATGGCGCGCTTGCCGTGGACGATCTCGTTGATGCGGCGGGGTGCACGGAGACGTCCTTGGCGAGGCGGTACTGGGTGATGCGCATGGGCTCGAGGACGAGGAGCTTGCGGAGGGCGCGGCGTTGAAGGTCGGGTGGCCTGCGCCGGACGGGTCGCGCTGGGTGGTGGCCCCGACCATGGCGCTTGGGCACGGGAGGTCGTTCCACGGGCCAATCCGGCTCGGGGCTGTGCAAGGGCTGGACTTCAGGCAGGAGGGCACCCTGGAGGTGCCGCAAGGCCACCAGGCAATCCGACGCGGCCGTGTCCTTGCGCCCGGAGGCACCGGCTCTACACGCTACTTCAGGCCGTGCACGGGGGTCCATGAGCGAATCGTGGCTTGCCGACGGGGTCCTCAAGGTGCTGTCGAGGCCATGAGCTCGGCGGCATAGGGTTCCATCTTCTCGACGATGGTGAGCGCAGAGCCTCCCAGTTCGGGGACGGATAGGACCGCATCGGTGGCCTCGAGCCGATCCGGATCGCATCGGTTGTAGATGCGTCCAGCGATGGAGAGTCCCATGCCCTCGATATCGCGCGCGATCTCATCGGCCTGGGTCAGGCTGAGCTCGTCCAGGGTCGTGACCACGTAGAATCTCGTCAGCGTCAAGGCCTTCCACACCTCATCCGCCAGGGCCTTCCATTCCTCGAGGATCCGGAGCGCGCCGGAGCGGTGGAACCTATCCTTGAGCCGCAGGAAGATCGTCACGTCGCGGTCGAGTTGGCCGTAGAACTCCTACTGGAGCAGCA
>CAZIBD010000064.1:0-17908 GCA_964536935.1 uncultured bacterium | reverse complement strand
CATCGAGTTCCGCGCCGACGGGCTGGACGCCGTCGAGGTCGCCGTCAGCGGCCCGAGCGGCGGGCTGGTCGGCCGGGCCTCGCTGCCGTAGGTCGGCGCGCGCCCTCCTGCCTTATCGATCGACCCCATCTCGCCCAACCGCCTTCACGGCAGCGCTACACCGCCGGGCCGCACCACTCCAGCGCCGCGCGCGCCAGCACCCTGGTGACGTTCCGGACGCTCACGAGGTCCACCCATTCGTCCGGGGCATGGAGGTTGGCGCCCACGGGGCCGTAGCAGGTCGCCGGGATGCCGTGGTGGTGCGAGAAGAAGCGGACGTCGGTGGTCGCCGTGCTGACGTAGGTCCCGGGCTCGACGCCCATCACGGCGCGGTGGGCGCCCCGAAGCACCTCGAACAGGGGCGTCTGCGCGTCCAGCACGCACCCTGCGGCCTTGAAGCCGGAGAACTCGACCTCGGGGGGGTGCTCGGCCAGCCAGGGGTCGCGAGCCGCGAAGGCCAGCAGGTCCTCTTGGAAGCGCCGCTGCGCCTCGTCCAGATCGGCGCCCGGGTACGCCGAGAAGCGCACCTCGAGGACGCACTCCGAGGGGACAGACGAGGGCCAGTCGCCACCGCGCACCACGCCGACGTTGTAGTTGAGCGGGTGGGGAACGTCCCGGTAGGCCGGGTGCTTCGCCGCCGGCTCGTTGGCGGCGGCCTCCATGGCGCGGATCCCCTCCATCAGGAAGGCGGCCTTCTCGTTGGCGTTGACGGCCTTGTCGGCACCGAGCACGTGGGCGCCCGCTCCAAGCACCGTGATCCGGGCCCACAGCACGCCGATCTGGGCCGTCAGCAGGGTCTGGTTGAACGGCTCCGGGATGATCGCCGCGTCCGGCCGCGCCCCCTCGTCGATGGCCGTCACCGCCGCGAGCGTTCCGTTGCCGGTGCACTCCTCCTCGATCACCGTCTGCAGCAGCAGGTCGCCGGCAAGCTCCACGCCCGCGCGGCGCAACGCAGCGACCGCGTGGACCATGGCGGCGATGCCCGACTTCATGTCGGCCGCGCCGCGCCCGTACATGCGGTCGCCGACGATCTCGGCGCCCCAGGGATCGACGCTCCAGAGCCGTTCCGGTGTCGCCGGCACGACGTCGATGTGGCCGTTGAGGACGAGCGAGCGCCCGCCGCCCCGCCCGGCCAGCCGGGCCCCGACGTTGGGGCGGCCCTGGTAGCTCCAGTCGACGGGCGAGTAGCCCGGCAGCGTGGCGATGGCCCCGCCGTCGACCTCGTAGGTGCCCGCGTCCAGCCCCATCGACCGCAGCTCGCGCAGCACCCGCTCCTGTGCCTCGCGCTCGTTCCCGAGCGTGCTGGGCAGACGGACCAGGTCGCGCAGGAACGCGACCTCCGCGTCCCAGCCCTCGCCGATCGCCCGCTCGACCTCCTGCCAGACGCCTTCCGGCGCGCCGGTACCGTCGCCGTTCATGCCCGACCTCCCTCTCCCGTGCCGCGCGACGCGCCCCCGCGTTCGCGTTCCATCACGTCCTCCATCACGTCGACCGGGCCGTCCGTCTCCACCCGGCACGCCGTCGCCGCCCGGACGTCCTCGACCGATACCGCCCGCGCGCGCTCGCGAAGCACCAGGCCGTCCGGAGTGACGTGGAACAGGCCGAGCTCCGTGACGATCACGCTCGCCGCACGCGGCGCGGTGAGGGGCAGCTCGCAGCGCTCCACGATCTTCGGCTCGCCGCTCGAGGTGCGGTGCCGGGTCAGCACCAGGGTGCGCCGCGCCTTCGCGGCCAGCTCCATGCTGCCGCCCATGCCCGGGCTCGGTCCACCCGGCGCCTTCCAGCTCGCGATGTCGCCGTGGCCGCTCACCTGCATCGTGCCGAGAACGGCGGTGCCGAGACGGCCGCTCCGCACCAGGGCGAAGGCCACGGCCGAGTCGAAGATCGCCGTCTCGGGCACGCGCGAGATCGGCTCGCCGCCGGCGTTGATGAGGTCGACGTCCTCGAGGCCCTCGGAGGGCCTGGGGCCGATGCCGGCCACGCCGTCCTCCGCGAACAGCACCACCCGCCGCTCGGGCGGGATGTGGTTGCCGACCAACGTCGGCAGGCCGATGCCGAGGGCGACGAGCTCGCCGTCCTCCAGCAGGAGCGCCGCCCGGCGGGCGATCAGCTCGCGTGCGTCCACTGCGTCCTCGCCTCCTCGACCGCCACGGCGGCCGTCCCGGGTCGCGCCCGCCTCACGTCTTCGGTGCCGGGATGCCGGTGGGAAGGGGGCTTCCCGGAACGATGTAGTCGACGAACGCCCCCGGGGTGTGGATCCGGTCGGGGTCGAGCTTCCCCACCGGCACCAGGGTGCGCACCTCGGCGACGACGACGTCCGCCGCCATCGCCACGATCGGGTTGAAGTTGCGGGCCGTGCCGCGGTAGACGAGGTTGCCGTACTCGTCGCCCACATCGGCCAGCACGATCCCCAGAGGGGCACGCAGGGCGGGCTCGAGCAGGTAGGCACGGCCGTCCACCTCGACGATCCGCTTCCCCTCCTCCACCTCGGTGCCGCTCCCGACGTCGGTGAGGACGCCGCCGAGCCCGGCCCCGCCGGCCCGGATGCGCTCGGCCAGCGTGCCCTGGGGCACGAAGGTGACGTCCAGCAGGCCGTCGTTCATCTGCTGGATGGCGACCGGATTGGAGCCGATGTGGGAGACCACCGCCCGCTCGACCCGCCCGGCGCGGATCAACTTGCCCACCCCGTGCGAGGGGTACCCCGCGTCGTTCCCGATGATGTGCAGCCGCTCGAAGCCGCTCTCCAGCAACGCGTCGACCAGCAGCGGCGGCGTTCCGATGCTCCCGAACCCGCCGAACAGGAAGGTGGCGCCGTCGTGGAAGAGCGCCATGGCCGCGGCGGCATCGATCACCTTGCCGTAAGGGCCGCGGCCGGATGGCCACACCGGGGACGCGGCGGCGCTCACCGGCCGGCACCCTCCATCGCGGCGGCGGCGCGGGCATAGGCGCCGTGCCACGGGCGCGCCCGCTCGAGCGCCGCGCTGCCGGCCAGCACCCGTCCGTCCTCGAAGCGCCGCCCGACGAGCTGAAGCCCGACAGGCAGGCCGTCGGCCGTGAAGCCGGCCGGGATCGAGGCCGCGGGATGCCCCGTGAAGTTGAGGGGGTAGGTCAGGCACCAGCCGATGTGGGGGTCGACCGGCTGCCCCTCCACCTCGGCGGGGCCGCGGGTGGTGCCGTCCGCGGCGTTGTCGATGCCGGCCACGGACAGGGTGGGCGTCACGAGCAGATCGTAGCGCTCGAACACGTCTTGCACGCGATCGAACACCTCGGTGCGCAGCACGTCGTCGAGGCGGTAGGCGACCGCGCTCAGCTCGCGCCCCAGCTCCAGCTTGTGGCGGTAGTCGGGGTCGAGCTCGTCGGCTTGCTCGCCGAACAGATCGATGCCCGCCTGCGCCATCGATACCGCCGACTCGGCCGCGCGCACGGCGCTGGTGCGCGTCCACATCGTCGCAAGCTCCTGATGGGGGCGCGGCCAGGCCAGCTCGACGCGCTCGACGTGCGCCCCCTGCTCCTCGAACGCCGCCAGCGCGCGCTCCACGACGGCGCGCACACGCGGCTCCACCGGGAACCCTCCGAAGTCGGGGCTGTAGGCCACCCGCATGCCGGCCACCGGTGCGCGCGTGGCCGCCACCAGATCCTCGCCCAGGTCGGGAAGGCTCAACGGGTCGCGCGGGTCGGGCCCGACCATCGCCTGCAGCATGAGCGCCGCATCCTCGACAGTGCGGGCGAGCGGCCCCGCGTGGGCGAACGGGGTGTGGAGCAGGAAGCCGTCGGGACGCGCGGCGGACGCCACCCTGCCGAAGGTCGCCTTGAAGCCGTAGACCCCGCACAGGGCCGCGGGGATGCGGATGGAGCCGCCGCCGTCCGAACCCTCGGCCAGCGGCGTCAGGCCGGCGGCCACTGCAGCGGCGCTCCCGCCCGACGATCCGCCCGCGTTCTTGCCGGGGGCGAAGGGCGTGCTGGTCGGTCCGAACAGCCGGTTGTCGGTGGTGCCCTTGTACCCGAACTCCGGGGTGTTGGTCTTGCCGAGCACGATGGCGCCCGCCGCCTCGAGGCGGGCGACGGGGGTGGCGGTCCGCTCGGCCACGTGGTCGCGGAAGGGAAGCGAGCCGTAGGTGGTCCGCACGCCCGCCCTCGTCTCGAAGAGGTCCTTGAGGGCGTACGGCACGCCGTGGAGCGGCCCCACCGCGTCGCCGCGCGACAGGCGGCGCTCGGCCTCGCGCGCGGCCTCGAGGGCCTCCTCGCCAAGCACGGTGACGTAGGCGTTGATGGCGGCGTTACGCCGCTCGATGGCGTCGAGGTGGGCCTCCACGACCTCGACCGGCGAGACGCGCCGGCTGCGGATCAGATGGGCCAGCTCGGTGGCGGAGAGGGTGACGAGTGAGGGGTCCAAACGGTGCTCCCATGGTTCCGCCAGGAGGCGGCGAGGTCAGTGCCGGAGGATCTTGGACAGGAAGAGCTTCGTGCGGTCCTCCGTGGGGTTCTGGAAGAAGTGCTCCGGCGTGCCGGTCTCGATGACCCGCCCGCCGTCCATGAACAGGACCCGGTCGGCGACCTCCCTTGCGAAACCCATCTCGTGCGTGACGACGATCATCGTCATGCCGTGGCCCGCCAGGTCCTTCATGACGTCGAGCACCTCGTTGATCATCTCCGGGTCGAGCGCCGAGGTGGGCTCGTCGAAGAGCATCACCTTCGGCTCCATGGCCAGCGCCCGGGCGATGGCCACGCGCTGCTGCTGCCCGCCGGAGAGCTCCTCCGGGTACTTGTATGCCTGCTCCAGGATCCCGACGCGGTCGAGCAGGCGCTTGGCGGTGTCCTCGGCCAGCTTACGGCCGGCGCGCCGCACGCGCATGGGCGCCAGGGTGACGTTGCGCAGCACCGTCATCTCGGGGAAGAGGTTGAACTGCTGGAACACCATGCCCACCTCGCGGCGCACCTCCGCGAGGTCCGAGGCGTCCTTGATGCTGACGCCGTCGACGGTGATGGTGCCGCCGTCGTGCGTCTCGAGACCGTTGATGCAGCGGATGAGGGTGGACTTGCCGGAGCCGGACGGGCCGATGACCACCACCACCTCGCCGCGCTCGACCTCCAGGTCGACGCCGCGGAGCGCCGTGAAGGAGCCGAAGCGCTTCTCCACGCCCTCCAAGGCGATCAGGGGGCCGTCGCCGGCGCCGCTCACCCGCCCGCCTCCTCGTCACCCGGGCCGCCGGCGGCCGCCAGGCGCGGTCCGCGGCGGCCACGGCGACGGATGGGGTCGGCGACGACCTCCAGATAGCTGAACAGGAAGCTGCCTACCATGGACAGCGCAAGATAGATGACCGCCGCGGCGGCCCACATCATGGCGGGCTGGTAGTTGTAGGAGATGGCCCGCTCGGTGCTGAGGGTGAGCTCCACCACGCTGATGGTGGAGGCGAGCGAGGAGTCCTTGAGGAGCGCCAGGGCGTAGTTGCCGAACGGGGGGATCATCAACCGGACGGCGGGCGGGATGACCACGAAGCGCATGATGTCGGCGCCGCCGAGCCCCAGGCTGGCGGCCGCCTCCACCTGCCCCTTGTGGATCGACTCGATGCCGGCGCGGATCACCTCGGCCAGATAGGCGCCGTACCCCAGCGACAGCGCCAGCACCGCGGCGGCGAAGGGGCTGAGGTGTGGGGGGAGGAGAACCCTCCCCCCACTCAGCGGTGAGAACACCAGCCGGTTGAGCAAGGTGAAGATCTGCGGGGTCGCGAAGTAGGCGAAGAAGATCTGCACCAGCGCCGGCGTGCCGCGGAACAGCTCGATGTAGAACCTCGCCAGCCCCCGGACGACCAGCGCCCTCGAGCGCCGCATGAGTGCGGCGATCAGCCCGATCACGAGCGCCAGGCCATAGGTCAGCAGGCTGAGCTCGACGCTCAGGACGGCGCCCTTGAGCAGCGCGTGGAGGATCGCGGGGGTGACGACGTTTCCCATGCTCTAGCGGGGCGAGCTCACTTGGTGGTGATCGGCATGTTGAAGCACCGGGACACGATGTCCTGGTGGAACCACTTCATGCTGATCTGCTTGAGCGTGCCGTCGTTGTAGAGGGCGACCAGCGCCTTGTTGAGGGCCGCCTTCAGGTCCGGGTTGTCCTTGGCCACCGTGACGTTGGCGAGGTCGACGTACAGCAGGTCGCCTGCAGGCTTCAGGGGCGCGCCCTGGGTGATGGCGTAGGAGCCGACCGCCAGGTCGGTCACCAGGCCGCCGACGATGCCCGATTGCACCGCCTGGATGCCGGTCGGGTCGTCCTTGTAGGTCTTGAAGTCGTAGCCGTGCTGCTTGAGCCAGCCCTCGTAGGTGGTGCCCAGCGACACCGCGACGGGCTGCTTCATCTGGCTGATGTCGGTGACGGTCGAATCCTTGGGCACGAAGAGTTGGGCGCCGCCGCAGTGGTAGGGGTGGTCGAGGTAGGCGACCGCCTGCGCCCGCTGCGGGGTGTAGGCCTGGCTGGCCACCGCCACGTCGAAGATGCCGGACTGCACGCCCTGCACGATGGTGGAGAACTCGGCGGCGTCGAGGCGGGCCTTCACGCCGAGCTGCTGAGCCAACGCCTTGGCCACGTCGGCGTCGTACCCCACCAGCTGCTGGTCGGCGTTGAAGAGGCTGAACGGCGGGTAGCCACCGGACATGACGGCGATGATGTAGCCGCGCTTCTGGATCTGAGCGAGATCGGCCGCGCTGGCGAGCCCCCCGAACAGGACGGTCAGCGCAAGCAGCGCTCCCACCATCAGCTTGATGCGTACACGGGTCATTCCTACCTCCATACCGGAGCGTGGCGCTTGCAGGCCTGCTCCCAAGGAACCGGGGTCGGTCACGCTCGCTGCGCTGCCGGCCGCCCGAGCTCGTGCTCGAGCGCCTCGAGGGCGCCGTCCAGCATGCCGACCAGGGCATCGATCTCCGCCGCCTCGACGGTGAGGGGCGGAGCGACCATCACGGCGTCGCCGGCGCCGTCCAGAGCGCCGGAGGCCGGATAGATGAGGAGCCCCCGCTCGAACGCGTGGCGCACGAGGCGCGCCGTGACGTTCTCGGAAGGGGGGAACGGGGTCAGGTCCGTGTCGGCCACGAGCTCGAGCCCGAGGAGGAGACCCATGCCGCGCACGTCGCCGACGACCGGGTGGCGCTCGGCCAGGCGGCGCAGGGCGGCTTCGAGCTGCGCGCCGCGCTCCCGGGCGTTGTGCACCAGGTTCCGGCGCTCCAGCACGTCGAGCACGGCGAGCGCCGTGGCGGCCGAGAGGGGGTTGGCGCTCAGGGTGTGGCCGTAGAGGACCGCGCCGGAACCGGCGCGGATGGGTGCCATCAGCTCGTCGGTGGCCACGACGGCCGCGATGGGGGTGTAGCCCGCCCCGAGTCCCTTGCCGAGCACGAGCAGGTCGGGGACGACGCCAAAGTGCTCCACGGCGAACATCGCGCCGGTCCGGCCCATGCCGGTCATCACCTCGTCGGCGATGAACAGCACCTCGTTGGCGTCGCAGATCTCGCGGATGCGCCGGTAGTAGTCGCGCGGCGGCGTGATGGCCGCGCCGGCGGCGCCGACCACCGGCTCGGCGATGAACGCGGCGACGTTCTCTGCGCCGAGCGCATCGATGCGGGCCTGCAGCTCGTCGGCGCACGCCAGCGCGCAGCCGGGGTAGGTGAGCGACAAGGGGCAGCGCAGGCAGTAGGGGGCGGGCACCGTGGCGTCCTTGGCGAGCAGCGCCTCGAAGCGTGAGCGCCTCAGCACGTGGCCGGACATCGACAGAGCACCCAGCGTGATGCCGTGATAGCTGACCGTGCGGGACAGCACGTGGGTCTTCTCCGGCCGGCCCCGCTCCTGCCAGTGCTGGACCGCCATCTTCGCCGCCAGCTCGGTCGCCTCGCTGCCGCTGTTGACGAAGAACAGCCAGCGCAGGCTGCCGGGGGCCAGCGCGCCGATGCGCTCGGCCAGCGTGTCCGCCGGCTCGTTGCTGAACTGCGAGCGGAACGCGAAGGTGAGCCGGCTCGACTGCCGGCGGATCGCCTCGAGCACCTCCTCGACACCGTGGCCGATGTTGGCGGTGATGGCACCGGAGCAGCCGTCCAGGTAGCGACGCCCCTCGACGTCGACGAGGTAGATCCCCTCGCCTCGGACGGCCAGGGGTGGGGCGTGGTCGACGGCGGGGTGGATGACGTGCCCGCTGCGCCCCTGGCCCGCGGTGCTCACGCTCCCGCCTCCGCACGGCCGGCGGCTTGGAACGCCTCCGCCAGGACGGCGAAGGCCCGGTCCAGCTCGTCTGTCTCGACAGTGAGCGGGACCAGCACGCGCAGCACGTTGCCGTCCTGCCCGGCCTTGAGGAGAAGGAGGCCGCGGCGCCGCGCATGCGCGATCACACGCTGCGCGAGCTCGGCGCCTCCCTCGATGCCCCGTTCGCCCTCCGTGATCAACTCGACCGCCACCATGGCGCCCAGGCCGCGCACCTCGGCGATGCAGGCGTGCTCCGCCCTGAGCGCCTCGAAGCGGACGAACAACATCTCGCCGAGGCGCCGGGAGCGCTCCAGCAGCCGCTCGTCCTCGAACACGTCGAGCACGGCAAGCGCAGCGGCGCACGCCAGCGGGTTGCCACCGTAGGTGCCTCCGAGCCCGCCGGGCTCGGGAGCGTCCATCACGTCGGCGCGGCCGATCACGCCGGAGAGCGGCAGGCCGCCGGCGAGGCTCTTGGCCACGGTGATCAGGTCGGGCACGACGCCGCTGTGCTCGATCGCGAAGAAGGTCCCGGTGCGGCCGAAGCCTGACTGGATCTCGTCGACGATGAGCACGATGCCGTGGCGACGGGTCAGCTCACGCAGCGCCCGCAGGAACTCGAAGGGGGCCGGCACGAAACCGCCCTCGCCCAGCACGGGCTCGATCAGCACGGCGGCGACACGCTCCGGCGCCACCTGGCTGGCAAGCACGTCGTCGAGCGAGCGCAGCGCGTCCGCCGCGCTCCAGCCGCGCAGCGCGTAGGGATAGGGCGAATGGTAGACGTCCGGGGCGAAAGGGCCGAAGTTCTGCTTGTAGGGGCGCACCTTGCCGGTCAGCGTCATGCCGAGCAGGGTGCGGCCGTGGAAGCCGCCGCTGAACGCGATGACGCCGGGCCGGCCGGTGGCCGCCCGCGCGATCTTCACGGCGTTCTCGACCGCCTCGACACCCGTCGTGAGCAGCAGGGTCTTCTTGGGACGGTCGCCGGGCGCGAGCGCGTTCAGGCGCTCGGCGAGCCGCACGTACGGCTCGTACATGGCGACCTGCGCCGAGGTGTGGCTGAAGCGCTCGAGCTGCGCCTGCACGGCGTCGGCTACGCGCTCGTTGGCGTGGCCGATGTTCATCACGCCGATGCCGCCCGTGAAGTCGATGTACTCCGTTCCGTCCACGTCCCACATGCGGGCGCCCTTGGCGCGCGCGGGGAAGATCGGATGGGCGGTCGCCAGCCCGCGAGGGACGTTGGCGTCACGGACATGGCCCAGAAGTGCGTTACGGGAGTCGGCGGAGTCCACCGCAGTCCAGCGCTCCTTTCCTTGTGGAGGCACCATCCTACCCTCCGCAGACCGGCCGCGCTACGGCTCTCGGGCACAAACCTATGAAGCGTTCTTGTCTGCCAATGCCAAAATATCGCTCGCCAGGCGCAACCGAAAGCGTACGTCCGGGTCGGCCAGGTCGACCTGGAGCGCCTCCGCGACGCGTTCCAGCCGGTAGCGCACGGTGTTGTCGTGCACGCCCAGGTCGGCGGCGGCGCGCTTGCCCTGGAAGCCGCACCGCGCCCAGGCGACGACCGTCTCGACCAGCCGCCCCCCACCCCGCCTCGCGCGCAGCGGACCGAACACCTCGTCGAGCAGCGCGGCACGCGCCTCGGCGTCACCGAGCAGCACCCGCGGCACGAGCCAGGCATCGTAGTGCAGCGCCTCTCCCGCCACCAGGTGGGGCAGCAGGGAGCGCGCTTCACGGAAGCTGCGCTGGATGCCGGCCACCCCGTGGTGGACGCGACCCCATGCCATCCCCACGCCTTCGTCCGCGGCGCCCGGCCCCAGCTCGGCCGGGTCGACGCCCTCCTCGAGCAGCACGCTGACCTCGTTCAACGTCACCGACAGTAGCGGCGCGCCGCCGAGCCCGCGCACGCGCTGCCGCAGGCGCTCGGCGAGCTGCTCACGCCTGAGGAAGTCGTCCTTCGACAGCGGGAGCGACACGTCGTTCAGGACGGCGATCCCGACGCGGTACCCGCGTTCCCACTCGAAGCCGAGCAGGCGGGACCGCTCCAGGTTCTGCGGGGTGGGCTCGAGCCGCCCGTCGAGGAGCGAGTCGAGGAAGGCGTATCCCAGGCGCGACTCGAGCTGCGCCAGGGTCTGCTGGTGCGCGATGTGGAGCGCGACCACCGTGGCGGCGTGCTCGGCCGCCCGCACGTCGAGCTCGCCTACCGGGGCGGACCCCTCCAGGACCCACACCAGGCCGACCAGCTCGCCGCTCACCCGGATGGGGCAGGCCACGCGGGGGGTCAGGCCGAGCTCGGGGACGGCGGGGACCCACACCGGATCCTTCTGGGTGCGAAGGCGCTGCAGGATCCCCGAGCGCTCGAGCTCGGCCATCACCTCGGGCGGGGTCACCCCCTGCGACACGGTGCGGTCGCGCACGGCGTCGCGCTCGCCGGGCCGGTAGGAGGCGGCGAAGAGCTGGCCCGACACGCTCTCGAAGGTGACGTCCCGCTCGATCAGCTCGCTCAGGACGTTGGCGATCTCCTGGAGGCCGGAGGCCTGCACGGCCGCTTGCGTCAGCGCCCGGTGGATGGCCTCCGAGCGCACGATGACGCGCTGCTGCTCGGCGAGCAGCGCGCGCTGCGTCTCCTCGGTGATGCGGGCGAAGGGGATCTCCCAGGGCACCTCGAGCACCGGGAGCCCCACCGCGTCGGCCTCGCGCACGACGGCGGGGGGCACCTCGCTGAAGAACTGCGGCACCGCCAGCGCCAGGGCGGCCAGCCCGCGCTCGTCGAGCGAGCGCACGAAGAGGCGCTGGCCCTCCTCGTCCCGGGGCCAGGCGTAGCCGGTGCTCAGCAGCAGGTGGCCGGGCCGGAGCCACTCGTGCGGATCGGGGATGTCCACCACCCCCGCCCACTGCACCTCCCGGTCGACCCCGGCACGGCCCGCCACCAGCCGGGCCCGGCCGAGGAGCGGGAGCGTCAAGAGCTCGGACACGCGCACGTCGCGTTCAGCCTACCCCCCACCCCCGACAGGGCCCGGGACGTATCTCCCGAGGGACGTTCTTCCTTTCGGTGGGCCGGGCGTTCATCGTAGCGTCGAGGCCGGGGGCGAGGGACACCGCCAAGGGAGGGCAGGTCCGACACGACCATGCGAACCGTCACCGCCGATGAGGCCGTCCGCGTCGTCCGCTCGCGCGACCGCGTCTACGTCCACAGCGTGGCCGCCGCGCCCCTCCGGCTGCTCGAAGCGCTCACGGCGCGCTGGCGCGAGCTGCAGGGCGTGGAGATCATCCACCTGCACACCGAGGGGCCGGCACCGTACGCCGGCCCGGCCTACGCCAAGAGCTTCCACACCAACGCCCTCTTCGTGGGCCCGAACGTCCGCGAGGCCGTCGAGCAGGGCCAGGCCGACTACGTTCCCATCTTCCTGAGCGAGGTCCCGACGCTGTTCCGGAGCGGTGCCATGCCGCTGGACGTGGCGCTCGTCCAGGTGTCCCCGCCCGACCGACACGGCTACTGCTCGCTGGGAGTATCGGTCGATGCCAGTCGCGCCGCGGTCCAGGCGGCCCGCACCGTGATCGCACAGGTGAACCCGAACATGCCGAGGACCCACGGGGACGGGCTGCTGCACGTCTCCAACATCCATCTCGCGGTCGAGGTCGACGATCCCCTCCCGGAGGTCCCGCCGGCGCCGGCGGGGCCCGAGGCACGGGCCATCGGCATCCACTGCGCCGCCCTCATCGAGGACGGGGCCACCCTGCAGATGGGGATCGGCGCCATCCCCGACGCCGTGCTCGCGGCGCTGGGCGATCACCGCGACCTGGGCATCCACACCGAGATGTTCTCGGACGGCGCCATCGACCTCATCGAGCGCGGCATCATCACCGGCGCCCGCAAGGTCAGCCACCCGGGCAAGGTGGTGGCCAGCTTCGTCATGGGCACGCGCCGGCTCTACGACTTCGTGGACGACAACCCGCTGGTGGCACTACTGGACGCCGAGTACGTCAACGACACCTCCGTCATCCGGCGCAACCCGCGCGTCACCGCCATCAACAGCGCCGTCGAGGTGGACCTGACCGGCCAGGTGTGCGCCGACTCGATCGGCACCCGGCAGTACTCGGGGGTGGGCGGCCAGATGGACTTCATCCGTGGCGCCTCGCTCTCGGAGGACGGCCGGCCCATCATCGCCCTGCCCTCGACCACGTCCTCGGGCGAGAGCCGCATCGTCCCCTTCCTGAAGCAGGGGGCGGGCGTGGTCACGACCCGCGCGCACGTGCACTACGTGGTCACGGAGTACGGCGTGGCCGCCCTCTACGGCAAGAACCTCCGGCAGCGGGCGCGCGCCCTCATCGGGATCGCCCACCCCGACCATCGCGCCGCCCTGGAGCGGGCGGCCTTCGAGCGCTTCCACCGCCTCCCGGTCTAGCCAAGGGCTGCGGCGCCCGCCGGTCCTGGCGGGCGCCGCAGCGTGAAGGGATCGTGTCGAAGCGTCAGGCGCGCTTGCGGGGAACGGTGCAGGCGCCGAAGAGCCCGTAGATCGGGCAGAAGCCGACGACGCCGGTGAGCAGGAGAACGGCGCCGACAACGGCGAAGACCGCCTCCCAGACGCCGGTCATCCAGCCGAACACCCACGCCGACAGCAGCACCAGCCCGGCGATCACCCGGACGACCCGATCGGTGGCGCTCTCGTTGATCTTCATGGTCGTGCCTCCTTGCCCGGAGTCTAGCTCGCTAATTCGACCATAGGAATGGTAGAAATAGGGACAATGTCGAGTCGCGACGACCTTCTCCGCCACCTGAAGATCGCCGGCCCCAGCACGGTGCGCGAGCTCAGCGCGGCCACCGGCCTGTCGGACAACGCCGTGCGCCACCACCTCACCCGGCTGCGAGGGCAGGGGTTCGTGAGCGAGCGGACGGACCGCGAGGGGGTCGGGCGACCCGCCCACCGCTACGCCCTCACGGCCCTCGCGGAGGGCGCCTTCCCGAAGCGCTACGCGGATCTGCTCGAGGCGGTGCTCGAGAGCGCCGCCGCCCGCGGCGTGCTCGAGCTGCTGCTGGACGACGTCGCCGCCTCCCTGGCCGCCCGGGTGAAGGACGATCTGGAGGACCTCCCGCCCCGCGCCCGCCTGCTCAAGCTCATGCAGCAGCTCGACTACGGCGAGATGCTGGGCCGCCTCGCCAACACGCCCGGAGGCTGGGAGTTCGAAGCCTACAACTGCGTCTACCGGGCCACGGGCGAGCGCTTCGAAGGCGTCTGCGATCTGCTGCCGAAGGTCGTGGAGGACGCCACCGGCATGGAGGCGGAGCGCGTCAGGTGCCAGCGCGACGGGAACCACACCTGCCACTTCGCCGGCAGCTACCGCTCCGACAGGGAGCCCGCCTGACGAGCCACGCATCCACGCGGACCCGGCGTGCGTACCGCTGGATGGAGGTACACCCCATGCACGTTCCGCAGCGGCTCGTTCCGAACCGGCAGGCGACGCATCGGCGCACCCCCTGGCCCAGGACCGTCGCGATCGCCATCGCGCTCGTCGCAGCCGCCCTGCTCGGCAGCGCGCTGGCCCAGGCGGCCAACGCCATCGTGCAGGTGCGCTCCGACGCCAAGCTAGGCAGCTTCCTGACCGACGCCAACGGCATGACCCTCTACACCTTCACCCACGACACGGCCGGCACGAGCAACTGCAACGGCGGCTGCGCCCAGGCCTGGCCGCCGCTCAAGGCCGAAAGCGCCAGCGCGGTGCCGCACGACGTGCCGGGATCGTTCAGCGTCATCACCCGCCAGGACGGCAGCAAGCAGCTCGCCTACGACGGCATGCCGCTCTACACCTGGAAGGGCGACAAGAAGCCGGGCGACGCCACCGGCCAGGGCTTCCGCGGCACCTGGTGGGTGGCCAACCTGGAGCCCGCCGTGCACGTCCTGAAGACGGCGAGCGGCGACCTGCTCGTCGGCCCGACCGGCAAGACGCTCTACACCTTCGCCAAGGACACCGCCACCGCCTCCGCCTGCACCGGCACCTGCGCCACCAACTGGCCGCCGCTGGTGGGCGGATACGACCCCGCCCACGGCCACGCGCCCACCGCCGGCAAGGGCGTCAGCGGCACGCTCGGCACGTTGACGCGCGCCGACGGCGCAGTCCAAGTCACCTGGAACGGGAAGCCGCTGTACTACTTCCGCGGCGACACCGCCCCCGGCCAGACGAACGGCAACGGCCTGCTCGGAGAGTGGCAGACGGTGTCCCAGCCGTGACCTGACCCTCGACCCACTCTCCCCGGGGCCCTTCGGGGCCCCCATCTTCTCCGAGGACCGCATCCCCCCCTGGCCTGCGGTCCTCGGTTCGTCGAGGGAGGTGGGCGCGACGCGCTTGGCGCGCGCCAGCGGCCGTGGGCTCAGGCGGACGCGGCGCGGCCGCGGAACAGCAGCGGCACCGCCGGGATGCCCAGGAAGGCGACCAGGCCGGCCACCAGGAAGGCACGCTCGAGGCCGGCCCCGTCGGCGAGCAGGCCGACGGTGTAGATCCCGCCGGCCCGCACCAGGAAGTTCATCGCCAGGAACGTCCCGTTGGCCAGCGCGCGGTTGTCGGGAAACGCGTCCTGCACCGACGCCAGCAACACGGGCGTGGCGCTCACCGCCGACAGGCCGAGCACGATCAACAGCGGGAAGGCGAGCGCCGGCGGCGCGTAGAGGAAGGCGATCATCGTCACCGGAGCCAGGATGGACAGCGTGAGCAGCACGCTGCCGCGGCCGAGCCGGTCGGACACCGTGCCTGCGGAGAGCGCCCCGACGACGCCCGCCGCCTCCAGGATGGTGAGCGAGGCCCCGGCCAGCCACAGGCCGGTGCCGATCACGTTCTTCATGAACAGCGGCAGGTAGATGGTGGCCGCCACCAGCAGCATGACGCGCGTGGCGATCAGCAGGCCGATCGCCGGGAAGACCCTGCGGGCCGTCGCCCACGGCAGCAAGCCGGCGCGTCCGGTGGCCCCCTCGGCGGACACGTTCCGCAACCGGAAGTACAGAACGATGCTCACCGCCCAGCCGATGAACGCCAACCGCCACAGGCCCTCGAGGCCGAACCAGCCGACCGCGGCCACGGCCAGCAAGGGGCCGAGCGAGCGCCCCAGCTCGCCTCCGGCCATGAACACGCTCATGCCCGCGCCGACCCGGCGCCCCGACACGTGGGCCACCATCGGCGGCGCCGGGGCGTGGAACGAGGCCACGCTGAGCCCCGCCGCCAGCAGCAGGAAGACGATCGACAGGTAGTTGGGCGCCCGGCCGAGCAGCGTGATGAGGGTGGCCGTCACGGCCGGCGCCAGGATCACGAAGTAGCGCAGGCTGACCTTGTCGGCCAGGTAGCCGATCAACGGGTTGAGCAGGCTGGGGAGCTGGAGGAACACGGCCAGGCCGCCGGTCATGGCGTAGTCGGTGTTGAGCTTCTGCTGCAGCACCGGCAACAGCGGCGCCACGAACGCCGTGAAGCTGTCGTGCGCGAAGTGGCCGCCCGCCACCGTGGCGACGTCCCCCGTCTGGAAGCGCTCGGCCGGGGCGTTCGCGCCGGCGGCAGCTCCACGAGCGGTCGTCGAGCCCGCAACGGCGGCCACGGCGGACGCGTCGCCGGCAGCGCCGGCGGCCTGCGAGACGCCGGCGGCCGCGCCGTCCGAGGCGGAAGGCCCGGCCGGTGCCGAGCCGGGGGCGCGCCCATCCAGGAGGTCGTCTCGATCCATGCCGACCAGCATAGCCCGGCCTCCGGCGAGCCCGGGACGCCTGGGAGGCGCCGCCTCCGTTGGCGTCCTCGGCCCCCAGACGGATCTTCAGCGCTTGACCATGAGCAGGAAACGATCGAGCCAGCGGCCCGGAAGCACCCGCGAGAGCAGCGTGACGACGTGTGCGTCGAGGCCCACACGGTACCGGGTGCGGGCGCGCGGCGCGCTCAGCGCGTGGAGCACCGCACGGGCGACGCCGTCGGGCGAGATGCCCGCCGACTCCACGTCGGTGACGCCTTGCGCCACGGTTTGGATGGTGGCCTCGTAGAGCCTCCCGGCCTCCTCCGGCATGCGCGCCAGACGCGCCTCACCGGCACCCAGCGTCTTGTCCCAGATCGGGGTGCGCACGCGCCCCGGCTCCACGATGGCCACCTGCAACCCCCAGGGGGCGAGCTCCAGGCGGAACGCGTCGCCCAAAGCCTCGATGGCGAACTTCGACGCCGCGTAGGCGCCCAGCAGCCGCGAGGCGACCAACCCCGAGATCGAGCCCACGAACACCACACGGCCGTGATTGCCACGCAGCAACGCGTTCGCCCCCGCGGAGGACGCCGGCCGGCGGCCGGCCTGGGGGGCGCGGACGCCGACCGCCGCGGGCCAGCTGCGGGCCACGCCCATCCCGGAGGCCCGACTCCCGTCCAGTTGCCATTGCCGCGCACGCCGCAGCAGCGGCAGCATCGCCTGGGTGACGGCGACCTGTCCGATGACGTTGACCTCGAGCTGGAGGCGGAGGTCCTCGAGCGGCAGGAACTCCAACGGGCCGGCGACCACCATGCCGGCGTTGTTCACCAGGCCGTGCAGGCCGCGCTCACCGACGTGCTCGGCGATCTCGGACGCCGCCCGGGCGATGCCCTCGCGGTCGGTGACGTCGAAGAGCAAGGGGACGATGCTCCCGCCCGCTCCACCGCCCTGGGGCGAGCGCCGCTCGGCGGCGCCGTCGGCCGCCAGACGCCGGGCCGCCTCCGGCTGCCGCACCCCGGCGAACACCGTGAACCCGCGTCGTGCCAGCAGTATGGCCACGGCGCGCCCGATACCCGTCGACGCGCCGGTCACCAGGACGGCTGGTGGCGTGTCCCCCTCCGAAGCGACATGCACGCAGCCATCTTACGGTGTCGGCCGGGCCGGCCCTCCAGGACCCCAAAGCAATCCGCGGGGAAGAATCCCCGCGGATCACCGGCCGAAAGCCGTGAAGGAGAGAGTTGTGCTTCCGGATCCTCAATGCCGGGACCGTCCCGGCTACAGTACGTTCACCCTAACTCGTTTGCCTCTGTTGAGGCCCGGAAGCACGTGCACCAGCGACTCGACGCCTTTTCAGTCCTTGTCGGTCTCGTGGAGCGGCCTACTTGGCGCCTCCTCGCCGATGCACCGTCATGCTAGGAGCGCCGAACGCGCACGCAACAGGGACACATGTCCTAGGGGCCTCCGCCATCCCCGGCCGGCTCGCCGTCGAGAAGCGCCTCTCGCACGTGGTCGGGCACGCGCACCGAACGCTGGGCGTCGTAGTCGAACCAGACCACCACCGAGCTCACTGTGGCGGCCTTCACGTCGTCGGCGTAGATCTCCTGGTGGAGCGTGATGCTGCTGCGCCGGATTCCCGTCACGTCGGTCGTCACCACGACCCGGCTTCCGAGGCGCACCTGGGCGTGGAAATCGATCGCGAGGCGGGCGAGGATCGGGCCGCCGTCGGCCCAGCTCACCGACCGCATCAGGGCGATGCGGCCGAGCTCGGCGAAGGTGGCGTAGGCCGCGTTGTTGACGTGACCGAGGGCGTCCGTATCACCGAAGCGGAGCTGCACCTCGAGCTCCCGGGGGCCCCGCGAGCCGCCCCCGGGCGCAGCCGAGGTCGTCGCTTCGGAAGAAGGGCTCGCAGCTGGGTCGTCCGGTGTCATCGCACTCGCTCCTCCCGGCATGGGCCTGACCGC
>CAZIBD010000063.1:0-18086 GCA_964536935.1 uncultured bacterium | reverse complement strand
CGTCACCGGTGTGCTGTTGACCGTGTTCAGACTCGGGGTGGCGTATACCGGCAGGACCCGCCCGGGCTGATCGCTCGAACGTGTTGCGCGTCGACGTCGGGGACGGAGACGTTGAGCATGCTCGTGGACGAGCCGAGCTCTACGACCCTGCCCAGGCCGTGGTCGGGGGGACACCATGAAGCCACACTGGTGTTGTTCCCGTCTTGTGCACGCCGCCGCGCTTGTCGTTCGCTTCCATGTTGCGACCGTAAGGTGTCAGCGAAGGTGTCGACGAGGCTGCAAATGAATGAGCCGCGAGGGTCGCGACCTTCGATCGCGTGTCCCTCGCGGCTCTTCGGGTGGTGGGTCGTATAGGACTCGAACCTATAACCCGCTGATTAAGAGTCAGCTGCTCTGCCAAATTGAGCTAACGACCCGAGCGCCAGCGTCGGGTAGTTTAAGGCCTGCCCCCGTACATCGTCAACCGAGGGAGCGAGCGAGGCGCGCCTTCTCGGATGGGGGTGCGTGGGGGGAGGGCCCTCCTCCCACACACCCTGCCTCGACGCTCCGGGGCCGGGCGCCGACCTGGGCGCCGCGTGGCGGTCAGCCGGCTTTCGCCGCCAGGTAGCGCACGCAGTCGTTGAGCGTGGCGATCTTGGTGTAGTCGCGCTCGGGGATGTCGATCCCGGTGGCCTCGTGCACGCTCATGATGAAGTTCAACAGGTCGATCGAGTCGACGTCGAGCTGCTCCTGGAGATTGGCGTCGGGATCGATCGCGCTCGGATCGGCCTCGGGCGCGATGTGCGACAGCAGCTCCAGCACCGTGCTGCGGATCTCACTCTCGCTGGCGATGGGTGCCTTCATAGCTCCTCCGGGTGCTGCAGGCGCCGTTCGATGGCGCTCAGGTAGAGACCGCCGCGGTGCCCGTCGCTGGCGCGGTGGTCGGCTGCGAGGGTGACGATGATCAACGGGCGCACCCCGACCATGCCGTTCTCGGCCCAGGGCCGCTCGACGACGCGACCGAAGCCGACCAGCGCCACCTGTGGCGGGTAGATGATGCCGTAGACGTTCTCCACGCCTTGATCGCCGAGCATCGTGGTCGTGATCGTCGCGTCGGTCATCTCGGAGCTGCGTAGCTGCAGGCTCCGCGCGCGCTTGACGAGGTCGCGCAGGTCGGCCATCAGCGTGTCGAGGTCCTTCTTGTCGGCGTCGTGGATGGCCGGGGCGATCAGCCCGCCCTGCCGGAGCGAGATGCCCACGCCGAGGTGGACGGCCTCGCTCGGCTCGAATCCGCCGTCGCGGTAGAAGCCGTTGACCTCCGGCACGTCGTGCACCGCCAGGGCGGTGGCCTTGAGCAGCATCGTGGCCGGCAACAGGCGCTCGGTCACGCTGCGGGCCAGGTTGGCTTCCTCGAGCCAGGCGAGCGCGGCGCGCATGTCGATGTGCTGCGTCAGGTAGTAGTGGGGGATCTCGCGCTTCGACTTGCCCATGGCCGCGGCGATCGCCCGGCGCATGGCCGCATAGCGGTCCACGTCGGCGGGCGCTTCGGAGATCGTTGGCGGTGGCGCGGCAGGAGTCTGCGCTACGGGTGCCGGCTCTACGGCGCCTGCGATCGGCGCTCGGGCTGGTGGCTCGGGCGCAGACGGGATGGGCCCGCCGGCGGCCTCGACGTCGTGCCAGGTGATCGCGCCTTCCGGACCGGTTCCCCGGACGCCGGTGAGGTCGACCCCGAGGCGCTCGGCGACGCGACGCGCGAAGGGCGAGGCGCGCACGCGGCCCTCTCCGGCGGGAGGCGGTGCTGCGGCGGGCCCCTCCAGCGCGGCTTGAGCGGCCGCCTCGACGTCCTGGCATGTGATGACCCCGTGCTTGCCGGTCCCCTGGATGGCGCTCAGGTCGACACCGTGCGCCCGCGCGTGGTTGCGCGCCGCCGGCGTGGCGAGCGGCCTTGCCGGCTCCTGCGGAGCCGCGGCTTGCGCCGCTTCGGGGGGCGCGGCCACGGCGGTCGTCCCTGTGGTCGCCCCTGTGGTCGCCCCTGGCGCCGGGCGCGGAGGCGGGAGGTGGGACGCCGGCGGCCGGGGGGCCGGAGCCCTCGCCGGCTCGGGGGGTGCCGTCGGCCCAGAGGGGGGCCCGGGTTCCACCGTAGTCGCAGGTGGGGCTGTGGGCCCCGGTGCGGTCCCAGCGGCTGAGGCGACAGCGGGCGCAGCGGCGGCGGCCAAAGGGGTTGCAGCCGGAACGGCGGCCGGTGCTTCCGCTGTGGTGGGCGCCACCGGCGCCTCGCCTTCCGCGAGGATGGTGGCCAGGGGCGTCCCCACCGGCACCTTCTCGCCGGGCGGGACGAGCAGTTCGCCGACGACGCCGTCCTCGAAGATCTCGACCTCGATGGCGGCCTTGTCGGTGTCGACCAGCGCCACGATGTCGCCGCGCTTCACGGTGTCGCCGGGCTTGACGTACCACTCCAGCAGGCGGCCGGCATCCATGTCGGCGCCCAGCGAGGGCATCGTGAACTCAGCCACGCTTGCCCACCACCTTCCGGGCCGCGGCGACGATCTTGTCCGCGCTGGGCAGGGCCGCCTCCTCCATGTGCTTGGCGTAGGGGAGGGGCACCTCGGCGCTGCAGACCCGCTCCGGCGCGGCATCGAGGTCGTACAGGCCGTGCTCCACGATGCGAGCGAGCACCTCGGCGCCGATCCCGCCACTCTTCCAGCCCTCGTCCACCACCACGAGGCGGTGGGTGTGGGCGACGGAGCTCAGCAGCGTCTCGCTATCGAGCGGGCGCAACACCCGCAGGTCGACGACCTCGGCCGAGATCTCGTCCTGCTCGAGCGTCTCCGCGGCCTCGAGCGTCTTGTGGAGCGAGCCGCCGTAGGTCACCAGGGTGACGTCGCGGCCGGCCCGCCGCACCACCGCCGAGGCGATGTCGACCGGGTGCTCCGGATCGGGGGCGACGCCCTCGCGGTTGTACAGCAGGGCGTTCTCGAAGATCAGGACCGGGTCTGGGTCGGCCAGCGCGGGCGCCAGCATGCCGCCAGCGTCCTCGACCGTGCCGGGCGCCAGGACCTTGATGCCGGGGATGTGGGCGTACCAGCCTTCCAGGCTGTGCGAGTGCTGGGCGGCGAGCTGCCGGCCCCCTCCGGTGGCGATGCGGATGACCACCGGCACGTTGAACAGCCCGCCCGACATGTGGAGCACCGTGGCCGCGGTGTTGAGGATCTGGTCCAGCGCCAGCAGGCTGAAGTTGACCGTCATGATCTCGACGATGGGGCGCATGCCCACCATGGCCGCGCCGATGCCGGCGCCGACGAAGGCGGACTCGGACAACGGGGTGTCGCGGATGCGCTCCTCCCCGAACTCTTCCAGCAGTCCCATGCTGACGGCGTAGCAGCCGCCGTAGCGGCCCACGTCCTCGCCCATCAGGAACACCCGCTCATCGGTGCGCATGGCACTGCGGATCGCCTCGCGCACCGCCTCGCGGTAGGTGGTGGTCTGCCGCTCGCTCGCCGGCGCGGCGGGTGGGCGGTTGGGGGTCGCGACGGTCACGATGCCACCTCCCTCGGGGGAGCGGGTTCGCTGTAGACGAAGCGCTCCAGCTCCTCGACCGGTTCCCAGGTGCCCGCTTCGGCGAACGCCACCGCCCGCTCGACCTCTTCGGCCGCGACGGCCTCGAGAGCGTGTTCCTCGTCGGCGGTGAGCAGGTCCGCTTCCTGCAGGCGGGCCCGGAACAGGTCGATCGGATCGCGCTCCTTCCAGGCGGCGACCTCCTCCTTGGAGCGGTAGAGCTCGGGGTCGAACATGCTGTGGGCGCGGAAGCGATAGGTGCGGAACTCCACGAAGTGCGGGCCGCCGCCAGCGCGAACCGCCTCGGCGGCCAGCCGAGCGGTCTCCTCGGTGGCCAGCACGTCCATGCCGTCGACGTCCCAGGAAGGTACCCGATAGCTCGCTGCCTTCAGCGCCAGGCGCGTCTCGGACTGGGCGCGCTCGATTGCCGTGCCCATGCCGTAGAGGTTGTTCTCGCAGCAGAACAGCACGGGCAGGTGCCAGAGGGCCGCGAGGTTCATCGACTCGTGGAACTCGCCCTCGGCCACCGCGCCGTCGCCGAAGAAGCAGGCGGTGACGCGCGTGCGCCCCTGCATCTTGTCGGCCAGCGCCATCCCCACGGCCAGCGGGATGCCGCCGCCGACGATGGCGTTGCCGCCGTAGAAGCGGACATCGGCGTCGTAGAGGTGCATCGAGCCGCCGCGCCCGCGGCTGCACCCCTCCTGCTTGCCGTACATCTCGGCCAGGATCTTCTCGGCGCTCACGCCCCGGATGAGCGCGTGGCCGTGCTCGCGGTAGGTGGCCACCACCGCGTCCTCGGGCCGCAGGGCGCGCATGGCGCCGACCGCGACCGCCTCCTCGCCGATGTAGAGGTGGAGGAAGCCGCGGATCTTGGTCGCCTGGTAGAGCTCGGCGCACTTCTCCTCCATGCGCCGGATGCGGAGCATGTCGAGCAGCAGCTCGTGCGCGTGCTCACGGGTCAGTGTGTCGAGGCTGCTCATCCGTGGTCCTCCAGGGTCGAGGTGTCGCCTTCGGGCAGGCCGAGCTCGCGCGCCTTCAGGAGGCGGCGCATGATCTTGCCGCTGCGGGTGTGCGGCAGCGAGTCGCGGAACTCGATGGCCTTGGGCGCCACCACGGGTCCGAGGCGTTTGCGGGCGTGCCCCTGGAGCTCCAGGCGCAGCTCCTCGCTCGGCTCGAAGCTCTTGTGCAGTGTCACGAATGCCTTGACCAGCTCGCCCACCACCGGGTCGGGCACGCCGATGACGCCGGCCTCGGCCACGGCCGGGTGCTCGAGCAGCGCGCTCTCCACCTCGAACGGGCCGATGAGGTGGCCGGCCGACTTGATGACGTCGTCCGCCCGCCCCACGAACCAGAAGTAGCCGTCGCGGTCGCGCCGCGCCAGGTCGCCGGTGAGGTACCAGCCGTCGGCGAAGCACTTCTGGTAGCGCGCCTCATCGTGCAGGTAGCCCCGGAACATCGACGGCCAGCCGGGCTTCAGCGCCAGCTCACCCTCGGTATCCGGTGCGGTGATCTCCTCGACGCGGCCGCCCTCGAGGTGGCGCACGACCGCGGCCCGGATACCGGGGAGCGGCCGGCCCATGGAGCCGGGCTTGACGTCCATGGAGCGGTAGTTGGCGATCATGATGCCGCCGGTCTCGGTCTGCCACCAGTTGTCGTGGATGGCCTGCCCGAAGGCCTTCTGTCCCCACACCACGGCCTCGGGGTTGAGGGGCTCGCCGACGCTCCCGATGAAGCGCAGGCTGCTGAGGTCGTACTCGTGGGCGGCCTCGGCGCCGACGCGCATCAGCATGCGCACGGCGGTCGGTGCCGTGTACCACACCGTCACCTTGTGCTGCTGGATGGTGCCGTACCAGCGGTCGGCGTCGAGCTCGCCCTCGTCGACCACGTTCGTGATGCCGTGGAGCAAGGGCGCGATGATGCCGTACGAGGTCCCGGTCACCCAGCCCGGATCGGCGGTGCACCAGAACACGTCGTCCGGGTGGAAGTCGAGTGCGTAGAGGCCGGTGATGTAGTGGTGCAGCACGGCCTGGTGGACGTGAATGGCGCCCTTGGGCCGGCCCGTGGTGCCGCTGGTGAAGTGCAGCAGTGCCATCGACTCGGGGTCGGTCGGAGGGACGGTGAACGTGGGGGAGGCGCGCTCCATCAGCGTCCGGTAGTCGACGGTGCCTTCCACCTCGGTGGGGACGTCACCTTCGCCGACGAGCAGGACGGTCTCGAGCCTGGGGAGGCTGGCCCGCAGCTCGGCGACCTTCTTGCGGTACAGCGTCGGGGACGTGACCAGCACGCGCCCCTCGCCGATCTCCAGGCGCTGGCGGATCGGTTCCGGGCCGAACGCGGAGAAGAGCGGGCAGAACACGCTTCCCGCCTTGAGCGTCCCGAGGACCGCGACGTAGAGCTCGGGCACGCGCCCCAGCAGTCCGAACACGCGCTCGCCCTGCTCGATGCCCAGCTCGCGAAGCACGTTGGCGAAGCGGGCCGTCTCCTCGGCCAGGTCGCCATAGGTGAGCTCGCGCACGCCGCCCGCCCTGCCCAGGAAGCGTAACGCGATCTTGTCCCGACGGGGGCCGACGGCGTGGCGATCGACGGCTTCGTGCGCGATGTTGAGGCCGGCGTCGCCGGGAAGGCCGTCCAGCTCCTTCCGCACCCGGTCCCATGCGAACTCGGAAGCGACCGCCTCGTAGTCCCGCAGGTTCGGCTGCGGATCTCGCGCGTTCTCCTTGACGATGGTGGCGAAACCCCTGGCGGATTCGAGCGTATCGCTCATGAGCGTCACCTCCTGCGGGCACGTGCCCGCGTGGCGCGTTCGGGACGGGGCCCAGACGTGCCGGGTGAGCCTCCTACCGGGGTCAACCGTAGCTTAAGAAAGAATTCACGAGCAGGGCATCAGCGAAAGTCCGACACGCCTGTGGGAGGTATGGACGACAGACGCGACGCCCCGGTTCCCGTCGTCCGGCCCGGGGCGGCGGGCGGCGCGTTCCAGCCCCGCTCAGCCCCCGAAGATCATCGACGCGAGCAGCTCCAGCACCACCACCAGCGCCACCAGCGCCTCGGCCAGACGGCGGGCGGCGGTGTAGTAGGAGAGTGCCACCAGCACGCGCACGCCGGGAAGGACCGCGAGTAGCCCGATCCCGAACAGCATCAGGCGGTGCGACCGCTTCGTGAGATCGAGGCTCAGGGGCGGCAGCGCAGCCCCATGCGCCAGGGCCAGCACGAAGCCAGCGGCCATCAGGGCGAGCGCGAAGGCGGACAGGCCGCGCGCCACGCGCCGCATCGCGCGGTCCATGCCCGCGGGGTCCCTCGCGCTCGGCGACTCGCTCGCCACCTCAGAACCCCTTCCAGAGCATCTGCACGCCGATCGCCACCATCAGCACGACCAGCGCCCAGCGCAGCCACGAAACCTTCAGGTGCCCCTGCATCAAGGTGCCCACCGTTGCGCCCAGGAAGACGCCGGCGGCCGTGACGACGGTGACGACGGGTCGTACGTCGCCCCGCCCCAGGTAGACGAACACGCTGGCGGCGGCGGTGATGCCGACCATGAAGTTGCTGGTGGCGGTGGCCACGCCGAGCGGGACGCCCATGATGGCGTACATGGTGGGCACCTTGATGAACCCCCCGCCGACGCCCAGCAGGCCCGACACCATGCCCGCCAGGCTGGCCACGGCGTAGCCGAGTCCCCAGCGCCGCGGCCGGTAGTCGCGCCTGTACATGGCCTCCTCGGCGTGCCCGAGCCCCTTGTAGACCGTGTAGGCGGCGCTTCCGAAGACCACGACGGCGAACAGCAGGCTCAGCGCCCGAGCCGGCACCAGGGCACCCACCACCCCGCCGAACACCGCACCGGCGGCGGTGGCGATCTCGAGGCGCAGGGCGAGCGGCACGTCCGCGCCCCCCTCGGCGCTGGCCATCGCCGCCACCCCGGCCGACGTGGCGATCACGCAGACAAGGCTGGTCCCCACCGCCACCCGCACCGGCAGGTGGAACAGCAACGTCAGCACCGGCACCAGGAAGATGCCGCCCCCTAGCCCGAGCAGCGCGCCGAGCACACCGGCCGCGATGCCGGAGACGAAGAGCCCGAGAAGCAGCGCCACAGCGGGCTCATCCTACCCCTGCACGTGCGCTCTGTACGGACGATTCGGCCGGCTGCGCAACGCACGTGCCACATTTCACGATTGCCATCTCGGACTCACGCGTCCGTGCCGTTGCGGCCTTAGCCTTGCCGATGGCCGGCGCGGGCATCCGGTTCGCGTCGTCGTTCGCGAGGAGGCGTTTCTCATGCAGTCCCTTCCAACGCAACTCCTGCCCGCCGTACCCCACGTCGCGTTCAGCGTGTTCGACCTTGCCCTCCCCAACATCGTGGCCTGGGCCGCGATCGATCTCGCCCTTCTCTTCGCCGCGTGGTTCCGCATCCCAGCGTTCCTCGAGACCACCGACGAGGAGGAGGATGCATGAACCTGACGCGCCGCTTCCAGCGCTATCTCCAGCACAACCTGACCATGGAGGATGCCCTCCCCACCCGCATGCCCGTCTACGTCGACTCCCTGGCGTACCTGTTCGGTGCCGGCACGTTGATGGCGCTGGTGGAGCTCATCGCCAGCGGGATCGTCCTGGCAGCGTTCGGGCCGGCGTGGTATCACCACCGCCCGATCGGGAGGTTCGTCAACTCGCTCCACTTCTGGGGTGTCCAGGTCTTCTTCGCGGCGCTGGTGCTGCACATGGCTACCAAGTTCTTCATGGCCGCCTGGCGCGACGGCCGCTGGCCGACCTGGGCTGTCGGCATGCTGGCCTTCTTCGTCGCGCTGTTTACCGGCCTGACCGGCTACCTGGCGCAGACCAGCTTCGACTCGCAGTGGATCGCGGTGCAGTCCAAGGACGCCATCAACTCCGCTGGTGGCGGCAGCATCTTCAACCCGATGAACCTGGGGCAGGTGCTGACGCTCCACGTGGTGGTGCTGCCACTGGTGGTGGTCGGGCTGGTCGGGATGCACCTGTTCCTCATCCGCCGGGACGGGCCGGTACGGCCCCTACCTCGGCGCGGCCGTCGGGCGGGTGAGGGCGGCCGATGAGCGCCCGCTCGGAGCGGACGCTCGGCGGCATTCCCACCAAGCCGTACGATCTGCTGCTCGAGGGAATCCTGGTGCTGGCACTGGTGGTGGTCCTGGTCGTGGTGCTGGCCGCGGTCTTCGGGTCCCCCGATTACCCCACCGTCCGCGCCAGCGACGTCGCCCGCGATCAGCCCGTGGCGCTCGAGCGCACCGCGGTCGGGATGCTGGCGGGAACCAGCGACCTCAACGGCTACGGTCCGCCCTACACGCCGGGCAGCGCCGGCGCGCAACGCGTCTTCGGCATCGCGCCTGCCACCTGGTTCGGCGCGACCAGCCCGATCGATCCGGCCAAGGACCTGGTGCTGGCACCGCTCGAGCGGGCGGCGACGCTCGATCCGGCGCTGGCGGCCCCGCTGGCTGCCTACCGCGGCGCCTCCCCCTCGCAGCAGCGCGCCTGGGCGAAGGCGTACCTGGCCGCCCTCGACAAGGCGACCGTCAAGAACGGGACGGTGAGCGTTCCACCGGGTTCCTACGGCCCCGTCCCGACGCTGATGGAGGGGATGCTCCGGCTCGGCCGCTCCGGCCTGCTGGCGGGAGCGTTGGAGGCCAATGCGCAGCAGCCGTACGCCTTGAACATGAGCCGCGTGCTGCTGTTCTTCCAGGGGCCCGTCGATCACGCCGTCGCGCGCTCGTTGAACATGGTCGGCGATACCTGGGGGATCAGCCACGAGACGGGACCGTACCCCGGCGCCTGGTGGCTGTGGCCCTACACCTTCCTCTACCAGGTGCCGCCCATGGTGAACTCGCCCAACGGCGACCTGCAGGTGGTGCTCATCGTCCTGGTGGCACTGGTGTTGCTGCCGCTCTTCCTCCCGTTCGTGCCGGTGCTGAACCGGATCCCGCGCTGGATCCCGCTCTATCGCTGGATCTGGCGCAGCTGGTACGACCGCGAAGATTCCAGCCGCGCCTGACGAAGCTGAGGGCATGGAACCCTACTCAAGCGGGGCGCGACCCACGCCGGTCGCGCCCCTGTCCCGAGGAAAGCTTGGTGGAGCTGAGGGGATTCGAACCCCTGACCTCCTGAGTGCGATTCAGGCGCGCTCCCAACTGCGCCACAGCCCCAAGCGACCTGTAGTGTACGGGGTCGCCGCGCGCCTTGTCAACGAACGGTAGACCGCAAAGGTTGCGTCTGCAGCGCGTTCTTGCGCTCTAGCTCCGGGCGGGGCGCCGGCGCCGGCACGGTCCGGTCGAACCGCCCGCGTGGCCCACTACGCTCCCTCAGGTCGCCTGGGCTCCCAAGGCCTCTGCGGCCCGGTCGATCTCGTCCGGCTTCACGTAGATGACGTAGCCGAAGCGCTCGCCGCCGGCCGTCACGCCGCTCGTCGCGTACACCTCGACCTTGGCGTCGCTGAGCTTCTCGTGCAGGTCGGCCAGCGCGCCGAGGCGATCGTCACCCTGCACCAGGATGGCGTCCTGGACGGCCAGGACGGGCAGCCCGATGTCGTGGGCCACGTCCTCGAACTCCTTCGTGTCGGCGGGGAAGAGCGACCACTGTACGTGCTTCGGTCCGACCGGCGCCGCCGTGAAGGCCAGCAGGTTCACTCCGCAAGCCGCCAGCTGCGCAAGGATCGCGTAGGTCTGACCGGGGATCTCCTCGACGGTCGCATAGTAGTAGCGGACGCGATGAACGGAGACGGGCATGGTTCCTCCTCGGTAGGTCCAGGGACAGCCAGGTTGCGCTTCCCGTCGAGTATCGGGAGCGTGGCCGCCGGTCAACTAGAGACAAGCGTCCTGCCGTCGGGCGTGGGCCGCGTGGCCGCGCCCTGGGGGCGGTACGATGGCGCGCATGCAGCAGGCGCGGCAGCCGGATCGGAACTTCTGGCTCGGCGTCTACAACGGCATCTTCGTCAACGGCTCGGAGGCGTTCTTCCACAGCACCCTGGTGCTGGCCCCCTTCCTGGCCGCGCTGGGCGCTCCCGACGCGATCGTGGGCCTGGTGCCCGCCTTGCGCATCGGGGGCTGGTACCTGCCTCAGCTGCTGGTTGCGCACCGACTCGCCCACGAGCCGCTGAAGATGCCGTGGTACCGGCGCATGTCGTTGATCCGGGTGTCCGCATGGGGGCTCATGACGGCGTCCGTGTTCCTGCTCGGGCACCGGCCGGGCGCGGTCATCCTCGTGGTGCTGGCCATGATCGCCATCAACGCCGTGGCCGGAGGCGTGACCGGCGTGCCGTTCGCGGACGTGACGGCCAAGGTCGTTCCCCACTTCCGTCTCGGGACCTTCTGGGCGCTTCGGAATGCCGTGGGGGGCGCGTTGGCGCTGATCGCCGGGGTGGTGCTGCGCCACATCCTGTCGAGCCACGTGCCGTTCCCGCAGAACTTCGGCACCGTCTTCCTGCTCGGCACCGCCCTGGCCGGCATCGCCTACCTGTCGTTCAGCATGGTGCGCGAGCCTGCCGGCCGGCCGGCACTGAAGCAGCCGTTCCTGGCCATGATCGGCACCATCCCCGGCGTGATGCGGAACGACGCCAGCCTGCGGCGATTCCTCCGGGTCCGCTTCCTGGGGCTGCTTGGCCTGCTGGCCGACCCCTTCTACGCGGTGTACGCCATCCACGTGCTGGGCGCCCCCGCCCAGGAGCTGGGGACCTACGTCATCGTCGCCACCTTCGCATCGATCGGAGCCAACTTCCTGTTCCGGGGGCCCGCCAACCGAGCCCGCAACGTGACGATCCTGCAGATCGGCGTCGTGCTGTTGTTGCTGGCACCGGTCGCGGCGCTTGCTCTGCCCGACTGGCGGGTGTTCGCGATCGTCTTCGCGTTCTCGGCGGCCGGCAGCTCCAGCGTAGGCATCGCCGCGTGGAACCTGCTCTACGCGCTCGCCCCGGAAGAGGAGCGGCTGCTGTACGTGGGACTCTCCAACACGGTCCTGTCGTTGCCGAGCCTCGCGCCGGTCCTGGCGGGCGCCCTGGCGCCGCTGTTCGGGTACCCCGCCCTGTTCGTAGCGGCGCTGGTGAGCGCGATGACGGCGCTGGCGTTCGCCTTCCGGTTCCGGGAGCTTCGAGCGCTGGACCTTCGAGCCTTGCGGGCGCGCTCGTGAGCCCTCAGAGTCGCTCGAAGGCCTCCACGGCAAGTACGAAGACGATGGCTCCACCAACGGGCACCTCCATGGGCTGACTCGCGAAGACCCCTTCGAGGGCATGGAGCGGCGGCGCTGCGGGCGTCATCCGGGTGCGCTCGCGGCAGGTCCCGCGGATGACGGTCTTCACCTGTTCCACCTCGGTGTCCGCAACGCCGATGATCACGGTGGTGTTGCCTTCCCGCAGGAAGCCTCCGGTCGAGGCGAGCGTGGTCGATTGCAGACCGTGCTCCGCGAGCGCCGCCTGCAGGCGGGGTGCGTCGGTGTCCTGAACGATCGTCAGGAGGAGCTTCATGGGCGATGTGACGATAGCACCGTACCGGTGGGTCGGTCGTGCGCAGGCGGTCGCGGCCCGAGCCGGAAGCGCAGTTCCAAACGGCGGTGCCGACGTCGCGTGCGTACAATGAGGGATGTCCCGGGAGGGCACCTTGCCGGAGAAGCGCTTCGTGGTCGAGGTCAAGGAGCCGGTGCCCGGTGATTCGGTGGGGGAGATCGCCGCCGTCATCGCCGGTCGCTTCGGCATGGACCCAGGCCGCGTGCACAAGCTGCTCGACGGCAGGACCGGTGCCGTCACCAAGCCGGTCCTGAAGGAGAAGGCGAATCTCATCGCCCAGGCCTTCGCGGAGGCCGGCGTGGCCGTGTCGATGCGGCCCGCCGAGCTCGACGCGGGCTCCGGTGCACCCGACGGGCGCCTCGATCTGCCCGTAGAGACCGCCGGTCCTCAGCTGCGTCCTGCCGGGGATGCGACGCCTTCGACCATGTTGCTGTCGTCCACGCGGTGGGTGCCCTCGCCGCACGAGGAGCCCGACCCCGGCAGCCTCGACCCGGGCCAGATCGCGGAAGCGTCCGACGACCAGCCGCCCCGCGAGACGGTGCCGCCGCCACCGCACGTCTCCGCCAGTCCTCCCGGCTCCCGCGGGCTGGGCCTGCGAGGCTACCTGCTCATCGGCTTCACGGCGTCGCTGGTGCTGCTGCTGGTGCTCCAGGCCATCAACGGCATGGAGGCCGGCCGCACGCACCCCCCCGCCAGCATGAGCGCCGGCATGGCCGCCTACAACAACGGGGACTTCGCGCAGGCCCGTCGACTCTGGAATCCGCTGGCCCAGGCCGGCGACCCGCGGGCCCAGTACATGCTCGGCTACATGGCCGAGAACGGGCAGGGGCGGCCTTGGAGCAACCACGCCGCCGCCGCCTGGTATCGCCTGGCCGCCGACCAGGACTACCCGCAGGCGCAGCTGGCGCTCGGAAGCCTGTACGCGCGCGGCATGGGGGTCCCACGCGATGCGGGGCAGGCCGCTGCCTATTTCGAGCAGGCGGCCCGCGAGGGGTACGGGCCGGGGCAGTTCCAGTACGCGCTGGCGCTGTTCCACGGCGCCGGCGTGAAGCAGGACTTCGCTCAAGCGCTGCACTGGTTCAAGGCGGCGGCGCAAAACGGAGTACCCGAGGCGAAGCCCTATGTCACCTTCGCAGGATCCGCTCTGAACGGCAGCTCGGCACCCGCCACGGGCAAGACCGGCGCGTCCGGCCAGGGCCCCTGAGCAGCCGGGCCAGGACCCGCGGCCGTCTTGGCCGAACCTTAAGGCAGCTTTCAAGAGGGCCCCATGGACGTCTGGTATTCTCGGGCGATGAAATCACGACGGTACGGACTCCGACTCGCCGCCGCGAGCATCGTGGCGGCCGCCATGACGGTGGGGCTGGCCCAGGGATCGTCCTCGCAGTCCGGGTCGAGCAGCCAGGGCCAGTGCACGACCACGCCGCCCGTCCAGACCTGCGTCGAGATCTACGTGGTCAGCCAGGGCGCGCAGGCCAGCTCCGGCGCCAGCGAGAAGCTGGTGAAGGCCACCACGGCCTTTCCGGGACAGACGGTGGAATACCGCTTCTTCGTGAAGAACATCGGCCAGACCACCTTGCCGGCCGGCATCGTCGTCCTTCCGGTGCCCGTACCCAAGGGCATGCAGTACGAGCCGAACTCCGCCACGCCGTCCTCCGACAAGGTGCTGACCGAGTTCTCGGCCGACGGCGGCACGACGTATTCCAAGCCGCCAGTCCTGGTCGGGAGCGGTTCCTCGCGCAAGGTCGCCGAGCCGGCGAGCTACACCGACGTGCGGTGGACCGTGCTGCAAGCGCTGGATCCCGGTCAGGAGCTGCCCTTCTTCTTCCGCGTAAAGGTACTGAAGCAGTAACGCCCCCATACCAACCCAAAAATGAAAGGCCGGCGAGGGCGGTCCGGCCTTTCGTGGAGGGGTCACGTGTCTCTAGGAGGTGTTACGACGTTGCCCTGCACCTCCAACCCTAGCTCCGACCGCTGAGCCCTTCCTAAGGGTTACGTGAGGATCGTGAGTCTCCTCCCGCCGACGGCGTCATCGAGGGCTGGGCCGTAGGATGGAGTCATGTCGCTGCTCGCTGTCTACGCCCATCCCGACGACGAAGCCTTCGGTACCGGCGGCACCCTGGCCCGCTATGCGGCGGCCGGCGTGGACGTCCACCTGATCTGTGCCACGCGCGGGGAGTCGGGGAAGATCACCGACCCCGAGATCGACGCGGGCACCGACCTCGGTGCGCTGCGCGAGCAGGAGCTGCGAGACGCTTGCCACGCGCTCGGGATCGCCGAGCCGATCTTCCTGGGGTTCCACGACTCGGGTCGTCACGAGAGGACGCGCTACGACGATCCCAAGGCCCTGATGAACGTCGACGAGTTCGAGCTCGAGGCCGCCATCCGGCCGTGGATCTCCGAGCTCGGCCCGCAGGTGATGCTGACCTTCGACCCCCACGGCGGCTACGGGCACATCGATCACATCCGCATCCAGCGGGCGGCCACCGCGGCGTTCTGGTCGGCCGGAAGCGTCACCGCTCGGCCACCCCGGCGGCTGTACTACAACGCCATGTCGCTCGAGCGGATGCGCCAGATCCAGGAGACCCGGCGGGAGGGCCCGATGGCTCATCTCGACCCAGGGCTCTACGCGGTCAGCGAGGACTCCTTCGCAGCGGTCCTCGACGTGTCGCCGTGGCTCGGGGCCAAGGAGAAGGCGATCCGCTCGCACCGCAGCCAGGTGGGCCCGCGCTCCAGCTTCGCCGGCAGCCGGGATGGGCAGGAAGGCTGGCGCGCCTTCATGGGCCGGGAGACCTTCTCCCTGGGCGGGGTTCGAGGCGCGTTTCCGCAGCCGCCCGTGGACGACCTGTTCGCCGGGCTCTAGCTCCCGGGCGACAGGCAGCTCACGTGCTGCCCGGACCCTCCCGGAACTGCAGGTCGTAGAGCTTGCGGTAGTAGCCCTCCTGCCTGAGCAGGTCGGCGTGGTTGCCCTCCTCGATCAGCTTGCCCTTGCGCATCACCAGGATCCGATCCACGTCCTGGATGGTCGACAACCGGTGGGCGATGATGATGCTCGTGCGGCCCTGCATGAGCTTGTGGAGGGCATCCTGGATGAGCTCCTCGGTCTCGGTGTCGACGTTGGCGGTGGCCTCGTCGAGCACCAGCAGGATGTCCGGATTCTGCACCAGCGCCCGCGCGAAGGCGATGAGCTGTTTCTGGCCGGTGGAGAAGCCCGCGCCGCGCTCGCGCACCGGCGTGTCGTACCCACCAGGCAGGCGCGCGATGAACCCGTGCGCATTCACGAAGTGGGCCGCCTGCTCCACCTGCTCGTGCGGGATGCTGTCGTCGCCGAGCGTGATGTTGCTGCGGACCGTGCCGCTGAACAGGAAGGGGTCCTGCAACACGATCCCCACGTGTCGGCGCAGCTCCACCTGGTCGTAGTCCCGCACGTCCCGCCCGTCGATGCGCACGGCGCCGCGCTGCACATCGTAGAAGCGACTGATGAGGCTGATGATGGTGGTCTTGCCGGCGCCGGTGTGCCCTACGAAGGCGACCGACTCCCCCGGGCGGATGGTGAAGCTGACGTCCCGCAACACCCAGTCCTCGCTGTCGTAGGCGAAGGACACGCGCTCGAAGGCCACCTCGCCCCGGAAGGCACTCTCGAAGCGGACCGCGTCGGGCCGGCTCGTGATCTGCTCCGGCGTGTCGATGAGGCCGAAGATGCGCTCGGATGACGCCATCGCCGCCTGCATGATGTTGAACTTGTCCGACAGGTCCCGCAGCGGCCTGAAGAACATGTTGGAGAACTGGATGTAGGCCACCAGCACGCCGATGGTGACGGTCCCCGAGAGGCCGGGCCCCACGATCTCCAGCGCGCCGTAGTACAGGATCATCGCCATCGCGGCTGCCGACAGCATGTTCACCGTGGGCCAGAACAGGCTGAACCAGCGGATCTGCTCGGCGTAGGCGTCGAGCAGGCCCAGGTTGATGCGGTCGAAGCTCCGCTGGTTGCGGGCTTCCCGGTTGAACAGCTGCACCGTGCGCATCCCCGACAGGTTCTCTGCCAGGTAGGCGTTCGAGCGCGAGGTACGCAGGCGGACCGCGCGGTAGGCGTCACGGATCCGTCGTCGTAGCAGGTTCAGGACGAGGAACAGCACCGGCATGACGGTCAGGGTGATGAGCGCCAGACGCCAGTTGATGCTGAACATGTAGACCAGCAGGCCCGCCAGCATACCGACGTCGGCGATCAGCCCCACCACGCCGTCGGTCATCATGGTCTGCACCGCCTCGACGTCGCTGGTGATGCGGGTGATGAGACGGCCGACCGGGGTGCGGTCGAAGAAGCCCATGTGGAGCCGCTGGATCTTCCCGAAGACCTCGCGCCGGATGTCGTAGATGATGTGCTGTCCGAGCCACTCGACGAGATAGGTGTAGCCGTAGCGGAGCACGAAGTTCACGAGTCGCAGGCCCAGGTAGATCAGCACGATGACGGTCAGGCCGTGGAGGCGCTGGTCCAGGCTGAAGCCACTGTAGGGCGCCTTGTCGGCGACGATGTAGCGGTCGACGGCCAGCGCCAGCAGCGTGGGGAAGGCGGGTGTCAGCGCGCTGTAGGCGAGCAGGGCGATGATGGCGATCGACAGCTGCGTGCGGTACGGCTTCACGTAGCCCATGAGCCGTCCCATGATCTGCCAGTCGAACGACTTCTCGAACGGCTCGCCGTCCTCGTCGAGCTTGCTCTCCTCGCGCATGCGCTCGCGCCGGCTGCTGCGCTTGCGGCGGAACTCGGCCTTGGCCTCCTCCACCGAGTACTCGGGGAGGTCCATGTCCGTCACGGCACGCGGTGCGCCCAGGCGCTCGGCGGCGTCCATCAGGCGGCCTCCAGATCGGCTTCGAGCTGCTGACGCTGGTACATGTCGGCGTACCAGCCCTCCTGCGCGAGAAGGTCCTCGTGGGTGCCTTCCTCCGTGATGCGGCCGCGCTCCAGCACCATCACCCGGTCGCAGTGCTGGAAGGCGCTGATGCGGTGCGCCACGATCAGCGTGGTGCGGCCGCGTTGGACCTGCTCGAGCCCCTCCAGGATGCGCGCCTCGGTCTGCGTGTCCACCGCCGAGAGCGCGTCGTCGAAGATCAGCACCGGCGGGTCGCGCACGATGGCACGTGCAATGGCGGTGCGCTGCCGCTGGCCGCCCGAGAGCGTCACGCCGCGCTCGCCGAGCCGTGTCTCGTACCCGAGTGGGAAGCCCCCGACGTCGGTGGCCAGCTGGGCCAGCTCGGCGGCGCGCTCGATCGCCGGCATCAGGTGCGCCATGTCGGTCTCGGGCACGCCGTAGGCGATGTTCTCGGCGATGGTGTCGCTGAACAGGAAGGGCTCCTGCGGCACCAGCCCGATGAAGCGCCGGACCACCGCCGCCGGGTAGCGGCGGATGTCGATGCCGTCGAGAAGGATCTCGCCGGCGTCGGGGTCGAGGGTGCGGGCGACGAGGCTGGCAATGAGCGTCTTGCCCGCCCCGGTGCGACCGGTGACGCCGACGCTCTCGCCGGGCCGTATCCGGAAGCTGACGTCCTCCAGCGCCGGCACGCCGTCGAACGCCACGCTCACGTGGCGGAACTCGATCTCGCCGCGGATGGTCCTGAGGCCGTAGTCGGTGTGGGGACCGTCCTGGATGGCGGGTTCGCTGTCGAGGATCTCGCGCAGCCGGTGCCACGAGGTCGAGCCGCGCTGCGCCAGGTTGGCGATCCAGCCGAGCGCGATGAGCGGCCACTGGATGCCGTTGAACAGGAACACGAAGCTCGAGAACTGGCCGATGGTCAGGTTGCCGCCCACGCCCAGCACGTAGCGTCCGCCGACGAGCAGCAGCAGCGTCACGGCGATGCCGAACAGCGTCTCCATGAGGGGGTCGAGGGGACCGTCGACGCGCGTAAGCCTGAGGTAGCGCCGGATGTACTCGTCGTTGAGCCGCCGGAAAGTGTGCAGGTGCCGGTCCTCGATGCCGAAGCCCTTCACCACCCGCATGCCGTCGAAGTTCTCCTGGGCCATCGCCGAGACGTCGCTGAACTGCTCCTGCAC
>CAZIBD010000062.1:0-18090 GCA_964536935.1 uncultured bacterium | reverse complement strand
ATCAACAGGTTCCTTGCATCCGGATTGTCAAGGTTCTCGCGCGTTCAGCGCGAATACCTATTATGCCCGGAAGACCGAGGCTTGTCAAGCCGGCACCGAAGGTGGGCCTCGCGGAGCGAGGACCGGGTACGGGCCGCCGACGCGCCTCCGGAACCTGGGAGATCCCGGAATCGACAGGTCCTTGTGCAACCGGATTGTCAAGGTACTCGGCTTGCTTCCCCGCAGGGGGTCTCGCAAGCGCAAGAGCCAACATACACGCCCCTCGGAAGGGGTGTCAAGCAGCCTCCGCGCGCTCCGCTCCGGCGGCGCCTGCGGCCGCCTGCGAGCCGCTGGACGACGCCCGCTCGGCATCCGGCGGACGGCGGGGTAGGCTGGTCGCCATGAAGCGCGACGACCTGGTGACGTGGCTCGACGACTTCCTCGACATCGCCGCCTACCCCGATCCCTCGCTCAACGGCCTCCAGGTGGAGGGTGCCGGAGAGGTCACCAAGGTGGCCCTGGCGGTCGACGCAAGCCTGAACGCTGTCCTGCAGGCTGCCGAGCTCGGTGCGGACATGCTGATCACGCATCACGGCCTGTTCTGGGGCCCGGCGCGGGCCGTGGTCGGCCCGCACAAGCGGCGCATCGCTGCGCTGCTCGAGAACGACATCAGCCTGTACGCAGCCCACATCCCGCTCGACGCCCACCGGGAGGTGGGCAACAACTGGGGCCTCGCCCGGATCCTGCGGCTCGAGCACATCGAGGACTTCGCAACCTTCAAGGGCATGCCCATCGGCTGCAAGGGGCGCTTCCCCGAACCCGTCGATCTCCACGACCTGGCGGACCGTATCGAGAAGGCCCTGGGCGAGTCGGTGCTGGTGCACGCCGGCGGGGACATGGCGGTCCACTCGATCGGCATCGTGAGCGGCGCGGCCGCCTGGGACGTGGTGACGGCGCACGAGGAAGGCCTCGACGCCTTCCTCACCGGCGAGCCCAAACACGACGTTTTCCACGAAGTATTCGAGCGCGGCATGAACGCCCTCTACGCCGGCCACTACATGACCGAGACCGTCGGCGTGAACCTGCTGGGCGAACGCCTCCACGAGACGTTCGGCCTCGACACGGAGTTCCTCCTCCTCCCGACGGGGCTCTGAGTGGCCGAGCCCTGCTTCATCGTGTTCGAGGGGCCCGAAGGCGCCGGCAAGTCGACGCAGGTCGTCCGGCTCGGCGAGCGTCTGCGACGGCAGGGCGTCCCGGTCACCGTCACCCGGGAGCCCGGAGGCACCCCGACCGGCGACGCCATCCGCGAGCTGGTGCTCCACGCCGACGTCGAGATCGACCCGCTCGTCGAGTTCCTGCTCTACAGCGCCAGCCGCGCGCAGCACGTCCGTGAGGTGATCCGGCCCGCCCTGCAGCGGGGCGAGGTCGTGCTCAGCGACCGCTTCGCCGGGGCCAGCGTCGCCTACCAGGGCCACGGCCGCGGGCTCGACCTCGACTTCGTCGACGACCTCAACCGCCGCGCCACCGACGGCCTGCGCCCCAACCTCACCGTGCTGCTCGACCTCGACCCCGCCGAGGGGCTGCGCCGCGTCGCGGGACGGGGCGCGGAGGACCGGCTCGAGCGCGAGGACCTCGCCTTCCACCAGCGCGTGCGCGAAGGCTTCCTGTCGCAGGCGCGCCGCGACCCGAGCTGGCAGATCGTCGACGCCTCGAGGTCCGCCGGCGAGGTCGCCGACCGGGTCTGGAAAGCGGCTTCGCAGCGCTGCCACTGGGGCTGACCCGCGCCGCCCGGCTGCTCCCTGGCAGCGGAAGCCTAGAATGACCCTCGTGCGACGCTCTCGGCTCCTCCTTCCCCGGATGCTCGCCCTGCTGGCGGGCGCGATCGCGCTACTGAGCCTGAGCGCCTGTGCCGCCGGCCCGCAACGGCTCACCGTTCACGTCGAGGCGACCTACCCCCACGACCCCGGCGCCTTCACCGAGGGACTCCTCTTCGCCGATGGGTACCTGTACGAGAGCACCGGCCTGTCGGGACACTCGAGTCTGCGCGAGGTCGACCCCACCACCGGCACCGTCGTACGACAGCGCGACATCCCCGAGCCCTACTTCGGTGAGGGGCTCGCCCTCGTCGGAGACCGGCTCATCCAGCTGACCTGGCGCTCGCACGTCGCCTTCGAGTGGGACCGGGCCACCTTCAACCCGCTGGGCCGCTTCCACTACGACACGGAGGGCTGGGGACTCTGCTTCGACGGCACCTCGCTGTACATGAGCGATGGCACCGCCACCCTCTACCGCCGCGACCCGACGACCTTCGCCGTGACGGGCACGCTGACCGTTCGCCAGGGCGGCCGCCCCGTGAAGAACCTCAACGAGCTCGAGTGCGTTGGCAACAACATCTACGCCAACGTCTGGCTCACCGACCACATCGTGCGGATCGACAAGGCCAACGGCACCGTCACGGCCGTCATCGACGCCTCCAGCCTCCGCAAACGCATGCCGTCGCTGAACAACCCCGACGCCGTGCTGAACGGCATCGCGTACGACCCCGCGAAGGGTCGCTTCTTCGTCACGGGAAAGCTCTGGCCGGACCTCTTCCAGGTAAGCTTCGTCCAGCCCGCCGGCTGAGCCGCCGCCCGCCCCGATCCTCGACGACGGCGCACCGACCCTGCCGTGCGGCGTCGTCTCCGGAGTCGCCCGTGACCGGAACAGGCCGTCCTAGGGACCGCCCACGCCGGAGCGCTCTAGTCGCCCGAGCTGCCGGCCCCGGCGGCCGAGCCGCCCGAGCCCTCCTTGGTCATTGTCGAGGATTTGCTGGAACTGGACCGGCTGTCGTTGACGTAGAACCCAGACCCCTTGAAGGCGATGCCCACCGGCTGCACCACGCGCTTGACCGGATCGCCGGTCTCGGGATGCTCGGTGAGCGCAGGTTCCGTGATCCGCTGGTGGACCTCGAACGTATCCCCCGTCTTCAAGTTCTTGTAGACATACGTTGGCATGCGTCCTCCACGCGTTGTTGGCTTGCAGGGCGCGGCTGCCGTCAACCTGGCACTCGCCCGCGCCGAGTGCCATACTAGCACCCTGCTACGCTGAGGGCATGTCCCACACGTCGTCCCGGCGCGCACGCGTCTCGGTGCTCGGTGCGGGCGCCTGGGGCACGGTGCTCGCCTCGCTCCTGGCCGAGGCCGGAGCCGAGGTGGCGCTCTGGGCCCGACGACCCGAACAGGCGGCCGAGCTGGCGGCGCAGCGCGAGAATCCCGACTACCTCCCGGACTTCCCGCTCCCGCGAGGGGTGCGCCCCACGGCCGACCTCGCGACCGTCGCCGACACCGAGCTGGCCGTGGTGGCGGTTCCGAGCCGGTCGGTACGCCCGTTGGTCCACGCCCTCCCCTCCCGGCGCAACACGCCGCTTCCCCTGGTGATCGCGGCCAAGGGGATCGAGGCGCCACGATTCCTCAGGCTCAGCCAGGTCGTGGAGGAGGAACGGCCCGGAACGCCGGTGGCCGTCCTGTCCGGCCCGAACCTGGCTGCGGAGATCGCGGCCGGCAAGCCCGCCGCCGCTACCGCAGCGAGCTCCGACGCAAGCCTGGCCCGCCGCGTGCAGGCGCTCCTGGTCGGCTCCCCCCTGCGCGTCTACACCACCCTCGACGTCATCGGCGTCGAGATCGCCGGCGCGCTCAAGAACGTCATCGCGCTCGCCTCGGGCATGTGCGACGGGCTCGGGCTGGGCGACAACAGCAAGGCCGCCATCATCACACGGGGTCTGGCGGAGATCGTGCGGCTGGGCACGCGCCTCGGCGGCGACCCGCGAACCTTCTACGGCCTCGCGGGACTCGGCGACCTGGTGGCCACCTGCGCCAGCGCCCAGTCGCGCAACCACCTCGCGGGCGTCCGCTTCGCCAAAGGCGCGACGCTGAGCCAGATCGAAGCCAGTCACCTCACCGCCGAAGGCATCCCGACCGCCCTGGCCGTCCAGCGCAAGATGCGGGAGATGGAGCTCGACATGCCGATCTCCGGCGAGGTGTACCAGGTCGTCTACGAGGGAAAACCGGTGGAGGAGGCCCTGCGCGCCCTGACGGAGCGCGCGGCGAAGGCGGAGTAGGCGCTCGTTACGCGCCGACTCGCAACCGCCCGGAACGCGAGCCGGCCCGCCCTCCTTGCGTACACTGGGGATCGACCCCGCGGCGGCGGCTTCCCCGTCGGCTGCCGCGGCGCTCACGGAGGAACCGTTGACCAGCGCCATCTCCGCCACCGCGCTCACCAAGCGTTACGGCCGCACCAAGGCCGTCGACAACGTGAGCTTCGAGATCCGCCCCGGCGAGATCGTGGGGTTCCTCGGCCCGAACGGCGCCGGCAAGACCACCACGTTGCGGATGCTGGCGGGGCTGGTTCGCCCGAGCGGCGGCACCTGCGCCGTGCTGGGAGGCATCGTGCCGGGACCCGGGCTGCGGCAAGTCGGCACCATGATCGAGGAGCCGAGCTTCTACCCCTACCTCACCGGGCGCGGCAACCTGCGGCACGCGGCCATCCTGCACGGGGGCGTCCCCGAGGCCAGGATCGACGAGGTGCTGAGCTTCGTGCGCATGGAGCAGGCAGCCGACAAGAAGGTGCGCGCCTACTCGCAGGGCATGCGGCAACGGCTGGCCCTCGCGCGCGCCTTGCTGTGGCGCCCGCAGGTCCTGCTCCTGGACGAGCCCACCAACGGCCTCGACCCCGCCGGCATCGCCGAAGTCCGCGAGTCGCTTCGTGACGTCGCGGGGGAGGGCGTCACGGTGCTGGTGTCGAGCCACATCCTCCCCGAGATCGAGCGGCTGGTGGAGCGCATCCTCGCCATCGACCGTGGAAGCCTGCGCTACGACGGACCGCTCCAGGGGCTGCTCGGCGCTGCCGACACGCAGAGCGTGAGCTACGAGATCGAGGCCACCGACGGCGAGGCCCTGCGGACCGCGCTCGTGCGGCTCGGGCTCGAGCCGGCGCCGCGCGGCGCCCACGGCGCCGTGGTCTCCGTTTCGCGCGACGAGGCCGCCGGCCTGCTGGCGCGGCTGTCCTCGGACGGCGTCGAGGTGCTGGAGGCGCGCCGCGATGCCGCCACCCTCGAGGAGGCCTACCTGCGCCTCGTCGGTGCCGAGGGCCGACCGACATGACGGCCACCCTCCACGTCCTGCGGGCGGAGCTCTTCAAGGCCTTCCGCAAGCGCCGCTTCTACGTGCTGGCCGGGCTCTACTGGCTGCTCCTGCCCGCGGTCACGCTGATCACTGCCACCGTCCTCGACCGCAATCTCACGGCGTCCTTCGCCAACCAGCAGGGCGCCGTGGCCCAGGCCCTGCAGGGCTTCGCCTCCCCCTTCGGGCTGGCCCGGCTGGCCCTGATGGGGCCGGCCCTGATGAGCCCGACCGCCTACATCATCGCCGTCGCGCTGTTCGCCGGCCTCTTCGTCGGCGAGGAGCGGTCCCAGCACATGTGGAAGACCACGCTGGCCGTCCAGCCCGCCCGGCTGGCGGTGCTGGCGGGCAAGCTGCTCGCGGGCATGGCGCTGCTGGGCCTGTTGCTGGCGGGCGGGCTGCTCGCGGCGACGGCGGCCGGGGCCGCCGGCACGCTGTTCCTGCCGACCGCTTTCGGCGGCCCGTGGGGTCAGATCGCCGGGCTGTTCGCGCTGCAGTGGCTGCATCTGCTCGCCGCCCTGACGCTCGCCTACCTGCTGGTGTTCCTGGTGAGGAGCGGCACGCTCGGCATCATCCTGGTGATCTTCCTGCCGGCCCTCCTCGAGGGTCTCTACACCATCCTGAACACGCTCGCCCAGTTGCAGCCGCTCACCCGGTTCAACGCGCTGTTCCAGGCGTTGCGCCTCAAGCAGGCGTGGGCGGCGCTGCCGCACTACTTCTTCACCGCCAACCTGTACGCGCCGGCCCGCCACCCCCTGGGCTCGTTCCTGCAGAGCACCGGCACATCCCAGAACGCCGCTCCGGGGCCGATCGGCAACCTCCTGGGGCAGGGGCTGACCCTTACGCACGCGCTCGCGGTGATGGCGGGCTACTTCCTCGTGTTCGGCGCCTGGCTGGCCTGGGCGATGCTGCGGAGGGACGTCGAATGAAGGCGGCGGACGCACAGCGACGCCTCGACGCACTGCTCCGGGAGCGGATCCTGGTCCTGGACGGGGCCATGGGCACCATGATCCAGCGCCTCGCGCTCGACGAAGCGGACTACCGGGGCACCCTCTTCGGCGACCACGACCGTCCGCTGAAGGGCGCCCACGACGTGCTCTGCCTGACCCGTCCCGATGCCATCCGAGGCATCCACCGTGCCTACCTCGAGGCCGGCGCCGACATCATCGAGACCAACACCTTCAACGCCACCTCCGTCGGCCTGGCCGAGTACGGCCTCCAGGACTCGATCCACGCCATCAACAAGGCGGGCGCCAGGTTGGCTCGCGAGGAGGCGGACGCCGTCGCCACGCACGACCGGCCGCGCTTCGTGGCCGGATCCATCGGACCCACCAACCGCACCGCGAGCCTGTCGCCCGACGTCGAACGGCCCGGCTTCCGGGCCATCACCTTCGACGAGCTCGAGGGCGCCTACGCCGAGCAGATCCGGGGCCTGGCCGACGGCGGGGCCGACCTCCTGCTGATCGAGACGGTCTTCGACACGCTCAACGCCAAGGCCGCCCTGGCGGCCGCCGAGCGCGTGTTCGAGGAGCGCGACGCGCGGATGCCGGTCGTCGTGTCCGGGACCATCGTCGACGCCAGCGGCCGCACGCTGTCCGGGCAAACGCTCGAGGCGTTCGTGATCTCGCTCGAGCACGCCCGACCCTTCGCCTTCGGCCTCAACTGCTCGCTGGGCCCCAGCGGGCTGGCCCCCCATGTGGAGGAGCTCGCCGGCCTCACCGACCGCTTCACCCTGGCGTACCCCAACGCCGGCCTCCCCAACGCCTTCGGCGAGTACGACGAGGGACCGGCGGAGATGCTCGCGGTCATGGAGAGCTTCCTCGCGCAGGGGTGGGTGAACGTCATCGGCGGCTGCTGCGGCACGACCCCCGAGCACATCCGCGTGTTCGCCGAGGCCGCCGCGCGCCACGCGCCGCGGCGGCCGCCGAAGCGCCGCGCGCAACCACGCTTCGCCGGCCTGGAGCCGCTGGTGGTTCGGAGGCCCGGCGACTTCATCAACGTCGGCGAACGCACCAACGTGTCGGGCTCGCGCCGCTTCGCGCGCCTGGTCCGCGAGGGCGACCTCGAGGCCGCGCTCGCCGTGGCCCGGGACCAGGTCGAGGGCGGAGCGCTCATGATCGACGTCAACATGGACGAGGGACTGCTCGACAGCGTCCAGGCCATGGCGACGTTCCTCGATCTGATCGCGTCGGAGCCCGACATCGCGCGGGTCCCCGTGATGCTCGACTCTTCCGACTTCAGGGTGCTCGAGGAGGGCCTGAAACACCTCCAGGGCAAGGGCGTGGTCAACTCGATCTCCCTGAAGGACGGTGTGGACGAGTTCCGACGCCGGGCACGCATCTGCCGACGCTTCGGCGCCGCCATGCTGGTGATGGCCTTCGACGAGCACGGGCAGGCGGACACGTTCGAGCGCCGCATCGCCATCCTCGAGCGCTCCTACCGGATCCTCGTCGACGAGCTCGGGATCCCCCCGGACGACGTGATCCTGGACCCGAACATCCTCACGGTCGCCACGGGCATGCAGGAGCACGACCGCTACGCCGTCGACTACCTGCGGGCCGTCCGCTGGGTCAAGGCCAACCTTCCCGGCGCCCTGGTGTCGGGCGGGGTGTCGAACGTCAGCTTCTCGTTCCGGGGCAACCAGACCGTTCGGGAAGCCATGCACGCCGCCTTCCTCTACCACGCTCGCGAGGCCGGCATGGACATGGCCATCGTCAACCCCGCCATGCTGGAGGTCTACGAGGAGGTCCCGGAGGACCTGCGAACGCTGGTCGAGGACGTTCTCTTCGCGCGGGCCCCCGACGCCACCGAGCGCCTGCTCGCCCACGCCCAGACGCTGGGGCCGGGGCCCCGTTCCGAGGCGAAGGCGCTGGCCTGGCGCGAGGCGCCGGTGGCCGAGAGGCTGCGGCACGCGCTCGTGCGTGGCGTGGCCGACTTCGTCGAGGAGGACGCAGAAGCCGCACGCCAGCAGCTCGGCTCGCCCCTGGCCGTGATCGAAGGTCCCCTCATGGACGGCATGAACGTGGTGGGCGACCTGTTCGGGGCCGGCAAGATGTTCCTGCCGCAGGTGGTCAAGAGCGCCCGCGTCATGAAGCGGGCGGTCGCCTACCTCACGCCGTTCCTGGAGGCGGAGCAGCAGGAGGCCCGCAGCGCCGGCCGGATCCTGCTGGCGACGGTCAAGGGCGACGTCCACGACATCGGCAAGAACATCGTCGGGGTGGTGCTGGGTTGCAACGGCTTCGAGGTGGTCGACCTCGGCGTGATGGTGCCGGCCGAGCGCATCCTGGAGACGATCCGCGAGCGCCGGATCGACGCCGTGGGCCTCTCGGGCCTGATCACACCCTCGCTCGACGAGATGGTCCACGTCGCCCGCGTGCTGGACCGGGAGGGTGTCGAGCTGCCGCTATTGATTGGTGGGGCCACCACGTCGCGCGTCCACACGGCCGTGAAGATCGCGCCCGCTTACCGGGGCGCCATCACCGTGCACGTCCCGGACGCCTCGCGGGCGGTCTCGGTGGCGGCCCGCGCGCTCGACCCGCGCGCGGCCCCGGAGCAGCGCGCGGAGGTGGAGGCGCTCTACCACGACCTCCGCCGGCACCACGCCGAGCGGGGCGCGGCGCGCCGGCTGCTGTCGCTGTCCGAGGCACGCGAGAACGCGCTCCCGTTCGACCCCTCGACCGCCGACGTGCGGCGCCCCCGGATCCCGGGGATCACCGTCTTCGAGGACTACCCGTTGGAGGAACTGGCCCGCGCCATCGACTGGGGCCCGTTCTTCCACGCCTGGGAGATGAAGGGGCGCTTCCCCCACGTGCTCGACGATCCTGTGCAGGGCGAGGAGGCGCGCAAGCTCTACGACGATGCCCGGGCGATGCTGGACCGGATCGTCTCCGGCCGGCTGCTCAGGGCGCACGGCGTGATCGGCCTGTGGCCCGCCAACCGTGCCGGCGACGACATCGAGGTCTTCACCGATGAGAGCCGCTCGAGGGTTCGGGCCGTCTTCCACGGCCTCCGCCAGCAGGGCCGCAAGCAGAGTGATCAGCCCAATCTGTCGCTGGCCGACTACGTGGCCCCCACGGGCACGCCCGATTGGATCGGGGGCTTCGCGCTCACCGCCGGCCACGGCGTCGAAGCCCTCGCCTCGCGCTTCGAGCGGGAGCACGACGACTATAGGGCGATCCTCGTCAAGGCTCTGGCCGATCGTCTCGCCGAAGCCTTCGCCGAACGCTTGCACGAGCGCGTCCGCAAGGAGCTGTGGGGCTACGCCGAGGACGAAGCACTCAGCGCCGACGATCTGCTGCGCGAGCGCTACCGTGGCATCCGGCCGGCCGCCGGGTACCCGGCACAGCCGGACCACACCGAGAAGCGCACCCTGTTCGAGCTGCTGGACGCCGAGCACATCGCTGGCATCCATCTGACCGAGTCGATGGCGATGCTGCCGGCGGCATCGGTGGCGGGCCTGTACCTGGCTCACCCCGCCTCTCGCTACTTCGCGGTCGGCAGGATCAGCGAGGAGCAGGTTGCGGACTACGCCTGCCGCAAGGGGCTGGATCGCTCCGAGGTCGAGCGCTGGCTGGCTCCGATCCTGGCGTTCGAGCCCGGCGTCCGCACCTGAAGCGGGCGCGTCACCCGGACAGCAACGCTAGACCCCCCAGGTTCAACCACGCGGCGACGATGGCGCCGTGGAGCAGCACGGCCGGCCATAACGAGCCGGTCCGCTCGTACAGCACGGTGGCCGTGATCCCGAGCAGCAGGGCCTCCACCAGGAAGGCGGGGGCGTCGAACACGCCCCGCGCCGCCGGACGCAGCAGGGACGCAGCGATGGGGTGGGCGGCGACGTACGCGCCCAGCGACACCAGCCACCACCGGGCCCGACGTTGCAGTGGAACCCCGCGGCGCCGCGGATGCGGCAGGAGCAAGCCGCGGAAGACACACTCCTCCAGCAGGGCGGGGGCCACGAAGGGCAGCAGCACCGTCCGCCAGAGTCGCCCAGCGGTGCCGGGGTGGAGCTCGATCAACCCGCCCGCCCACCCCAGCGGCGTCGCCAACGCCACCAGGAGCAGCGCCCAGACAGCGCTCTCGAGCCACCCGCGCCGATCCGGGAAGGTGCCGAGCGCCTCCGCGAGATCCCGCCACCGGCCGGCCCACGCCGTTGCCACGGTTCGGACCATCGCCCCCATCATGCCGTGACGCCGGCCGAAGGGGCGTTCTTCGATGTCACCTACCGCAGCTCGCGGGTCCTGTCGACCTAGGACCCCTCGGGGCCGTCGAGGATGCCCTCCAGGTAGGCGCGCGGACCGACGCGAATGGGCATGAAGTAGATGCTGGCATCCCGCTCGCGGGCGAAGCGCAGGGCGCCGAGCGCGAGCCGCCGGCTCCAGCTCAAGCCTGGCTCGAAGCCGGCCGGGAAGACCACGCCGTTGCGGGTCTGCCAGTAGCGAGCCGAGCGCTCGCCGACCACACTGGTGAAACCCCAGAACACCGGCACGTCGGCCATCAGGTCGGCCCACACCTCCAGCAGGCGCAGGTCGAAGAACGGCTGGGTGAACAGCCCCTCGGCGCCGGCCTCCAGCTTCTGGAGGGCGTAGGTGCGCTCCCGCACGAAGCCCTGCCGGTACGGGTCGAGCGCCGCGTAGACCTTCACGGCGGGGTGCTCGCGCTTGATCTTGCGGATGACCTGGATGGGGCTCGAGCCGTACACGGGCCGGCTCATGTCGCTGGGCAGGTCCCCAGCGATGACCAGCACCTCGTCCAAAGCGCCCTCCCCGATCCAGGGGCCGGCCTCCAGCGGCCGTTCCAGATCGACGTCGATGGCGCGAAGGTGTGGGATGGCATGAGGCAGGTAGGCGCGTGCCTGGTGGCACCCCTCCCAGCTGCGCACGGGGAAGCGCACGATGTCGGGCAGGTTCACCGTGTCGACGCCGGGGAACGCGTCGACCATCTCACGGAGCTGCTCCTCGAGCGACGCGGCGCTGCGGGGGACCAGCTCGATGGAAACTCGCATCCGCCGATTGTAGCGGTCCCTCGCTCCCCCCGCAACGTCAGCGACGCACGGCCGGCGCACGTAAGAGTTCTGTAAGGCCGTAGCGTTATCCTCGCCGCGAGGAAGCGATGAAGCCCGATCTGCATGTGGGCGCTTGGATCGGGTGGAGCTAGTAGCGCAACCGGCCTCATGTCCAGGGATGGCACCGTGGTGCCGTTCCCACGTGAACCGCCTGTGAAGCGCCCACCGGACGTTCGGTGCGGCGCCGTTGCTCGTGGGGCGGCCGCGCGCATCGCTCAGAGAGGTTCGGAGGCGATGAACCGAGACTCCCGAATTGGGCATCATGGGACTCGGGGAGCCAGTGATGCAACCGGCCGGACCTGGTACCGCATGTGCGGGCCCGACAGCCCGTTGTTGCGTTGGCCAGCCATTCCGGGGTTGCATCCGTCCACGAAGGGGGACGACGGATGCACCGCTTCGCCACCACCACACTGATCGTCGTAGCCGCCTGCCTTGCCGCTCCGACCCTTGCCGCAGCCCAGGCCACGGCTCAGAGCACCGTCACGGTGCGCATCCCGACCGTCTTGCGCCTGCGCATCGATCGGACCACCGCCAGCGACGCGCGCGCCGTCGACTTCCAGATCCACGGCGGCGAGGTCGATCCCGGAAGCCTCGAGCTGCAGGTGTTCGCCAACACCGCCTGGACGTTGACGGTCGAGGATCGCGGCGGCGACGGGCCGTCGTTGCAGTATGAGAGGACCGGAAGCGGGTCCTGGCTCGCGCCGGCGAACCACCCGCAGATCGCGACCGGCGGTCCGACCGGAGGCTGGCGCAGCATCCCGCTGAGCTTCCGTGCCGACCCCTCGGAAGCGCTCGTGCGCCCAGATGGGCATCGCACCTTGTTGTTCACGCTCACGCGCCCCTGAGGGCCGGCGCTGGGTCCGAGCGTGGCCGCCGGACCGGTTGTTCGGGGGCTACGTCTCGTCGACCTCGTCGGTGCCGTCGTCGTCCGGCTCGGGCGGCGGCGCCGGCGGCGCCGTCCGCACCGTCCACCACAGCAGCGCACCGATCACCAGCACCACCAGCGCCACGCCCAGTGGATTGCCGTGGAACACATGAACCGCTCCCGCCATCTGCAGCAACGCCAGCACCGCGAACGCCGCGCCTACCACCAGGAACAGCCGGGCGAGCATGGAGTAGCCGCGTCGCGCCTCGTCGGTCATGGAGGGCCATTATAGCTGCGCCCCGAGCGCGACCCGTCGCCGCGCGTCAGCCGATCAGCTGGGCGTGCCGGAAGCAGTCCACGATGTGATCGTTCACCAGCCCGGTAGCCTGCATCCACGCGTAGACCACCGTGGGCCCGACGAACCGGAAGCCGCGCGCCTTGAGATCACGAGCCAGCGCCACCGCCGCCTCGGTGACGGCCGGGACCTCGGTCATGGAGGCGCGGTGGCCCTGGAGGGGGGCGCCGTCCACAGCTCGCCAGATGTAGGCGTCGAAGCTTCCGAACGCCTCCTGGACCTTCAGGAACGCCTCCGCGTTGGTCACGGCGGCGCGGATCTTGGCTCGGTTCCGCACGATGCCGGCGTTTGCGAGCAGACGCGCCTCGTCCGCTTCGTCGAACGACGCCACGCGTGCGGGCTCGAAGTTCGCGAACGCCGTCCGGAAGGCGTCGCGCTTGTGCAGGATCGTGCGCCAGCTCAAGCCCGCCTGGAAGCTCTCCAGGACCAGCATCTCGAACCAACGTCCGTCATCGTGGACAGGGACGCCCCACTCCTCGTCATGGTAGCGGCGCATCGCCGGGTCCTCCCCGGCCCAGGCGCAGCGCGTCATGCTCATGCCGTCCCCGCCACGTGCAGGACCAGGGCCGCATAGACGAAGTCGTTCACAGGCGTGGGAACGCCGAGATCCCGGCCCCACCGCGACGCGGCGCCGTTGAGGGCCTCCAGCTCGAGAGGCTTCCCCGCCGCCAGGTCCTGCGCCAGCGACGACGTCATGCCGGGCTCGAACGTCCGGGTGACGAGCTCCATCGCCGCGTCGACGGCATCTCCGGGCAGCGTCACGCCCGCGGCCGACGCGAGGTCGGCGATCTCCTGCATGGCGGCCCGCAGGAGCGATCGTGTCTCGGCGCGCTGCACCACAGCCCCGATCGGCTTGCGCGTCAGCGCGGTCAGGCCGCTGAAGGCGCAGATGAGCAGCCACTTGCGCCACACCGCCTCCATCGGGTCTTCCACCAGGCTCGCTTCCACGCCCGCCGCCGTGAACGCCTCGAGCGTCGCGTCAGCCCGCGGGTCGGGCCCGGCGAGCGGACCGAACACGACACGCGCGAACGGGCTCTTGTGCACGATCTCACCCGGCCCCTGGATGACGGCCTCGAGGTATGCGACACCACCGAACACGCGCTCCTCGCCGAAGGCGCGCCGCAGCACCTCCACGCCATCGATGCCGTTCTGGAGAGTCAACACCCGCGTCTCGGGGCCGACGATGGGGGCGAGGCTGCGGGCCGCCGCTTCGCTGTCCTGTGCCTTGACCGCGAACAGCACCAGATCGGCCGTGCCAGCCTCCGCCGGGTCCTCGATGACCGTTACGGGCTGCAGATGCGCGTCGCCCAGGGTGCTCCTCAGCCGCAAGCCGTTGCGACGGAGGGCACGTAGATGGTCGCCACGAGCCACGAAGCACACGCCGTGACCCGCGTGGGCCAGCCGTGCCCCAAAGGTTGCGCCGACGGCTCCGGCGCCCATCACCACGACGTTCATGATCCGGAGGATAGCACCGTGCCGGCCGGCCTCCACGCCGACCCGGGCCGGCGTCAGCCCGCGCCGGGCCCGGCCGCACGCCCACGCTTGTGCTCGTACATGCGTTCGTCGGCCCGCCCGAGCAACGCCTCGAACGACTCGGCGTCGTCGGGATAGAGCGCGGCCCCTACGCTCGCGCTGAGTTGCACGGTGGTGTCCGCCAGATGGATCGGCTCCTCGACCGCATTGATCAACCGCTCCGCCACGCGGTCCAGGGTGGATACATCGGCGTCGCCCAGCAGCACGGCGAACTCGTCCCCCCCGATGCGGGCCACCATCTCACCGGGCCGGACGTTCTGCTTCAGGCGCTGGCCGATGACCCCCAGAACCCGGTCGCCGCTTTCGTGTCCGTGCTCGTCGTTGACGGTCTTGAAGCCGTTGAGGTCGAAGTAGATCAGGGCCATGCGCAGGCGACGCTTGCGCCAGACCCAGAATCGAGACTTCAGGTTCCGACGGTTGGCCAGGCCGGTGAGGTCGTCGTGGTTCATCAGCTCGACCGCCTGGCGCAGCACGTCCTTGTAGTCCGTGATCGACCGGAACAGCACCACGACGTGGTCCTCGCCGGAGGGAACGACGGTGACGGCGTACCACCAGGCCGGAGGCGGCACGGGCCCTGCCCCCGTCTCGCCCTCGGCCTCGGAGTCGCCCGCCGCCACCCGCTGCGACCGGAACGGCGGGACCGGAACCGCGTACTCGAACTCGCGGGGCCGCCTACCGTGGAGCGCCGACGCGAGCCGGCGCAGCAGGCGGGGATCGAGATGGTCGGGATAGACGCTACGCAGGCTGTTCCCGAGAACGTCCGCGGGCGACACGCGCAGGATGCCCGCAGCCACCGGGTTGATGTCGACCCAGACGAAGTCGCGCAGCCGGCCGGCGTCGTTGCGAAGCGCCCCGAACACGATGAGGCCGTGCGGCAGGTTCCGGAAGAAGCCCTCCCAGATCCGGCCCCCGTACTGGTCTTGGTCGCCGTCCATCATCCGTGGCTTCCCATCGTATCCTCCAGCGCCCGCACGCTCAGGCGTCCTCCTCATCGCCCAGAGCGACGGGCAGGTCGTCGTAGCTGCACCAGTCGCTCCACGATCCCGCGTACAGCCGCGCGTCGCGGATGCCAGCCACCTCCATCGCCAGGATGGTGTGTGCCGCGCTGACCCCGGAGCCGCAGTAGCTCACGACCTCGGACCGATCGGCAGCGATCGCGAACTGCTCGCGAAGCTCGGCTGGCGACCGGAACCGGCCCGACGCCGTCATCGTACGCTCGTAGGGCCGGTTGACGGCCGACGGGATGTGGCCCGCCTTCGGGTCGATGGGCTCGATCTCGCCGCGGTAGCGCTCCGGGGAGCGAACGTCGAGGATGAGGACCTGCGGATCGTACAGCGCACCGCGCAGACGCGTGATATCGGTGGCCATCTCGGGGCGGAGCCTGAGGCTCATCGAGGCCGGCGCGAAGCCCGGCTCGTCCATCGAGATCGGTCCCCCCGCCTCCCGGTAGGCACGATACCCGCCGTCGAGGACCCGCACGTTGCTGTGACCGGCGTAGCGCAACAGCCACCAGGCGCGCGCCGCGAACATCGTGCCCCCCTGGTCGTACACCACCACCTCGTGCTCGTCGCCGACGCCGTTCTCACCCATCCATGCCACGAACGTCGCCATGTCGGGAAGCGGGTGCCGCCCGCCGTGGCGCCCGGGCGGTGCCGCCAGGACCTCGTCCAGATCGACGAAGAGCGCTCCGGGAACGTGGCCCTCCAAATACATCTGCCGCCCCGCCGGCGGATCGAGCAGCTCGAAGCGCGCGTCGAGGATGCGCAGGCGCGGCGCATCCACCCCTGGATCGTCCAGCTTGCGCAGCAGCGTGTCGACGTCCATGAGAGGGTCCATGAGGTGAGTCTACCGGCAGGAAACGGCCGTGCCCCGTCGTTACAATGCCGCATGCACGGCGCACGCCGTATCGACAGCGCCCGTAACCCCCTGGTCAAGGCGATCGCCTCCCTCCGGACCCGGCGCGAGCGGGACCGCACCGGCACCACCCTGGTGGAGGGCCTGCGCGAGGCCGAGCGTGCCGTAGAGGCAGGGATGCAGGTCGTGCGCCTGGCGCTTGCGGAGGAGCTCTGGCCCGCAGAAGGCGCGGCCCGGGCGGAGGCCCTGCGCCGTGCGCCGGCTCTTCGGGACGCGGAGGTGGTGCTGCTCTCGCGCGAGGCTTTCGAGCGCATCAGCCTCCGCCAGCACCCCGACGGCGTTGCGCTCGTGGTGACCTCACCGGCGCGTGGCCTGGAGCACCTGGCGCTCCCTCCCAAGCCCCTCATCCTCGTCCTCGACGGGATCGAGAAACCGGGGAACGTGGGGGCGCTCCTCCGCACCGCCGACGCGGCGGGCGTGGATGGCGTCGTGGTCACCGGGGCCGGCACCGACCTTGGCAACCCCAGCGTCGTGAGGGCGAGCATGGGAAGCGTGTTCGCGCTTCCCGTCGCGGCGGCGCCTTCGGGTGAGGCCCGCGCCTGGCTGGAAGCTTCGGGGCTTCGCCTCGTCGCCACGACCCCGCACGCGCAACGGGCGCACTGGGAGGCCGACTATCGCGGTGGCGTGGCGGTGGCGCTCGGCTCCGAGCATGCCGGGTTGGAGCCGTCGTGGTTGGCCGCGGCCCATGTACGCGTACGCATCCCCATGCGCCCGCGCGCCGCCGACAGCCTCAACGTCGGCGTGGCCGGCGCCATCGTGCTGTTCGAAGCGATGCGGCAGCGGCAAGCCTGAGCCGCCGTGCCGGTCAGGGGCGACCCGGGCGTCCCGCAGCCAGCAGCTCGCGGACGGTGGCACGGAAGTCCTTCCCCTCCAGCGGCTTGGTCACGATGAGGTCGGCGCGAGCGACGCGCGCCATCTCTTTCGTCTTCGGATCGGTCAGCCCCGTGAGGATGACGACGGGGACGTGCTGCAAACGCGGGATGCGCTTCATGCGATGGCAGATGTCGATGCCGGAGATGCCCGGCATCGACACATCCAGGATCACCAGATCGGGCGTCGTCTCCTTGAGGTAGGCGAGTGCCGCCTGCCCATCCTCCACCGTATCCACGGTGTGCCCGTCGGCGCTGAGGAGCATGTCGAGCACCAGTCGCTGCCCCTCCGCGTCATCAGCCACCAGGATCCTCGCCGGTTCGTCCACGCCCCCAGCTTACGGGACACGTCGTGGCGGTCGTGCATCGCGATGCTTCGGCCGTGGTAGGACAGGGCATGCACGGGGCGAAGCCCGCAGCCTTGCCGCCGTCCGGCCTCGTGGCCGGCCTGGAGGCGCAGGACCTTGCTGCCACGCGCGATTTCTACGTCCGCGATCTCGGTCTGACACTGGGTGAGGAGGAGGCCCACCGACTGGTGGTGAGGGTCGGCGGAGCGACCCTGGAGTTCCGGCAGCACGACGGCCCGGCCGTCGCCGGTGGGGACCTGCAGCTCACGTTCGAGTGCGAGGACCCCGACGGCCTCCTCAAGCGGCTGCGTGCGCTGGGCGTGGAGGTCGACGTGCGGCCAGCGGGCGCCGGAAGCGTACGCTTCGTCGCGCGCGACCCCGACGGCCGACGCGTCGTCTTCGCTTCACGCGCCGACGCTCAGTAGAGCACTTCCATCTCCAGCTTCGCGGGGCCCGCCCTGTAGATATCGGCGGTCGCCACCAGGCCGATGGTCACCGGCCCGTGCAGCCGGAGCAGCAGACTCGTGAAGATGTCGTCGGTCACCGGTCCGAAGTCGGGAACCTGCATCTCGTCCAACCCCGCTCGCCTGAGCTTGCGGACGGCGTCCCCCTTGAGCTGTGTCAGCGCATTGCGGATCTCGTCCTGGCTCGCCGGCAGGTCCGAAGAGCCCAGGGGGATCTGTCGACTGACCACGAGCTGCCCCTTGTCGAAGAGCTTGGTGTTCTCGATGGCCTCGATGGTGACGTCCACAGTCGAGCTGAACTGGTTGCGCGGCGAGATCAACCGGACCAGATCGGAGCCGGGCGTCTGCGCGATGACGTCGACCAGGCTGTTGAACTGCTCGGGCGTGACGCGGATCTTGTCGACGCCGCGCCGCGCCACGTAGGTCGTCGCGTCGGCGATGAACTTGGTCAGCTCGTCCTTGATGGCCGCCGGATCCTGGGCATAGATGGCGCCGGCGTAGATGAGCTCGTCCTTCTGGAAGGTCACGTCCCCGCTGGTGGCCCGGT
>CAZIBD010000061.1:0-18266 GCA_964536935.1 uncultured bacterium | reverse complement strand
TGGATGCTGCCGTCGGGGTTCTTCTTCATGCGCATGATGTTGCAGGCGGTGCCGACCTCGTAGAGGTCTTCGGGCTTCGGTTCCTCCACGTCGCGATCGCGCTGACTTGCGATCACGATGGTGCGGTCGCGGTCGAGCGCGGCGTTGATGGCCCGGATCGAGATCCCGCGGCCGGCGTCGATCGGCATCACCATGGTGGGATAGAGCACGCTGCCGCGCACCGGGCACACCGGGATCGGGGCGCTGAAGTCGGTGGGGGTGGGAGTCTCGGCCATGGGCCCTCCTAGCCTACGGTAAGCGCGGAGCGATGGGGGCGGACGGGGATTGGGCGGAGTGCGCCTGGGGCGCACGAGGCGGTCGGCGAAACCTGAGTGAACACGTATCAAGTTTACTGCAGCCGCAGGGCTCAGCTGGAAGGTGGCTTACCATTGCCGACACGCCACGCTCCCCGAGCCCTGCGTTCCCCCTGGCCCCGCCCGGGCCCAACGCGTCGCGCCAGTTCGGACAGTATAAACCCCCCGCCCGGGGGCGGCGCACGCCGCTGCGAACGCGGCTCGAAGGTGCCTGACGGGGTCGAAGGTCGCTGTGGTAGCGTGAGCGCGCCATGGCCGACGTGACCTACGCCCTGCGAGATGCTGTCCGGGCCGCGCTTGCGCGGCTCGGCGTGGAGGATGCCGAGAGCGTCGAGCTCTCCATCCAGGAGGTGCCGGCGGACAAGCCCGGCGACTACGGTACCCCCGTCGCCTTCACGCTGGCGCGCGCCCTGCGTCGGAACCCGGCCGCGATCGCGCAGGACCTGGTCGAGGCGCTGGTCTTGCCCGACGGCGTCGAGTATGCCGAGGCGGTCGGCCCCTACATCAACTTCCGGCTCGAGCCCGGCCCCTTCGTGGCCCAGGTGGTGAACGAGCCGCCGCGCCCGGCGCCTGGTGGCCCGAAGGTCGTGCTGGAGCACACGTCGGTGAACCCCAACAAGGAGGCGCACGTCGGCCACTTGCGCAACATCGTGCTGGGTGACGCCTGCGGCCGTATCCTCCGCGCGGCGGGGCATGAGGTCGAGATCCAGAACTACATCGACGACACCGGCCGGCAGGCGGCCGAGAGCCTGTTCGCGGCCGAGTACTTCGAGGAGCGTTACGGGGGGGAGCAGAAGTACGATCACTGGCTGGGCGCGCTGTACGTGCGGCTGGGGGTTGCCAAGGACGACGACGGCGAGCGGATCGAGCAGGGCGTGTCGGAGGTGATGCACCGGCTCGAGCGTGGCGAGCTGCGCGAGGCGGTCGAACGGGTCGTCGCGGCCCAGCTCGAAACGTTCCACGCCCTGGGCGCCGAGTACGACTTGCTGGTGTGGGAATCGGACGTGGTCCACGGCGGGTTCCTGCGGCGCGGCCTCGAGGTGCTCGAGGCGAGCCCCTACGTCTCCCGCCCGGACGAGGGAAAGTTCGCGGGCGCCCTCGTGATGGACGTCTCGGAGTTCCTGCCGGGACTCGAGGAGACCCGCGTCGTGCTGGTTCGTAGCGATGGCAACGCCATGTACGTCGCCAAGGACATCGGCTACCAGTTCTGGAAGGCGGGGATCTTCGAGGGGCTGCGCTTCCGCCGCTTCGAGGACCAGCCCTCCGGGAAGCCGCTCTACACCAGCGCGCCCGAAGGGGAGACGCACCCCGACGGCCGCACCTTCGCGCACGGCCAGGAGATCATCAACGTCATCGACGTCCGCCAGAGCCACCCACAGACGCTGGTGCGCACGTCCCTGGCCCTGTCCGGGACCGAGGCGGGCGAACGGGCCTATCGCAACTCGCACCACCTCGCGTATGAGGTCGTGACGCTCGAGGGACAGGCCATGAGCGGCCGCAAGGGGTTGACGCTCTCCATCGACGAGGTGCTGGCCGAGGCCACGCGCCGGGCTCGCGCCGTGGTCGAGGAGAAGAACCCGGGGCTGGCCGGCAGCGATGAGGTCGCGCGGCAGGTCGGGGTCGGTGCCCTGCGTTTTGGCATGCTCAAGAGCGAAGCGCGCAAGGTGATCGACTTCCGCTGGGAGCAGGCCCTCTCCCTGCAGGGCGACAGCGCCCCCTACGTTCAGTACGCGCACGCGCGTGCCTGCAGCATCCTGCGGGCGGCAGAGGCCGCGGGGCGGACGGCGGAAGGCGCCGACTTCGCGTCGCTGGGATCGCTGGAGGTCGGGTTGGCGCAGCTCCTGCTGCGCTTCCCGGGCGTGGTGGAGGCGGCCGCGCGGGACCTCGCCCCTCACCTGGTGGCCCAGTACGCGCTCGATCTGGCGACGGCCTGGAACGGCTACTACAACCACAAGGGGGCCGACGGCCGGCCCGATACGCAGGTGCTCAAGGCCGAAGAGGGACTGCGGGAGGCGCGCCTTGCCCTCGTCGATCGTGTGCGAGCCACGCTTGCCGAGGTGCTGGCGCTCCTCGGGATCGAGGCTCCGCAGGAGATGTAGGACACACCTGCCGGGGACAGAGGGCCCGGCGGCTGCCGATGTGGGCGTATGGGATGACGTGCCCAGATGACGTGGACGCCGCCGGAGCGGCTGGGGACGGGCGTGGGTGGAGGCGGCCGGAACCGACACCAAGGCACGCAGCCTTCGCAGCCCGGATCAGCGCGTCGGCTTGAGGGCGTCGGCCATGACCTCGGTCAGGTGCCTGGGCCTCCGGTCGGTGCCGTCCTCCACCTGATGGCGGCAGCTGAAGCCGCAGGCGACGGTGTCGCCCTCGTGCTCCCGCACCGCCGGGAAGAGGCGCTGCTCGCCGATCGCCATGGACAGATCGTGGTGCGCGTAGCCGAACGCACCGGCCATGCCGCAACAGCCCGAGTCGACCTCGCGCACGCGTTCCGACACCCACTCGAGCACCGCTCTGGTCGAGGCGGTACCGAGCACGGCCTTCTGCTGACAGTGACCATGCAGCATCGTCTCGCCCGGGCGCTTATCGAACACCGACGAAGGGTCGATCTCGCCGCGGGTCCAGGCTCTGGCGAGGAACTGGTCGATCATCGATACGTTGTCGGCGACCGCGTCGGTGCGTGCGCCGGGGAGCAGGCGGCGGTAGTCGTCGGCGAGCGCGGTCACGCACGAGGGCTCGAGCCCGACCACCGGCACTCCGCGTTCTACGTACGGGTGAAGCCGTTCGACGTTGTGGCGGGCCATCGTCCTGGCCTCGCGGAGCAAGCCCTTCGAGAGCTGCGGCCGACCGCAACAGCCGTACGGCACCAGCTCGACCGCGTACCCGAGGGCGTCCAGCACCTGCACGGCCGCGCGGCCGGGGCCGGTTTCGTTGAACATCGTCCAGGTATCGGCGAAGAGCGCGACACGCGGCGCGTCGGGCCCGGTGGAGGGCGTCGGCCGCGCGCGTTCGTACCAGTGCCGGAAGCTCTCGTCGGCGTAGCGCGGCAGCACGCGTCGATGATCGACGTCGACCAGCTTCTCGAGCGCCCAGCGCACCGGCGCACTCGGCAGCAGGGCGTTGGCGAGCGGCGCCAGGCGCTGGCCGAGCGGCGCCAGCCGGGCCACGTTGCCGATGGCCCGCACCGCCAGAGGCGTGCCGTGGTCGTCGTAGTAGTGCTGCAGGAATTCGTACTTGATGCTCGCCATGTCCACCTGGCTGGGGCACTCGGCTTTGCAGGCCTTGCACTCCAGGCACAGGTCGAGCACGTCGTAGACCTCACGGCTGGTGAGGCCGCCGGGAAAGCGGCCGTTCAGGGCATCGCGAAGGACGTTGGCGCGACCGCGCGTGGTGTGGTCCTCGTCGCGGGTCGCCATGTAGCTGGGGCACATCGTGCCGGTGCCGACCTTGCGGCACGCTCCCACGCCGTTGCAGTTCTCGATGGCGCCGAGGTAGCCCCCGTCGGCGGAGAAGTCGAGGAACGTCGGCAGGTCGACCTCGGGGTAGTCGGCGCCGTAGCGCAGGTCCGAGGTCATCGCGGGCGCGTCCACCACCTTGCCGGGGTTGAGGAGGCCGGCGGGGTCGAAGGCCCGCTTGATGGCGCGGAAGTCCTCGTAGAGTACCGGTCCGAACATCGCCGGATTCTGGTAGGAGCGGATCAGCCCGTCGCCGTGCTCCCCGCTCCAGGAGCCGCCGTACTTCTTCACCAGCTCGAACACCTCGCGGCTGATGGCCTCGAAGGTGTGCACGCCCTCTTCCGTCTTGAGGTCGAGGTGGGGGCGCAGGTGGATCACGCCGACCGAGGCGTGTGCGTAGAACACCACGTGCACGCCGTGGCGGCGGCACACCTCCGCCACGTCTGCGATGTAGCGGGGCAGGTTCTCCACCGGCACCGAACTGTCCTCCACGAACGGCGTCGGCTTGCTCCGTCCCTTGACGGTCGAGTAGATGCCCAGACCGTCGCGGCGGAACTGGAGGATCTGCGCTTGCTGCTCGTTCGACGTGGCCAGGGTGCTGGCGTAGGCCAGGCCGGCGACCTTCGGGTCCGCCTCCATGCCGGCCAGCCCCGCGCGCATCTCCTCCTCGGAGGTGCCGTCGAACTCCACCATCAACACGGCACCCGGATCCCCCTGGAGCCAGCCCAGCAGCGGCGCCAGGGCCGGGTTCTGGCGCCCGAGCACGAAGATGTCGCGATCCATCAGCTCGACCGCGGAGGGCTTGTGCCGGTTGACGTGCTGCACCGCGGTCAGCGCCTGCTCGAGGGTTTCGAAGTGGAGCATGGCCAGCAGGCGGTGGGTGGGCACGGGATCGAGGTGGATGGTGACCTCGAGGATGAACGCCAGCGTGCCCTCGCTGCCGCACACCAGCTTGGCTAGGTTGAACGGCCGGCCCGGGGCGAACTCGTCCAGGTTGTAGCCGCCGACCCGACGCATGATCTTCGGGTAGCGCGCGTCGATCTCCGCGGCGTGGTCCGTCACGATGTGGTGGACGGTCCGGTACAGCTCGCCTTCGCGATCCTGCTGGGCGAGCTTGGCTCGCAGCGTGGCCTCGTCGACAGGGCCCAGCTCCAACTCGGTGCCGTCCATCAGCAGCACGCGCATGGTGAGCACCTGGTCGACGGTCTTGCCGTACTTGATGCTGCGGGTGCCGGCCGAGTTGTTGGCGACCATGCCGCCGATGTTCGCCCGGCTGGTCGTGGAGATGTCCGGCGTGAACTGCAGGCCGTGCGGCGCGAGGATCGCGTTGAGCTGGTCGCGCACGACCCCTGGCTCGACCCGTGCCCAGCGCTCCTCCACGTTCACCTCGAGCACGCGGGTGAGGTACTTCGAAACGTCCACGACCAGCGCTCTGCCCACCGTCTGGCCGGCAAGGCTGGTGCCGCCGCCGCGAGGCAGGACCGGCACGCCGAGCCGGTTGGCCACCGCCACGGTCGCACGTACGTCGTCCAGCGAGCGGGGCAGCACCACGCCGAGGGGTCGGATCTCATAGGGACTGGCGTCGGTCGCGTAGAGCGTACGCGCCGTCTCATCGAAGCGCACCTCACCGCCGACACGCGCTTTCAGCTCACGCTCCAGGGACGTGACGGTCGTGGGGTCCACGGGCGGCATCGAGGCGGCGGTGCTCGTCATGATGTCAGTATCGCACGGCCCTCACGCGTCTCGCGAAGCGGAAACGGGTCGTCGAAGCGCGAAGGACGCCGCGGGCGGCCGCGGCTCAGCTGGGCCGGGGGGCCGTGGGCGCATGCTCCGCGGGGTCCGGATCGGCCGACGTTGCCGCGGAGGTCGCGCGTGTCTCGCCGCGGTCGGCGGGCCCGAAGAGGGTCGTCACGCTGCGGGCGAAGCCATCGTCGTCGAGGAATCGATAGGCGGTGACGAAGCGCAGGAGCAGGTGACGGTGGACGAGCCCGTCGAGCAGCGTGTCCGAGGCGTAGGGGTCGCGCTTCTCGCCGCTCAGGACGTGCCCGGCTCCGTCCACGAGCTCGAGCTCCTCGAGGACGGTACGCGTTCGCTCCGCCTTGCGCCCCTCGAAGGGCGGCCGGAGCCCGCGACGAAGGGCCACGAAGCCGCGGCGAACGTCGTCGAGCGTGGGGAACTGGAACGCCTGGGCTTGAAGGGTGGACAGTGCGCCGTCGTCGAGATCGAGCCCCACCGCAGAGGCCTGCGCGAGGACGACCCGGAGCGCCTGCACGGCGTCGTCGGGCGGCAAGGCTCGGAGCCACAGTGCGTCGCTCTGGGCGAGCGCTTCCCGGAGGCCCGCGAGGTCGGTGGGCGCCAGCCGTTGGGCCCGGGCCAGGGCGCCGCGCACTACACGCGGGGTGGTACCGGTCTCGCGCTCGGGCTCGGTCGCGCGCGGCGCCAACGCGAGGCGCTCGGCCGGGCGCACCGCCTCGGCCACGAACTCGAGCGTCTTGCGCTCACGCCACTCGTTCTCGTTGAGCGTCACGGCGGCGTTCACGGGCCGCCCCACGGGCAGGGCGTCGGCGAGCGCCCCCATCTGCCATGCCACCCCCTTGACGCCGCCGATCCGGAGCTGCAGCGTCGCGCTCTCCCGGCCCACGGCGCGTGCGGCATCGAGCAGGTCGGTCAGGGCGAAGAGGGGAGCGGGGTGGCCCTCGCCGAACGGCTCGAGCGAACGGATGGCCTGCCACAGGCCGTGCTCCACCTCTTCTCCGACGAGCACCGCGTCGGCGGTGATGACCGGTTGTGGGCGGGGAAAGCGGCGGGCGTAGTCGAGGATGGCGTCGCGGAAACCCGGCAGGCTCTCCATCTCCAGCGCGAACCCGGCGGCCTGAGCGTGGCCGCCGTAGCGCAGGAGGTGCCTGGACGCTTCGCGAAGCCCCTGGACCGCCGAGATGCCGGGCGTCGAGCGCACGCTTCCCTTGCCCTTGGCGACGATGTAGACGGGTCTGTAGAAGCGCTCCAGGAGCTTGGACGCCACGATGCCCATGACGCCCGGGTGCCAACGGGGGTCCTCGACGACCAGCGCAGGCGCCTGCGGATCGACGATCTCGAGCGCCTGGACGAACATCTCGTCCTGGATGCGTCGCCGGTCCTGATTGCGGGCGTCGAGATAGGCGGCGAGCTCGCTGGCACGTCGCTCGCTGGCCGTGGTGAGAAGCTCGAGGCCGAGCTCTGCCTCACCCAGCCGCCCGGCGGCGTTGAGGCGCGGCGCGATCACGAAGGCCACGTGGCGGGCCGTGACCTCGCCGCGCAGATGCGACTGCTTCACGACCGCCCGTATCCCCGGCCAACGCGAGTCGGCGAGACGCCGGAGGCCCTCCACGATGAGGGCACGGTTCTCGCCCAGGAGGGGGGCGACGTCGGCGATGGTGCCGATGGCGGCAAGGTCGGCGTAGTCGTCCGGGCGGCCCAGACCGAGGCGTTGCCTGAGGGCCCAGAGCAGGTGGAAGGCCACGCCTGCTCCGGTGAGCTGAGGCAGGCCGCCCCGGGCGAGCGGCGAGGTTGCCGGATGGACCACGAGGCAGTCGGGGTAGGCGTCGCCGGGGGTGTGGTGGTCCGTGACGATGACCTCCACGCCCGCCTCCTTCAGGCGGTGAATCTCGTCCAGGTTGGTGATGCCGCAATCGACGGTCACGAACAGATCGCAGCGTTCCGCGTGCTCGGGGACGCGGGCAGGGTGGATGCCGTAGCCGTCGGCGAGCCGGTCCGGGATGTAGGGCTCGACGGTAGCGCCCAGCTCGCGCAGTCCCAACGTCAGCACGGCCGTGCCGCTGATGCCGTCGGCGTCGTAGTCGCCGTGGATCAGGATGCGCTGGCTGCCGCGGATGGCTTGCTCGAGCCGCTCGGCGGCACTCTCGAGGTGCGGGATGCGGGTGAGCTCGAGCGGAGGGTTGAGGTGGTCGGGCGCGTCGTCGCGCAACCCCCGGGACCACAGCATCGCGGCGAGCAGGGGCGGCACGCCGAGACTGCGGGACAGCGAGCGGACGGCATGGGGCGGCGCGGGTGGCCGCAGGAGCCAGACGGGTGTGGGTGGCCGATAGTCGTCGGCCGCGCTCACGAAGGTTCGGTTTCCTCGTCCTGCGGGGCGGGCCGGTCCGGGATGACGGGGTAGCGGTCCGGGATGACCGGAGCCCGTTCCCCCTGCGAGCGGCCGAGGTGGCGTGGAGGCTGTCCTTCCAACTCGCTGACCCGCTGGCGCAGGCGGCGGTTCTCCCGCGTGCGCCGCCACAACGCGATACGTGGCGGGACCCAGCCGACCAGCCACCCACCCACCAGCGCGATGATGACCACCAGCACCGGAGGGAGCGGGATGACCATCGGCAGCAGCGGCAGCGTCAGGGGATCCGGGTTCACGTTGTTGAACGCCACCAGGTAGAGCGCCAACAGGATGAGCAGGACGAACTGCAGGATGCGAGCGCCTTTCACATCCACCTCCGTGCGGTCCAGTCTACCGTACCGGCCCACGCTCTCCCGGGCGGGCTGTCGCGGCCTCGGCCGCGGGGTAGCCGCCGTCGGCTAGACTGGAGGGCCGTGGAACGGCTCGACCCCTCCTCCAGCGTGGAACGCAGCCCGAAGGTCCTCAGCGCCATGTCGGGTGGCGTCGACTCGTCGGTCGCGACGGCCCTGCTTCGCGAGGGCGGCTTCGAGGTCGTGGGCACGATGGCCCGCTTCTGGCCCGACGAGGGCCCGACCGGTGCGTTCGATCTCTGCTGTAGCCCGCAAGCCGCCTACGATGCGCGCCGCGTGGCCGACGCCGTGGACGTCCCGTTCTATCTGCTCGACTTCCGCGAGCGGTTCCAGGAGATCGTGGTCGACCCCTTCGTGCCCAGCTACGAGGCCGGCGAGACGCCCAACCCGTGCGTCTGGTGCAACCGCCACATCAAGTTCGGCGCCTTCCTGGAGCGCGCACGGGTCCTGGGCTGCGACTTTCTCGCCACTGGCCACTACGTCCGCCGTGTCGATGGTCCCGGTGGCGTGGAGCTGCACCGTGGCGAGGACGACGACAAGGACCAGACCTACTTCCTCTGGGCTCTTCCTCGTGAGATCCTGCCGTACCTGCTCTTCCCGCTGGGTGAGCTCAGCAAGCGTGACGTGCGCGCGCTGGCCGCGGACCGTGGTCTGCTGACCGCGGAGAAGAAGAGCTCCTCGGGGTTGTGCTTCATTCCCGACACCGTGAAGGACTATCTGAAGGAAGCCAGCCACGAGCATAGCGGCCCGGTCATCGATGCCAGCCAGGGATACGCCGTGGTCGGTGAACACCGCGGCGTGCAGTTCTACACGATCGGTCAGAAGCGCGGCCTAGGGTTGTGGAAGTCGCATCTCGAGCGCTACGTCATCGACCTTAGGGCCGAGGACAACACGGTGGTGGTGGGTCCCCGGGCGATGTGCTTCTGGTCCGGTCTGCGCGCGGAGCGGCCGAACTTCCTGCTCGACGAGGCGGCGTTGCCCGGGCGCGTGCACGCCCAGGTCCGCTACCGGCAGGCGCCGGTCCCGGCCACCCTCGCCCTCGAGGAGGGGGGGTTCCGACTCGACTTCGACGAGCCGCAGTTCGCCGTCACGCTGGGCCAGTCGGCGGTGCTCTACCAGGGCGACCGCCTGATCGGCGGCGGCGTCATTCGCCAGCGCATTCCCTAGGTGCCCTCGGTGGTGCGCAAGGGGTGACGGCGGCCGGCAGCGCCGCCGGCAGAGAGGTTGGCACCGTGGCCGCCTCACGGCGTCCAGTACACTCGATGTCAGGAGGTGTCAATGGCGACGATCGTGGTGCTGGTCATCCTGGCCATCCTGGCGATCTCGGCTGTAGGCGTCTACAACCGGATCATCAGCCTGGAGAACCGTTTTCAGAACGCGTGGAGCCAGATCGACGTGCAGCTCAAGAGGCGCGTCGACCTCATCCCCAACCTGGTCGAGACCGTCAAGGGCTATGCGGCCCACGAGAAGACGGTCTTCGAAGAGGTGGCGCGGTCGCGTCAGGCCCTCATGAGCGCGAAGGACGTCAACGAGTCGGCGCAGGCCGCCAACCAGATGACGAGCGCGCTGGGCCGGCTGTTCGCCATCGCCGAGAACTACCCCGAGCTCAAGGCCAACGAGAACTTCAAGATGCTCCAGGAGGAGCTGTCCGGCGTCGAGAACAAGATCGCCTACGCGCGGCAGTTCTACAACGACGCGGTGCTCCAGTACAACAACGCCATCGAGACGGTGCCGGGCGTGTTCATGGCCGGCCCCATGAACAAGAAGCAGGCGGTGTTCCTGGAGATCCCCGAGGCTGAGCGCGAGGTACCGAAGGTGTCGTTCGCAGGCTGAAACGCCCGAACGACGGAGCGACCATGACAGTACCCGGCGCGGGCGTCCTGCCCGACGTCATCACCGACAGGGCGACCGGCAGGCGCATCAATCTGCTGGACTGGCAGGCGTCCAACCGGCGGCTCTCCTGGCTGCTGGGGCTGGTGATGGTGGCGCTGCTGGGCGCCATCGGTTACCTGCTCGCCCAGGTGACCAATCCCGCGTCGGCCGTGTTCTTCGTTGCGGCAGCGGGAGCCGTGGGTGCCGGCCAGACGGTCATTGCCTACTGGTTCAGCGACCAGCTCGCGCTGGGCGCGGCCGGGGCGCGGCCCGCGACCAAGGACGAATACCGGTACCTCGTCAACGTGACGGAGGCGGTCGCGATCGGGGCCGGGGTCCCCACACCGCACATCTACGTCATCGACTCGCCGGCGCCCAACGCCTTCGCCACGGGGCGTGACCCCCAGCACGCCTCGATCGCCGTGACGCGGGGCCTCGTCGACATGCTCGAGCGACAAGAGCTCGAGGGCGTCGTGGCCCACGAGATGGCCCACGTGCGCAACTACGACATCCGTTTCTTGTCGATGCTCGCTGCGACGGTGGGCGCCATCGTGATCCTGCGAGACCTGGTACTGCGCTGGTTCCAGTTCGGTGCGCTCGGCGGGCGGGGCCGCCGCAGCGGCGGTGACCGTGGAGGCAATCGGGGCCAAGGCATCATGGGGATCCTGCTGTTGGTTCTGCTGGTTCTGGGTCCGATCCTGGCGACGATGCTGCGACTGGCCGTCAGCCGGCGGCGAGAGTTCCTGGCAGACGCGACCGGCGCCTACATCACGCGGAATCCCGAGGGTCTGGCGCGAGCGCTGGAGAAGCTGGCGGCCTACCAGGGGGAAGGCCTCCAGGTATCCGAGGGCGTCCGGCACATGTTCATCGTGAACCCGCTGGCGAAGCACAACGCCGTCGACCTGTTCGCGACCCACCCTCCGATCCAGGAGCGCATCGACCGGCTGAAACGGATGTAGTCGGAACTGGCGATGGAGGGCGCCGCCCTCCCTTCATGCGCGGCGGTGATCCCTTGCGCAGGCGAGCTCCAGAACGTCGGGCCCGAAGAAGCCGTCCGCCGACGAGTGGATCGGGTGTAGCCTGGACGCACCGCGCCGTAGTCCTCGTCGACGCGATCGAAGAGGAGCGGGTCACGCACGGGAGGAATGGACACTGGCAGAAGGGGCACCGCTCGATCGAGCGGTGCCCCTTCGTGAATGCTGGCTAGGACTCAGGCCTTGGGCGCTTCGGTGTCCACAGGCGCCTTCTCTTCGGCTGGCGCCTGGTCGGCTTCCGACTCTTCAGCGGCCTTGACGGGGCGCTTGCCCTCGCGGAAGGCAGCCGTGAGCATGGCCGCCGCCTCCGCGGCATCGATGGCATTCTCGGGCTCCGCCTCCTCGGCACGCTCCGCTTCCGGTGCGTCGGACTCAGCGCTTGCCTGCACCGGCTCGTCGGCGACCTTGGCGGGCTCGCTGGCGGCCGCTTCCTGGGTCGCAACCTCAGGCTGCTCCTGCTCCGTCGCAGCTTCGGGCTGTTCCGACACCATTTCGGGCGCTGCTTCGACCGTCGCCTCGGTCGCCTCGGCAGCTGCCGGGGCTTCTCCTGCTGCGACTTCTTCGGCCGGCGCTTCTGCGCCCTCCTCGTCGTCCTTGGTCTCGGTCAGTCCGAACTGAGCGAAGAGGTCGGCGTAGACGTCGCCGAGCTTGGTGGTCGCCTTCGTGTTGACGTCGGAGGCAGCGTAGCTGTAGTCGTAGTCGATGTCGCCGCCGCGACGGCTCCGGCGACCGCGCCGACCGCCGCCTCCACGCGAGGCCGGGGCGCCGGTGCCCACCGATTCCAGATCGCTGGCCGAGTAGGGCAGCAGGCGCTTGCGCGAGAGGCTCGCGCGCTGCTCCACCGGGTCGATGTTGAGGATGACCGCGGTGACCTCGTCACCTCGACTGAAGTGGTCGTTGATGTTCTCGATGTGGTCGTGGCTCAGCTCGCTGATGTGAACCAGGCCCTCGATCCCTTCCTCGATCTCCATGAACACCCCGAAATCGGTGATGCCGGTGATCGGGCCGGTGACCTCGGTGCCGGGCGGGTAGCGGTCCGGCAGGCTGCTCCATGGGTCGGGCTGAGTCTGGCGGAGACCGAGCGAGATGCGCTGCTGGTTGGTGTCGATCTTGAGGATCATCGCCTCGACCTCGTCACCCTCGGTCACGATCTCCTTGGGGTGACGCACGCGCTTGGTCCAGCTCATCTCACTGACGTGGATGAGCCCTTCCAGGCCGGGTTCGATCTCGACGAAGGCGCCGAAGGGGGTGAGGTTGGTGACCTTGCCCGCGATCTTCTGGCCGATCGAGTAGTTGGCCAGCACGTTGTCCCACGGGTTCGGCATGAGCGACTTCATGGAGAGGTTGATGCGCTCGCGCTCGAGGTCCATGTCGAGCACCTCGACACGCACCTTGTCGCTCACCTTCACCACGTCGCGCGGGTGGCTGAAGCGCCCGTGCGTGAGCTCGCTGCGGTGCACCAGGCCGTCGATGCCGCCGAGGTTGACGAAGACGCCGAAGTCGGTGATCTCCACGACCTCGCCGTCGAGCTTCAGGCCGGGCTCGAGGGTCTTGAGCGTCTCGGCCTTCTTCTCGGCGATCTCCTCTTCGAGGATGGCGCGGCGCGAGATGATCACACGGTTGCGGCGCCGGTTGAGCTCGATGATCTTGACCTTGAGGCGTTGCCCCACGAACGGGGAGAGGTCATTGACGCGGCGAACGTCGACCTGGCTCGCCGGCAGGAAGGCGCGGATCCCGAGGTTGGCGACGAGGCCGCCGCGTACCTTCTCGATGATCTCGACTTCGACCGGTTTCTCCTTGTCGTGGATCTCCTGGAGGAGGTTCCAGGCACGTTCCTGGTCGGCCCGCTTCTTGGAGAGCACGATGGTGTTGTTGGGGATATCCGAGCGTACGACGTACACCTGGATCTCGTCGCCGGGCTTGAAGTACTTCGCGGCGTCTTCGGCGTTCGTCTCGAACTCGAAGAGCTGGTTGTAGGGCAGGATGCCCTCGATCTTCGCGCCCACGTCGACGATGATGCCGTCCTGCGAGAGCATGATGACCTGACCGGTCGTGATCATGCCGCGATGGACCGGCTTGCGTGCAAGCTGCTCATCGCTGGCAGCCATCACGTCTTCCATCGTCAACTCGGAGGTGTCGTCTTGCGCCGCGTCGGCAGCGCCGGCTTCGGCCGGAGCTTCTACGGCGTCGACCGCCTCGGAGTTCTCGGTTTCAACGGCTTCGGCTGCGACTTGCTCTGAAGGAGCCCGTTCCTGATCGTTGAGATCCTCGTCGTTCGCCATCTCGCCGCTTGCACCCTGTTCAGCTGCCGCGGATGGGGCCTGGATCGTGACTTCCTCCGGGGCTGGGTCGGTGACCGGGGCAGGGGTTCCCTCGGCCGGGTTTACTTTTTCGTCCATGAAAGGGGCTTCCTCCTCGCTTTGGTTAAGCTGGCAACTACCCATTAAATCACACTTCGAGGGGCTCCCGCAAGCAAACACGTCTACGAGAGCACCGCGCGCACGGCAGTTGCTCAACCGATGCCTGACCCCCGACAGTGGCCCCGTCCGTCGACGAAGTGGCGCCCGCCCGGGCAGGCTACTGCTCTGCCAACGATGCTACGACCGGGCGCGCGATGCGCCTGTATCGCGAGCGCGAACGGCGACCGGGGGTGGTTTGCACGGTCCTGGTGGCGAGCCTCGCCTAATGGCAAGGGCCTCGTGTCAGCGCGGTCGGAAGCCCAAAAAGAGAATTGGTCGGAAGCCCCAAAAAAAAGGGTGGACTCCGCGTGGGAGGCGCGGAGCCCGTCTTTCGGAAGAGATGGGAAGAGGTACTGGGAGAGTTACCTCAGGTCCACGTGTCGAGTATAGCTAGGCGTTCTTACAGGATTCTTACAGCAGCTGACAGCCCGCGTCGAGGCGCTCGACGCGGGTCGGATACGAGATGAAACACAGGCAAAGAAATGCCCGGAGCGTGTGGCTCCCAACCGCAGCTCCGGGGATCTCCCAACCACCATCTCTTCCGTTGGCAGGAGGATACCACACCCAACGGGTGCGTGGTCGGCCCGGTCACGCCACCTCGAGCACTCCAGCGGCTTCACGGTACGGGTCCAACGACCGGTCGACGCTCAGGGCCCAGTCGTTGCCGGAACTCGGCAGGAACAGGCCCGTCTTGCCCATGACCCGTCCGGCCCTCAACTCGGATACGTCCCACACGATATCGATCTCGCTCTTGAGGCGATACATCTTCGATTCGCTGTCGTACTCGATCTCGAGTCCGTCGACGTTCTCGCGCAGCTGGTGCCGGAACTGGTGGAAGTAGGACTTCGCGCTGCGCGGCTTGTCGTCGGGGAAGACGTCGGCGAGGAGTTTCTTGAGAGTAACGGCCTTGTGTTCAAGGAAGTAGGCGAGGACCTCTACGCCCTTCCTAAGGGGAATGCTTACAGGTTTCGAGTCCAACTGTAGATACTCTTCGTCCAACGACGTAACTCGTAGTACGCTTGGGGCCTGACCGGCAATGCGCGGGTGCGATCGCCGTGCAAGCTCATGTAGTTCTGGCAAGAGAGCCCACTCCGGAGCCAAGTACGCCGGATTCTGCAGCGTTACGCTCAGGGCTTGCAGGCTGTCGAGTTCTTTGAGGAAGGCCTTTCCTGAACTCCGCAGGATCTCGGCTTTGTGCAGGCGCACGAGCCCCTGTTCCTTCAAGAGGCCCATGGTCCCGAACTCACCAATAAGTGCTTCTAGCTCGGCCGTTGCGTGGTCGCTCGTGTAAGCACCTTGCCAGAACAGTAAGAGTACCTCTCGAAACCGGAATTCCAACCTGTCAGACTTGTCAGACAGGAGTGTTTGCGCTCGTGCAGCATGTTCACCTGCAGCCGAGAACTCGGCACGATGTCCAAGTATCGACATTAGGGGCAGCCTACTGAGCAGTTCCTCATTTCCCATCTGTAGGCCCATCGAAAGTTCAATTGCCTGCTCGTACTCATTGATGGCCGTCAACAGATTGCCTGTTGCGCGTGCCACCTCGCCAAGGAGCCAGTGCCTTTCGGGTTGGAAAGGTTCGGGAGCCCGTGAGAGGTCTAGGGATTCGAGTTCTGATTGCGCTTCTTGATACCGCCCCAAGCTTGTGAGTACGTACGCACGCCGAACGTGCAGTTTCATCAATTCGGTCCCACGCGTGACCTGCAACCCGCGCTCCACGAACCAGAGCGCGCGCTGAGAGCGCCCGATTCTGCCATGCAATATCGCCAGCTGAGCAAGAATGGATGGCGCGAGCAACGGGAACTCAGGAATTCCCTGAACACGGCGCCAAGCGTCTTCCGCTGCCTTGAGCGCTTCCCGCAAGTTGCCGTTGTTTTCTTCGTGCATACTGAGCACGCGGAAGTACAGGACCTGATTATAGGGGGATAGGCGCTGTTCATTGACACGTGAAAGCTCGACGCCGGCGTCCTCTACACGCTCCACAAACCTCAGAACGTGGGCGACATTGACACGCGCAGCTTCATCGCCCCTGTTGAGTGCCCGATACAGGGCCTCCAGCGCCTCGAGATCTCGGACCAGCTGGAAAAGGCAAACGCCCAGCCAGCGGTCATCCTCAGGAGACGGGTCCGCCTTGGCCTGATATGTCACAACGCCCTTCTCGAACTCTTCGAGAAAGGCCCATCCCTGGATTTCGCTGACGAGCTGTACCCCAGGATAGCGTTGCTGAACAAGGCTTTGGACGTCGATGGTCATTGCGCGTGGCAGCGGGATGGTGGCCCTCCTCCTATTCAGGTTCGAGCCTTGGCGTAACGGATTCTAATACACAGTGCGCGCGGAGGAGCAGGAACAATGCCACATCTACAGAGTAGAGTCGCCGTCAGGGACGTCGGTTATACGCGAGATATGTGGCTGGTCACTTCGCAGATTCGCCTTGACGGTGCGGTATCTGATGTGTAGACTAGCCGCAATCGACAGTGGTTGGGAGGCCAAGTCGGTTCCGGGTTTACCCGGCTTCGGAAGAAGTGGGAGCTGTAAGTTCGGAGGGTCTGGTCCACAGCACCCAAACAGCTCCAATCGGTGGGGCCCTCGGGCCCAAATGAGATGCTTCTGGGTTGGGAGACCCAAGAAGTAGCACCTTCGGCGAGGGAGGCCGTAGGTGAGGGTTTGGTTCACCCGTTTAACGGGATTCGGGAGGATGGGACGCATATGAAAAACACTGGGAAGCGCATTTTCGTAGCCGTTGTCGTTACCCTTCTCGCAAGCCTTCCGCTGCTTGTGTCGGCGGCGAGCACGTACTCGCAGCGCTGAGCAGGACTTAGGCAAGGACCTTGTGCATTCGTCGCTAGGCGAGTGCGCGTGAGAAACGCTAGATTGTGCGTCACGGCCAGCGCTTATGCGCATCATAAGCGCTGGCCGTTTAGCCTACGACTACGCCGAAAGGAGGCGTAGCTCGTGGGCACTATTTCTGTTGAGCTTGAACTGGACTGCCAGCGTTTCAAGGTGCGCTGGTCTTGAAGGGGGCGACCGGCGTGACGGCCCTACTCAAGCGGTTCGCCTCTTATCTTGGAGTCTGGCTGCAATTCACGGCGGAAGAGCGGGGCCTGTGGGCAAGAGCGGCACTGATTCTCTTGATGGGCCTCGTCCTCTGCGCAGCGCTGGTTGTGCTCACTGGGGGACTTGGGCTTGGTGCTTGGTCGGAGGCATGGCTATTCCCCATCCTCGTTGCTGCGGCCGTCTGGGGACGCAAGGGTGCCGCGGCCACGAGCACGTTGGCGGCTGTGGCCGTTTCGCCCTTGGTGCTGCATTTGGTTGCGCCCAAGGCGGCTGCCGCTGAGCCTGCCACTTGGCTAGCTCAGGCGGGCATCTATTCCATTTTCGCAGTTCTGGCTATCGTGCTGCTCAATCGCCAGTCAGACCCGTCGCGCCAAATCGGATTGAAACAAGGTGGGGTGCATACCGGTCTTGAAGGCTATGAGCGAATTCTGGCGAGTCTAGCAAGCACAGTGGAGGTACGAGACCAACATACTCAGGGGCATTGTGAAAGGGTCGCGCGAAATGCACTTGTCATGGGGAGCTCGCTCGGCTTGTCGACAAGTGACAGGACTGTTCTCTACTGGGCGGCGCGACTCCATGACCTAGGAAAGATCGCGGTGCCGGAGTACATTCTGCTAAAAAGTGGTCGGCTGAGCGAAGAGGAGTTTGCAGAGATTAGGCGACACCCATCGTACGGAGCGGATCTCTTGGCATCGGTGTCACAAGCGTTTAGGCCCATTGCGGACGTAGTTCGGGCGCATCATGAACGGTGGGATGGATTAGGCTATCCACTTGGATACCGCGCAGAGGAGATTCCTCGCCTTGCGCGCGTGATTGCCATCGTCGACGTCTTTGAGGCGCTCACCAGTGAGCGTCCGTACAGAAGCCCAATGCCTGAGTCTCAGGCCCTGCGGTACATTGCGAACGGTGCCGGCACGCAGTTTGACCCGGACCTAGTCGCCGTGTTCCAAGATCTCTACTCCCGGGGGAAGTTCGAATGTGCAACGCGGGTGCTTCACCCTGCAACCCGGGAAGAAATCGTTCCAGAGCTATTTGCGCTTCACAACGGTTGATGTGGATCGCTTCTGCCTGCAGTCGCAGGCGAGTTAGCGGGTTCGGCGTGGTAACAGACTTGGCTCTGAATCGTTGGTGACACTCCTCGTCGCCTAGCCCGTCCCCTGACCACGTGGGGTTGGTTATGAACCGACGCATCGGTCGGGTTCGCATCACGTAGACCTCGTCCGAGTAGCCCGACGAGCGATCGTTGACAGCTGATACCCATTTTCAGGCCGTGTCACCTTACTCTGACGTGGCCAAACGTTGCTATGGTTCGCAGTCCGCCATTCATGAGCTCTACCTGCATGTCGGTCACCAGACCTGTATGCGGAAGGGAGAACCCTTGGGGGGTTAGAAGAACGTAGTTCCATCCACGCCCTTTGCGAACCAGGACATCACAGAACCTCTCAAGTAGGTCTTGTGCTTCTGCGCGGTTCCCAAGTCGCTTCCCGTACGGGAGATTTGAGACGATCAGGGCCCTCGCAGACCGTG